>NZ_LMTZ01000153.1 GCF_001456025.1 Mastigocoleus testarum BC008
CTTTTTTACTCTTTTATTATTGATTTATTTAAGTAATTACCGATTGTGACAGTTAGAGTGCGGAAGATGGGTTTATTATCGCCTTCCGATCCCCTTACCCTCCTTGAAAAGGACGAAAATTAATTCAAATTTCCCTTTTTAACGGGATTTAAAGGGGATATAATTATTTTTTACTTAAGATTGTAATTTAAAATCCGAGAGACAACTAAAATCCGCGTTTTAACTGTGCATTTTTGATATTATAATTTTTTGTTTTTAAGTATAAACACTTATGTATGAGGTGAATTTTGAATCCTTAACATAAGTTATTAATGTTACATTATCTTTATATGCCTTGATTTTCTGGTGGCATAGTAATAGTTATAAATCATACAATCTTCAAAGTGGTAAGAATTGTCATGGATAATTTAGCATTGTTGATTAGTTATGCCGAGAACGAAAGAGATTCTGTTGTGAGTTCTCATGCTGCACAAACTGGAGCCGCTAAAAAACAAGGTTGGAAAAATCCTAAAGTATGGTTGAGTCTTATAGGTTTTTGTTTATCTTTATTCACTGTTTGCTTATCTGGAGCCGTAGCAGAAGCTGCTCCTGTTAGAGTGAATGCTCGTAGTGGATTGAATGTCCGTACGAGACCAACTACGAGTTCTCGTGTTGTCAGAACTTTATATAACGGACAGGCTGTTAACACAAGTGGGCGCGTATCTAACGGTTGGGCACAACTTGATAATGGTGATTGGGTTGTTCAGAGGTACTTGACTTACATCAATAGCGGTGGTGGTACCGGTGGTGGAAGTCGAGTCGCAAGAGTACAATCGGTGTCTGGAGTAAATGTGCGTAGTGGTCCAAGTACCAGATACAGAAGAATCAATGGCTTAAGAAACGGAACTGAAGTGAGAACAAGTGGTCGCACATATGGTGACTGGGTTCAATTAGCTAATGGTTATTGGATACATGGGGATTACTTAAGCTTCGGTCCCCGTTCTGGTGGTGGTACTGGTGGTGGTACTCGTACCTCATTTATAAGGTATGTAAGTTCATATACTAGTGGAGCAAATATCCGTAGTGGTCCGGGTACTAATTACAGTAGGGTCAATTATTTTTCCAATGGTACACCACTAAGTCTTACTGGTCGTTCCTCTAATGGCTGGTATGAGCTTACCGGAGGTCGTGGTTGGATTTCTGGTAATTTACTTCGGGTTTAATGAAGATATTTGACTAGTGGAATTTACGAGTGTGTTTATAAAAAATCAAACAGGGTGTAGGACTGCAAAACTTTAATTTATTTTTTTTGAACGGTTCAATCTTAGCTAGAATCCAATATCTGTAGTAATTAGATGACAGTATATTGGATTAATTTCAAATGTATACATATTATTAATATAATTCCCTCCAATAACTAAGATGTGGAGGGAGTTTTATTTGTTGTTATTAGATAGGTAGGGGTTTTTGGAATAAGCCAGAATTTTGTTTCTTGTTCGAGAACTGAGTTTAAGAATTATTAATACCTGAACTACTAATAAAAAACACAAATCTGCAAAATATTTTGTTGGAGTTATCTTGCTAAACTTGTTACGTAAAGTTGTTTTTCTTATTCCATTCACTTCAATAAATTCTATCCCTCAATACTTATAAATTAGAGACAATATTGTTACCGAAATTTATATTTATTGCTTTAAAAGTGTGAATACAATTGGATAGAAAAAAAGGTGTGAAATGTTCAGATTTTCGTCTCACTGGATGCAATCCCCTTGGAAACAACTTGTATTAGGTTGTGCGATTGCAGTTATTTTAATAACAACTACAATTTTGCCATTAAAAGCAAACATCATTGAGATGCGTCCCGGTACTCCAGCATCTCCCACTGGATCTCGAATCGCAGTTGCAAATAGAGGTACAAATACTGTCACATTAATAGACATAAAAAGTGAAAGAACCATCGATCTGATTCTGGAAAAAGGATCCGAGCCGATGTACGCACAGAATACCTTTTTTACTGATGAGATATGGCTGGGAGATAGAGGGAATAACAGAGTACTTGTATACGATGCATTACGACTGCGCCGAAAAGCTGAAATTCCCACAGGAAGAGGTGTTTTCCATATGTGGAATAATGGAACACTCGGTCAGATGTGGGTGGTAAATGATATCGATAAAACTATGACAGTCATTGATTTGAGAATGAAAAAGGTATTAGCAACTGTATCAATACCTGCAGACCTCGCACCAAATTTTAAACCCCACGACGTTACGGTAACCTCTGATAGTGCAATTGTTTCTCTGCTCAGTGCTAATGGTTCTGATGAAGGATGGCTGATTAAATATAGTGGAGAGAGTTTTCAAGAAACCAATAGAGTTAAGGTGGGAGGAGATCCGCATCTTTTTTATTGGGGATTTTCCGATAGTTTGCTCTATGTCGCTACACAAATCGATGGAAAAGTGTTGAAAATGGATCCATCAACATTGGAGTTACTCGGGGAAATCGATATACCAGGAGCTCACGGAATATGGGCTGATGAGTCTGAAACAAATCTTTATGTTACAGATATTGAGAGTTCTGATGGGAAAAATTCCGTGTATACGATTGATTTAGCATCCTTCAGTCTTGTTCCTGGAACTCCTGCTGATGCTCCCTTACCATTTCCGCACAATGTTATGGTTTCCCTCGACAACAAAAAGCTATTTATCACCCATAGTCAAGATTCTGAATTTACTTCGATTTACGATCTTGATAAAACTGGAGTTCCTGAGGATAGCCGCATTATCAAGACTGGTGCTACTCCATTTGGGATTATGTTGGTTCGCGACCCTGTTGCCTATAAGTGTGAAAAGAGGAATGCATACAGGAAACGGTGTAAACTGTATCGGTAAGTTTTTTCTCAATAAGTTATTAAGGATAATAAATCTTATCAGCTTTTGCAGTCAAGTGGACTCGTTAAACTAAGAATCCCCGTCCTCATAGGACGGCGGAGTGTCAAAAATCAACCCATAAGAATTACCTTGTCAATCACATGAATTACACCATTATCAGCTTCGATATCTGCTGCTAAAACTGTGGCATTTTTCACTTCAAATCCATTAGTACAATTAATATTAATAGTAGAGCCTTCCACTGAATTTACAGTTTTCAATTTTGCTAAATCGGCTTGCATTAATTTACCCGGTACAACATGATATGTGAGAATTCTTGCTAGCTGGGGAGTATTTTGCAGCAGAGTTTGAATAGTTCCTGGAGGTAATTTTGCAAAAGCTTCATCATTGGGTGCAAAAACTGTAAAAGGTCCAGTACTTTTTAATATTTCTACTAAATTAGCAGTTTGTACAGCTTGAACTAAGGTACTAAAAGAGTCATCACTAACAGCAATATCAATTATATCTGCCATGTTTTTACCATTAATCTAGTAAGTATAATATGCAGTATACGGAAAACAAACACCTAATTTTAACAGTGTTTCTTGGCCTGTAAAAGTTTTAGGGTTTATGGCAAGATATAATTGTTACCTCTAAAAGAGCTACACCCAAATCATTTATACTTTGATGAAGACCAGTTGGCATCACGCTTTTTGGAAAAGTATGTCTACCAAAACACTGATTTATTCCTGAACTATCAACAAACTCAGCCATACTTTTTATAATGGTTAATGAAGACTTGACTTGATTGATTTTCAAAGGAATGAGATAAGCATTAACATTTAGAAGTAAGAGGACGGGACAAATAAAGAGTGACGGGTATTACATAAAGTATGGATTTATCTGGTGGAGAACGGAAACAATTGCAAGAAGTTTTAATGAATGCTTTTCCCAATAGGGGGTCATTAAAGCAAATGCTATCTTTCCACCTAAATAAAAATCTACATGAAATTGCCTCAGAAGCTAATTTAAGTCAGGTAGTCTTTGAGTTAATAGAAAAAGCCGAATCAGAGAATTGGTTAGAAGATTTAGTTCTTGCAGCACGAAAGGCAAACCCTGCTAACGAAAGATTAAAATATCTAGCAAAAAGTTTAGGTATTCCTTTATCAAGTGAGAAGGAAATTTTTGCATCAAATTCCAGTCAGGAAACTGCCCAAGCACCTCCCAATACTACCGTTGAGATAGATATAAATAAGCCAGCATCTCCATCGCCAAAGGGTAGATTAACAAGATTCGTTGAACGAATTCGCCAGCCGGTGTTTAGTGGTTCTGGTTTCCGAACTCTGCTATTGGTGAGTTTGATGATCGCGGGTGGGTTAGTGGTGCTACGTTTTTTTGGTCTGATGGAATGGTTAGAGTTAAAGACTTTTGATCACCTGATACAAATCAGACCATTGAATGAAGGAGTCGATTCACGCTTGCTAATTATAGAAATCACTGACGAAGATATTAAGGCTCAAGATAAACGCCAAGAGCAGGGACAGGGATTTGCTTTAAAAGATGCTTCTCTCAATCGCCTTTTGGAAACCCTAGAGAAATATAACCCTCGACTAATTGGTTTGGATGTATACCGTCCCTATAATGCTGACCCCAATTTGCCAGGGTTATTAAAGCGCCTGGGAAAACCAAATGTTTTTGCAGTTTGCAAAGTACCTGATATCGATCACCAAGGGAAGCAAATTGGACATACCAGTGTCGACCCACCTAAAGAAGTAGCTAAAGAACGTGTTGGTTTCAGTGATTTTGTTACTGATAGAGACGGAATTGTGCGCCGATATCTGATGGTTGTAGAGGGAATTTCTGGTTCTAATTGTCAAGCTAAGCAGTCTTTTAGTTTTTTGTTGGCGCGTCGTTATCTGGAATTGGAGTTGAGGGAAAACAGTAATTATCAAGATCCTTTTAAATCTGGGGATAATCTACAACTTGGTGGTATTACTTTCCCGCAACTACAACCTTTTACTGTGGGTTATCAAGATGTGGACGCTTCTGGTTTTCAGATTTTGTTAAATTACCGTGCTACTGGTTCTGGAGTCGAAAACATTGCTAAAAGGAAGACTCTGGAAGATATCTTAAACAATCGCTTTGACGAGCAAGATGTACGGGACAAGATTGTTTTAATTGGTGGGACTGCCACTCAAGGAATCAATGATAATTGGTCTACACCCTATGGTACAATTCCCGGTGTTGTGGTAAATGGTCACATGATCAGTCAAATTCTCAGTGCCGTACTCGATGAGGTACCTTTATTGCAGGTTTGGTCACAACCAATAGAAATCCTCTGGATATGGGGTTGGTCCTTCTTCGGTGGTGTGTTTGCACTATACTCACCTTCGTTAAGAGATTTGGGAATAGCTACCGGCTGTGGGATCCTAGTTTTATATATGACTTCTATAATTTCTCTTACTGTTGCTAGTATATGGATTCCTTTGATTCCACCTGTACTGGCTTTTGTCTCTACTGGAAATATATATTTTGTTTTCCTTGACCGTAATTAAACTGTACATCAGGCGAGGAAACTATGAACCGACTACATTTCCCTTCCCGAAAAGTAATTTTTGCTTTTGTGCTAATTTTTGTATTGACTAATTTGCTGGTTTACGTACCATCAGTTCAAGCACAATCCCAGCGTAGACCTGGCTTGATTGAGAAAATTAAACGGTTTTTCTTTGGTATTCGTCCTGGAGGGACACCTACTGGTCGTAAGCGAGGAGGAGCGGTACGCGATCGCTGTCCAAATGTAGTTCAACCGCTGACAGCTTTGGTTCCTGCAACAGATGAAGGATTTCCTTATGTTGAGCAAACAATTGCTAAATATCCTACTTTCTGGTTCTATATTCCCTACTGGTCATCCTATCAACGTGATGCAGAGTTTGTGCTAATTGATGAAAAAGAAGATGATGTCTATTATGCTACTTTTCCATTAAAACAAGAGCCAGGAATTGTTAGCCTACAACTACCAAAAATAATGCTTCCGCTACAGTCAGGAAAAAAATATCGCTGGGTTTTTTCTGTGATCTGCAATCCAGATAACCGCTCTGCAGATGCAACAGTTAATGGTTGGGTTGAGCGCATTCCTGTTAGTCCTAACTTAAGTAATCAGTTGCAAGCAGCTTCCCCTAGGGAGGAAGTCTTGGTTTATACTGATGCTAAATTATGGTATGAAGCACTAACTACTCTTGCTGAGCTTCAGCGTACTAATCCACAAAATCAAGAAATACAAACAGATTGGGCTAATTTATTACAAATACTTGATTTGTCTGAGACTGTTCCCCAAACTTGGACTACCTATTTTCTTCCCAATCCATCTAGAAGGGAACGGGGAACAGCTAAATATAACTCGATAGTAAACATATAAATATATAAATAATTTCATTAAACAAATTTACCTATTTATTTCCACTCTCCTTGAATGGTAAAAGCAGCCCAGTAATAAGGATTTTGCCACTGTTGTTCTCGCCACATAGCTAGTTGGGCTGCTCGTAATGCTTTTGCTGGTGGAAGCTTGTCTTTGAGAACGCCTTGATAGAAGCGTTTCATCAGTTCTGTTGTTGCTCGATCGTCTACACTCCACAAGCTCACCATTACGCGCTTTGCGCCACTGTACATCAAGCCACCAGTTACACCAATCAACCCCTCACCTTTAACTTGTTTACCCAAACCTGTGCGACAACCGCTTAAAGTTACCAAGTCTGCTGATAAGTTAAGTTTGAAGAAATCAGGTGTGGATAAGAGACTTCTTTGAAATTCCCCTTGTTCATTTACTAAAGATAGGATAACACCAGAGCGCTCTGGCGTCTGAGAGTCAAGAATACCATGGGTCGCAAGGTGAATATAGCGATACTGGCTAAATTCTGGAGCAAATACAGCTTTGCGATTAGCAGCAAAATCAAATTTTTGCAATTGCTCAGGTGGAGGTACCAGAGACGCAATTTCTTCTGCTTCTTTACGGGTGTTAGGTAGTCGGGGATAAAGCTGTTCAACTACAACATTATTATTACTTTTAACTCCCATAGCATTAGACAAAGTTGATAACTTTTGCTGCGACTGGTAATCAGTTTGATTTAACTTGCGCGTAAGTCTTTCATCTCCCCTACTAAAGATCGGATCTGCTAATACAGCCAAAGTTTTGCTTGGTGGTTGGCGCTTTTCATTATTGCGCCTAATAACTGCAAGAGTGGAAGCTGAGGGAAGATTAACAATTTCATGTTTAACTAACAATGGCTCAACTAATAATGGCTCAACAGCAGCAGATGAACTGACTGTATTTAGAGACGTGGAGTTTGGAATAGGTAAGGCGCTAAAAGGAATATATTGCAGAATTCCATTTGCGACAATTAATAGGCGTTTGTTACCCAGCTGCTGAGAAACCTGTCCTAAGAGCATTTGGCTGAGTTTAACTCCTGATGCTGCTGCTTTGTTAGGTCTAATTCTTAAACTTGACACTGTCAAAAAGTCGTAAAATTGCTTTGCTGCTGCTTCAATATCAGCTCTCTTAGGTAACTCATAAGTTGTGATACTGTTTTTAGTAACAGCCCATAGATAGCTGCGTTCTTCCCCTAGGCTATACTCTAAAAGTAGCGTGTTATCATCGAGTAATTCCTGTTGAATCTTTTGAATTTGAGGCGGTTTGGCTAGTTCTATATAGTTGGGATTAGAATAGTCGGGATTAGAACTACTATTATTTTGAACTTTACCTTCAGGATTGCGACTATCCCTATTAATCATTGCCAGAAGACTACGAGCGTGCGACCGCTCACTAGCTTGTAATGCTTCTATATCGTAACCTGCTGAGGGGTTTTGTTGGTGTTGTTGCATTAGCAGATCGATATAAAAATCATAGTAATTTTGCTTTGATTCTAAATATTTAACTAGGTCAATATAGGATTTATATTCAGTCTGCTTTGGCTGTATTGTGGGGAAATCATCATCCTGGGTTTCTTTAGCTTCTTGAGCCTGAGCTTGGGCGCGTTCAGATTCAATCATTGCTATTGCTTTTTCAATCTCAGTTCTTGCTTGAGTCAAATTTCCTCGCTCACGTTCAGTAGTTGCAATTGCGAGATAAGTATCTGCTTCTTTGAAAATTTCCTCTTTAGCTTGCCATAATTTTAATGCTCGATTGTGAAATTCCAATGCTTTTTCATACTCTTGGTTCGCCCTATGAGCCTTAGCAATTAACGAGAGTGTTTCTCCATAAATATTCGCTGAATATGTGGAGTTGAAATAATCGATCAACATTTGTGACGATTCAACAATAGAGCCTAGGTTTTCTTGTTTGTCTTCTTCTGTAGATTTTTGATTGGAGTTTTGTACTAATGACAGGAATTTTGTAAATATATTTGTTATTTCTTGAGGGTCATATTTTTTGTAGATAGTGCTTTCATATGTAATGCTCAATCGTGACAATGCTAAATCTAGTGAAGTCAAGGCTTCTTGATTCTGTTGCAAATAAAGTTGATTTTTTGCTACTAAATTCAATAATTGTGCTTTTCCTATTTCTGCTGATTTATAAAAGCATAGATTATTTGTGACTTCATTTTTTTTATTCTTGAAAACTGCTTTTTCTTTATTAGCTTTAAAAACTAAGGTAGGAAATAATGTATCAAGGCATAAATCTTCTTTTTTTAATTTTTGGATGATTCCTAAAGCTTGATTGTATGATTCAATCGCTTCACTATTTTTCTTTGAGCTTGCTAAATTTTCGGCATCAATGATATGTTTAGCTAGGGTGATGTACTGTTTGATCTGTTCTTTAAGTTTCGGCTCAAAGTTGTACTGATTTACAAATTGGATTAGTTGTTTTTCAGACTGACTAATAATCTCTTCCAGTTGTAGCCCTGTAACAAACTTAATAGGAATTTGCCAAATATTTAGCAGTAAAGCCTTTGTAGTATCCCTGTTATCACTATAAATTAAATCAATAAAATTCGGTATTTCCTGCTCTGCAATGTTAAGTGATTGTTGTTTGTATTGCTTGCTTAACTGTTTGTTACCTAATTCCTCGTATATTATAGAAATCTGAAATAACAGCCAGCCATTCAATATATTTTTTAAAACATGACTATTTTCTCTTAAGAGGGTAAAGATTTCTTGATCGTTTTCTACAGTTTTCCAGAGTTCTAATGCATTACTAGAATAATATAGAGCCTGTTGATAATCACCAAATGACTGATAATGATGTGTAGCATTTAAGAATGTTACCACTCGCCAAAAGCGGCTATCTAAAATGCAGTTTGATAATTCATCATCTAATAGTTGGATTCCTGTGTATATATATGAACCACTAGCATCACTCATACCTAATCCAAAGAAAAAATGTGCTTTTTTCTCCAATCTTTCTGAAGATTGACGTTCAAGACATTCCTGAGATTGTCTTTCAATTTCAACAGGGTTTTGCTTTAGATTCTGTAATTGCAAAAGTGCCTGATTATATAATTCTATAGATTTATCTTTTTCGTCTAAATAACGGTAGTTGAAGGCAAGATTATTTATAGTTATTACTTCCCATAAAGGTTCATTAAGATATGAAAATATTTTCCTGGCTCGGCTGTAGTTATCTATTGCATTTTGATATTGATTAGTTTGCATATATGTATTGCCAAGATTGTTAAGTAATATGGCCTCCCCCAATTTATTTTTCTTCTGCTGATATATTTTCAGAGATTCTTGAAAATTGCTGATTGCTTGGTCATACTTGTCATATTTGTAATAAACATTACCTACGTTGTTATAAACTTTAGCGACTTCTATCTCCTGATTCTCTGACTGGAAAATTTGCAGTGCTGTTTGATATTTTTTAACCCCATCTTCATAGTGAATTTTATACTGACGATATAAGTATCCCAGTTTTTTTAATGCCTGAGCTTCCGCAATTCTATTTTTACTCGCTTGAGCAGTTTGCAATTCCTGCTGATACTTTAAAATTTCCGCTGCATCACCTGTTAATAGATTCTCAGCGAACTTTAAAACTACAATTTCTTTATTTTTATCTTGACCAGAAATGAATGAATAATTGGCGTGTTCAAAAATTCCCCAGCTTAACAACTTCTGTAAGCTTTTTACTGTTTGAGGATGATTAAAAACACTTCCTGGTTTTAAATCAATTTCTTTGAGAATAGCAGTAGTTAGTGTCTCACTGCTAATTGCTTCTTCTTTCTTGTCTTTATCTTTACCATCCTTATTCACAAATCGGACTTGAATATCTTCAATCACCCCTTCTGCTACTTGTAAGGTAACAACACCATCTTTGGAAACGATAGGTGAATCAACTACATTCGCTAGTACGTAACCTTGCTCTTCATACCACTTAATTAAATGCTTAATCCCATCTCGTAAGTCTTGCAAATTGAGTCTCTTACCGTACTGGGGACGAAAAATTTTATCCACAACCCCTAGTTTCAGCACCGAGGATACAGTACTAGGACTTACTTGCACTTTTACCTGACTTAAAACCGGGTTAAGCTTTACTTCAAAGGTTACTCGCACCCCTGATGGAGTGTCTTCTGGTACTGCTTGGACATTGGAAAAGAAACCCGTATCAAATATGGCATTTATATCTAATTCCAATTGAGAACGAGTTGTTGTACGTCCTGGTTTGGTCTTAACAATCTGGTAAATCTTATCGTTTAATTGTCCTTCTACCCCACTAACTACAACTTCACTTATCAATACTCTTGTTTCTGTTTTACTAGGTCCAGATTCATTAGATGGCTTTTCTGAAGTTGGCTTTTGAGAATCTTGTGCTAGGAATCTGGAGTGGTTTAACTTGGGTGGGATATATGTTTCAGTCTCTAATGAGAGTTCTTTGAGTTGTTTTACATCTTCTCCACGACTAACTGCCATTAAAGCTGAAAAACATAAAATGTTAATAGATAGAGGAAGACTATAAAAAGCAGAACTGAGAAGTAAACATTTCAGTAAAGAGTTTTTCTTCATATCTAAGAGTTATGACATCTTA
Source organism: Mastigocoleus testarum BC008 (assembly GCF_001456025.1). Taxonomy (GTDB): domain Bacteria; phylum Cyanobacteriota; class Cyanobacteriia; order Cyanobacteriales; family Nostocaceae; genus Mastigocoleus; species Mastigocoleus testarum. The sequence continues at coordinate 10,862 of NZ_LMTZ01000153.1, forward strand.
ATATATTCTTGAAATAAAAATTTATAATATATTAATACACATATAAACTTAGCATTATAAATTAACTCACAGATGTGGTTAATTGTATCAGATAATAGTTTTATATTTCTAGGACTTTTATAAATTAACAGGACTTACACAACTAAGATTTGTCATTACGACCGAAAGGCATTGCAGGAAAGCAATCTCACCTATTTTTAAAATTATGTTGCTATCACTAGCAATGGTATAATTACATTTATTTTGCGTAAGATATGATTAAGATACAAATGACATATTATTCATTGTAAATGAGTTTTCCCCCAATATAATTTAGTTTTATTTAAATTTATTGTATTTAATAATTTTAACTAATAATTCAGAAAACTTAAGAACTTAAAAACTCAATTAAATTAAAATATAAACGAAAGTTTATATTTTAATTTATGTTTCTATTTGTATATTTTTATTCCTGTTATTATGAATTAGGACTTACATATTTATAGTAGAAAATGGGATGATTTATAATTATGGAAAAGATTTTATTTCCCAGTTTTTTACCGAAAAGTAAGTCCTAAAACCTATACAAACTCTCCTCGTACCTGATCGATGATAGCTAGAGGATTATCCGGTAAAATATCACCTCTCCAAGCAACATGACCGTCAGGTCTAACTAAGACATATGCTTTTTCATAGAGTTGAGCAACTTCAGGATTATCGATCGCATGTAATTTAAGAGGTACACTCCGTTTTTCGCATGCTGTGACAAAAGTTTCTAATCCTTCTTTTCCTTTAAAGCTAAGTAATACAAATCCATGACCGAATAAATCTAAAGTTGATTTTCCAGGTTCTAACCAAGCATGGGGTGCGCGACAACCAGGATAACTAGTTTGAGACCATTGGAAAGGATCTTCACTAGGTAGATTAATATTATCTTCAATAACGATAGGGGATTGATAACGAAAGCCAAAATGAACTCCGGGAGCGTCGAATTCACGCTTAACTCCACTGCGTTCCATCCCTTCAGCCATTTTTTGGCGCATTTCCCGACCTTGGGGAGAATCGCTGGCGATCGCTGGAGGTATACTACGTTTTTGGGTACGTTGAAGATTGGCGTTTGCTTGCTCGAGATTTCGTACTGCGATGGGACGACGTTCAGTTTCGTAGGTGTCGAGTAGTTTTGAACCTCCCCAACCTTTGATGGTTGCAGCAAGTTTCCAACCCAAATCAACAGCATCAGCGATACCAGTATTCATCCCGAAACCACCGGAGGGTGAAAGTGTATGAGCAGAATCACCAACAAAGAATATGCGTCCATCACGGAAGGTATCTGCAACTCGGTGGGTTAAACGCCATGGCATATTAGAAATAATTTTATATGGGGTATCGATGGATATAGCAGCAGCGATCGCTTCTTGTGCATCGTAGATTTTGCCATCTTCCTGGGGTTTTAAAATTAGGCGATATTTACCTTTTCCATCTACAGCACGCAAAGGCTCTTGAATAATTGGGTTGACTAAGAAGAAAACCATAGCATTATTTGGGCCTAGCAGATCGGGAAGTTGGGGTGCTTCAAAAACAACACTTTGAAATACTTGGGTTTGATGAAAAGTTTGAGCGCCGATTCCAGATTGCTTACGTATTTGACTGCGAGCGCCATCACAAGCAATTATATATTGAGCTTCAATAGTTTGTGTGTTTCCAGATTTTGAACTTCCAGACTCTAAATTGGTTATTTGAGCAACTATACCTGTTTCATTTTGTGTAAAACTTTCTAAACGAGAAAGAAATTTGAGATTTCCTTGGGGGTATTCTCCCAGAGAATTGATAAATTTGGGAGCAAACCAGTCTTGGGGACAAACCTGTTCGGTTTCTGGACTGTATTCGGGTAAAGACCGTTGCGCATAGGATGGAAACTTGATGCGGAAAATTTCCTTCCCACCGACAGATGTAACCCAAGCTACATCTAGAGTATGTTCTTTAGGCCAACCTGCGTTACGTATTGCTTCAGAAATTCCCCAGCGACGGCAAAATTCCATCGACCTGGGACCGACTGTGCTAACTTTTGGGTCAGTAACAACACCGTCAGTTTGCTCTAAAACAATACAATCTATACCTTGGTAGCGTAGTTCGGATGCGATCGCCATACCGACGGGACCACCACCGACAATTAAAACTTCTGTTTTGATAGTGTTCATTATTGGTAATGAGTAATGAGTAATAAGTAATAAGTAACAAGTAACAAGTAATAAGTAATGAGTTACTACTTCTGACTCCTGATTTCTGTACAGACGTAGCATGCTACGTCTCTACGACTCCTGACTCCTGACTCCTGACTTCCTACTACTTTTCTACAAGTTTTTGAAAGAATTCAATATAAAAATCAAACATTTCTGAAACTGTTGTGGGAATCACCTCACACTGGCGCGAGCGTCGGGCTAAACTTTCAAACTCCCGTGATATTCTTTTATAAGCAATTTCTGGATCGGCGATATATATCGCCATAGGTATTTCAAAAGATGGTCCTGCTGTTTTACCCCGTTTCCCAGAAGGTAAAGTCATTAATAGTTCGCCCAGAGGACGCATCATACCTGTCATAATATCAATGCTGGCATTCATTAGTTTGGAACGTCTTAAACTTGCATTGGGATTTAGACCAAAGTGTTGCACCATTAATTGCATCATTAAGAAGTAACAGCGATTGAAAATTTCCATTACTTCTCGGGTTTGAGGTACGGTAACAATATTGGAATGATAATCTTGATAGTTAAGGGTAGGGTTACGCAAGGAAGGATAAGCAGGGTTCCAGGGTAGTAATCTTTGTGTGGAAGTTTTTATAAAGTTTTTTGTAGAAATATGTTGTAAGTGCTGTTGGGAAAGCTTTTGTGCAATACCTTGAAATTGTTGATAGTGGGATTTTTCAAACTTGGGTGAGTTTGGATCGCATCCTTCTCCTTGCTCGACAATAAAGTCGATCGCAAATAGAGCGCTTTCTACATCATCTACTTGAAATTGGAAGTGGGGGTGTTTTTTGTTAGTCTCCTCTCGTAAAAATAAATGATGTTCGCCTCCCGTACTACCTTTTTTAACAACAAATAAATCGGGAATAGTTTCAATCGCTTGTCTAATTTGACGATATAACTCACTTAAAGAACCGTAACCATGTAAGAGATCTGCTTTTGGGTCTTCAAGTACAACTTCATTAGTTAAATCTTCCTCTAAAAAGTCAGGCATTTCAAACCGAATAAATCGTTGAATTGAGGAAGCATTCAAAGGTTCTAGAGCAAAATCGACTTCAATTGGGAAACGACGATTAATTTCGCTGAAATTCGGTGTTGCAGCATAAAAAGGTTCTCCCATAGCCATCAAGATATTATTCACCATCAAGAAGTGAATCATTTCTTCGTGACAAACTTCCAGAAAAACACCGCGCATTCCGTAATCCCGGACTTCTTTCCCATCTCCGCAAGCTAAATGTAATTGTTCTTGGGTCCATAAACCTCGGCGCACATACTCTTCACCTGTGACATAATTGGGTATGGAATAACCTGCATAGATATATTGCAGCATCACCGCAACTTCCAACTCTGCAGCATGATGTAATGCGCTAACTAACTCTTCTCGTGTTTTTAGTTCCCGTTGGATACTCTTAGGTTTTGGAGTTGCTTGGGGAACATAACCCACTTGCTGTTGATTTTGCAAAAATTTACGCAGGAGCATGGCTTTAGGTTCTGACATATCCCTTGTTGGCGGCATATAATAGGTTTTGTTTTTATTTTTGGGATCTGACATTTGCCACATCAAACGGGAGTAAGTTTCAACTTTACATTTGTCAGCCAGACTAAAAACTTCTGCTTTCATAAAAGAGAAGCATTGTTCGTAGTAAGCCAAGATATGTTGATAAATAAAGTCAAAATCTACTGCTCCATCGGGGGTTTGTGCTAGTAAATCCCAGTCATCTGGTAATACTCGCAGGTTGAAGGAACCTACACTAGACCAAAATCCTAATTTATTCTCGTTATCGTAGGCTGTAATAGCTTCATTTGTCCCTAATTCATTTGCTTGAGTTGAAAGTAATACCCGTGCTGTACCTGGTTGGAAACCGCGTATGCTCACCCAAGTACGTCCATCCTTACCAGTGGAAATTCTACATTTAGGGGAAAAATGTCCAATTTCTTCTTGTTTTCCTGGCTTGAAATGAACAATATCTATTTCATTGCTGGGGGGATAATTAAATTCTTGACCGATATTACTTTGATCTTGCTCAAATTTATAACGAAGTTGGGGGAGTGCTTCTGGATTATAGAATTGATGTAAGTAAATATTTTCAATTGCTTGGGGACGTCCTCTAAAAAAGGAAAATACTTCTACTTCTACAGCATAATCTTCACCATTTTGCCAATCTGGACATTCAATAAATAGACAAGCGTCATCTATCTGTAGATTTATTTCTTTCTCTCGAACTAAAATTTGTTGTTGTCCGTCGGCTTGATTTCTAACAATATATAAACCCTGATTTTCTATCTCGTCTTGAATCTCTTCAAATTCTGCCGATAGGGGGACATCGATAATCCCACTGCTGAGCTGATAAACTTGTTTTTGATAAAGTTCCTCGGGAATTTTAGCGATTAATCGTTGAGTATCAATCGTACGCAATTCTAAGTTCCCTAACTTGAGTTTACCCTCGATACTGTGGGTGGGACCAGGTCCTGCTTTGGGAGAGCGTCCCACACAAGGTACTGCTGCGATCGCATTTAAACTCACACCTTGGGGAGTAATTTTTAAACTCAGATTAGATAAATTTTGTGGGGATGACTTATCCCCAGTTACAAGACTATCGGGAATCAAAAGACGACCGTGGGGGTAACTTTTCATCTCTCCCACACACCACAAACCAATTGTGCCATGTAATTCCCAAAAGCTAGGGGAATCGGGTTTGATGGGAGTAGACATATTACTAATGCTAAACTGCACCACCAATCCCAAAACATCGTCTCGCTCCATTGCTTCTCGCAACAGGGACACAGTCGGTGAAAGTTCTGCTTCCTTCATCCAGAGAAAATCTGCAGCATTTTTATCTACTGCAAATTGATACACCGCCGCTTTTTTAAATTCCTTATTGAGACAATGTTCTGGTAATTCCCGAATATAGTCAAAATTTTGCCAACGAGGAGTCTGAAGACCTTCTACAGGTCCAGAAAACATATTTGGTCGCTCTCCAGCGTCACCTTCCCTTCCAAAGGTAAACTGTCCGAGCATGATTGTTGTTGTCCAATTGGAAGCTGGGTCGCAATCAAATATCCGAGCGCGGTTAACGGTGGTACCTAGATATTCGTTGTAATGACCCCACATATCAACCTTACGCCCTACTACCGGATCCTTTTGGTCGATTTGTCCAAACTCACCTTGGGTACTAATAATTTTGGCATCAATTACAAAGTGACCATTTCCACCAAAATCCCAACCCATAGCCATGCTGAATGGACCATTATCATCTTTTTGTCCTTCAGAGTTAAATTTTGCTCCCTTATTGTAAAGATAGTCGTGATATTCAGATGCTTTATGACGATAATCAAAAGGTTCACCGTTCATATAAGCTGTATTAGTACTTAAATCCACTTCCTTATTTTTATTTCCTGTGGGAGCGTGGATACGAGCTAAACCCTGAAAGTGCAAGCGAGGAAAGTCTAAAATACTCATTTTAAATATGGAAATGGGATGACTGATTGGTAATTTAAATAGGTGATATGTTTTTATTTATTTAGTTAATAAAGTACTTTAAAAAAGTCTAGAATCATTGAAAATTATAGTTATAGTAACTATTTTCTTTGATGTAGTACTCTATAGGACCTGTTTAACTAGTTTGAAACTCAAAATAATGTATTGTAAAACCAACTATTTAAAATAATTAACTATAGCTAAATGATTAAAAATAATTGGTTTTAATATCGGTTAACAGATTTACTTTATAAGTATGGGAAATATAATTAGCAGAAAGCGATAGAAGCACACTTTATCAAATTTTAATTAGGTGATTTTGACTTGGAAATTTCCAATCGGGTTTGTTATCGTGCATAAATTTTCCTTTCATAGAATGTTCTCCGTCGTAACTTACAAGTAGACTATTGTGCTTCCTTAAAATTACATAGAGTAAAGTGGATGATATTTATGCACTTATTCTTAACGACATTAGATAATTTTTATTAGAACAACAAATTCCAAATACAAATTCCAAATACAAATTCAAAGAAAATATTCCAAGAACAAGACTTACTTTATGCTGCAAAGATATTAATACTGTTCGCTCTCACCGGTAAGATGCAAGAAGCATCCAAAGATTTATCCAAACGAGGTTTGTGAGTAACAATGTCATATACGGCTTCAAGTGCAGACTCTAAAGAACCTTGAATCCATGCAGGAAAGCGAGAACAATGTTCCCCAGCAAAGAAGAGAGTGTTTTGAGGTCTTGCTGCTTCTAAATAATTGATTGTGTGCTTCGACTCATCACCATCCCAATGAATTGTACATCCACCAGCACTCCACTTATAATTACCCCAAGCAATGGAAGCTTCATCTACAACCATTCCTTCTTCTTGAATTTCTGGGTGAATTTTTCCAACCACCTTTTTTACGTAATCATAACGTTCTTGCTCCACCATTGCGCCCATTTTGTCGGCATCCTCGCCAATGCTGTAACTTGCTAACATGGTGGTATTACCTTTTACTGAAGGATAGTAAGTTTGACGAATACCTTCACCACTAAAGGATGCTCCACCTCGAATTCCATCTTTTTCCCAAAATCTTTGAGCGCAGTTAAATGCAACTTTTGTCGCTGGACAATAAACTGTGTTATGAATAGATTCCAATTTTTTGCGATCAAAGCCAACTAATTCTAATTTTCTCAATACTGAGAAAGGAATCGTACATAATACATAGTCACAATTACTGCTATAAAATTCTCCATTCTTTTGTAAGGAGACTCTCACACTATTTTTACAAACTTGTAAACCAGTAACTTCAGTATTGCAATTGATATTCCCTTTAATAGAAGCAACAAGGCGATCAATAATTTGTTCTGTTCCTCCTGCAATTTGCAATAGATCGTGACTGGTTTCAATTAAAATATCACTGAGAAACATATCCAGTGCTTGGGAACATTTTGCCCGAAAACTAGGATTTTCCTTAATGAAATTCTGTAAATCTATGGTCTCGCCATCTTCACTAAAGTAAGGTGTCAAATCTAACCGTTCTAATTCACCCATCAAGTGAGTTTGTAAATCCCGTTCCAGACTTTTTCTTAAGCTTTCAGGAGATATCGCATTAACAATCGTTTGTAACCAAGCAGCAAAGAATCTTGTTTGTTCGCTATAACGTTCATCCTTAAAAATTCCTTGATACTGTTCTTGCAAAACTCTAGGTGCATCCTTCATCCGGAAAACTTTTCCTTCCATATTCATCAAAGCGTTTTGTTCCTCAAAAACAGTTACAAACTTACAAAGTTTGTCACCCAATCCCATTTCCCGAACATAGTGGAGAGTATATTCGTGATCTGAGGGGATACGCATTGCACCTAATTCCCCGTAAGCTGCATCTTCACCATCTCCAAAACGGTGAGTCCAAATTCGACCACCGATGCGATCGCTAGCTTCAATAATTTCGACTGTGTGACCTAAACGTTCTAATTCATATGCTGCAACTAAGCCTGCAATACCTGCGCCGAGAATGAGAATTTTCTTACCTGTTGTATGATTCCTCAATCGGCACATATCTAGCATTGTTTGAATATCCATAATTCTGATCCTCTACCTGAGTACAATCTGTATTTTTTAGTTTGCGGCTATCTGACCGCCTCTTTTTATTCGTTAGAGAAAGCGCAAATTTTTTATGCAGCGAAGAAGGAGTAAACAAGGAAATTTTGAGAACTTTTTTGCTTAAATGCTTAGCGTTATTGAATAATTAGCAACTTTACAATTTTAGTAGAGTTCGTTTTTGAACTCACGACAATCTTATTTTTCCTGTATCCTATTTCCAATGCTCAATTCCTAATTTCACCATGCCCCGTCAAGGATATACCTTACCTGTTTTTGCTGTAGCGGCTGCTAAAGCAGCATTGTTACACCTTCAGAACAACATAATTACTCACAATACAGTCAACCTCGATTTACTCCCTGAAGCTGCAGATATTCCTATTCAACAAGTTGCAAATTTAGCAAATGATACTGCTTTAGCTATTACCAATAGCGATCCAGGGGATAACTTAGATATAACCAAAAATACTCCTATCTGGGCTTGGGTAAAGTTATTACCGCGCGAAAATAGAGCAGAAGAATTCATTTTAGAAGCCGGTGAGGGTTTGGGAAAGACAGTAGATGGAGAAGCTGCAATTTATCATTTTGCTCGTCGTTTGTTTGAGGTTAACGTTTCACCTTTAATTTCTCCAGATCGAACAGCTATTATCAGAATTATCCTACCCGAAGGTCGTCAATTAGCCCAACGTACCTCAAACGAAGCATTTGGGATTCTCGAAGGTTTAGCACTATTGGGAACTAGTGGTATTTCCCAACCTTTGAGTGCTGCTGACCATTTGGAGGAATTTCGCGCCGTACTGCGTGAGAAAGTAAAAAATTGTTCCGACTTAGTATTTTGTATTGGTAATAATGGTTTCTCAGTAGCCCAACGCTTACCAATTCCAGAATCAGCCATCATTCCTACGGGTAATTGGTTGGGTGCATTACTTGTGGAAGCAGGGTTGTACAAAGCAAAATCGGTAACTTTATTGGGATATCAAGGAAAGTTAATTAAACTTGCAGGTGGAATTTTTAATACATCTTCTCATATTGCAGATGCCAAGCTGGAAATCATTGCAGCAGCTGTAGTTGAAGCTGGAGGGGACATACAAATAGTTCAAACTGTGTTACAAGCCAAAACGGCTGATGCTGCATACAAAACTTTGGTTGGAGTTCAATTAGCAGATCGGGTTTTTGCTCTTTTGGCTGCTAGAATTGGCGATCGCGCTAAGAAATATGTGCAAAAGTATGCCAGTGTAGAGTTAGATATAAAGGTTATTTTATTCGACCGTCAAGGAAATATTATTCATAATTTAAGTGAGTTCTGAAATTTTGTAGCAACAGACACCTCGTTTGGGACATTATAGTTTTGCTTTCAAGGGAACGAAGAACAGAAAAAAGTCCTAAAAATTATGATGACTGCTATATATTTTGAAAAAATCTCATCATTGGTTTTGCATTGTCCTAGATAAACTAAAACAAAAGAGCAAAGAAGACTATTACTACACCACATTAATTTTGATAGGTAAATTAAGGTTCGTAGTAGCGCTTTAGCGCTTTAATATCAAGACTTTACNATGTCCATCAGGACATAGCCCAACTACAAAACCCTCAGAACTTATGTGGTGGAGTACTATTCTTCCTGCTCCACTGAGATTTTAAATTTTGATTTGTTGAAGATAGATAGAATTTAATCCAGTTCCATCCCCAAGATATATTTACTAAATTTTTTATTGTCTAAGGTAAATAAATTTAAATTTATTATCCTATATTTGATTGACTATCAACTATATAAACATCAAAATTCGGGAAGCAACACGAGAAACATTACTGATGTTTCTTAAAATTCTGATTGTATTATTAATACTTTGCAATTCCTGTTCTAACTCAGAAATAGCATTTTCTAATTCTGGCTCCAAAGATTTCATTTTTTCAGCAATGTGTTCTAAATTTTGTTTTTCCAAATTTTGTAATATGCTTACATATTTTTGACGCTCTTTAACAAAATTTACCCTCTTTAATTCATCTGGGTCTTGTTCTAGAGCAAACTGTATCTCTGGCGAAAACAACATCCGCTGTTGTCTCCTCATAAGTTCGATTAGTTTATGAGTTTTTGACATGATTTTAACTTTCCTGAATAATTATTGATTTTTTGCTATTTTCAAGTATTGATAAAAATGAGTCGATATCTTTTAATGAATTATTGAGACGCTGAGAATTGATTTTTCCCTCTACAGAAGCCTGGAAAATATCCTTAAATTCATCTAAAGCTTGGCTTGCATCTGTAAGCTCTTGAATCTGTTGATCCATAAAGAAAATTTTCCTGCGTTCATTAATCCATATATCTGCACTTCTTATGGGATTGCTTGCAATCAAAGGACGAATAATTAGGCGGTTTTCCCTCACTTGCTTCATTTCTTGGGTTCTATGCTTCATGAAGCTACCAATTTCCTTCAGCATTTCCCTTTGTAGGGTTAATTCCCGTAAAATTATTTGATTGCGTTTTTCAAGTTCTTTTCTAATGACACCTTTAATTCGAGAATGTATTGCAAGATTTGTTATGTTACCCACAATACCTTGAATTGGAGGTGTAAAAAACTGACTTTTTTGGATTCTTAAACTAACAGAGTTGATATTATCAGCAATCGCTTCAATTTCTTCTTGAGCTTCTGATGGCGCATCAGATTTCGCAATTTGGTCAAGTTTATTAAAGTATCTTCTTAGTAATTGATTATGTAAACGAATATTATTAATAGTTCGGATCATTTCCCTATCTTGTTTGGAAATATTTTGATATTGCTCGACGGTTTGATTAGCAATTATGTCATCCTCTAATATTCTTTCAGAACTTGAATCCAAATGAAGCTCTCCTGCTGCAAGCAATAGTTTATCAACTGCAGTAGTATATTTATTTCCGGCTTCTGTAAGCTTTTGATATTCTTTACTATAACGACATCCACTTGTTAAAGCTGCAATAATTGCAACTAATAATAATGTTTTTCGCATAATTGTTTGACCTAGATATGACTAACTTCAAATTTGAATTAGTCTTGTTTTTTATAACTATCTATTCATAGTTACAGTGACAAAAACTTATGCAGTAAAAAATATATTTCTCAAATCAAATTTTATTTCAAGTTCATTTTTTATAAATACTAAAACTATATTTATGCCGTTAGTAATTTCTCAAAAATCCTGAATTAAAGGGCTTTGACAGCTTTTTGTTCAATCTCAAAATAGATCAAAAATATAATATAAAACTTAATAAAATATTTTAAGACCTCAACTTAAATCTAAACTTAAATCTAAATTAGTCAATTTAAAGCATATTATTCAAGCACATTAAATGAAGCGTTTATTAATTCTGGGTGGAACAAAGGAAGCATCTCAATTAGCGATTAAAGCCGCAACTATTTCTAATGTAGAAGTAAGGTTATCTGTTGCAGGTCGTACTACTCAAGCTAGGTACCAAGTAGGAGTGACACGAGTTGGTGGTTTTGGTGGTGTTCCAGGCTTAATAAAATATTTGCAGGATGATGCAATTGATATCTTAATTGATGCGACTCATCCATTTGCAGCCAAAATATCTCTGCACGCAGCAGTAGCAGCAAAGGAACTAGATTTACCCAGACTGATGTTGATTCGACCAGAATGGTTATTGCAAGCTGGAGATAACTGGCTTGAGGTTGATAGTATTATAAATGCTGCAAAGATCCTAGAAGAAAATGCAAAACGAGTATTCTTAGCTGTTGGTAGACAACAAATTATCCATTTTGCATATATAGACAATATTTGGTTTTTAATGCGATTAATCGAACCCCCCAAGCAAGATGATTTAATTCCCAAAGGATCGGTAATACTCGATCGCGGACCATTTAAATTAATTAAGGAAAAAGAGTTATTAATCGAACATCAAATTGATACAATTGTCAGTAAAAATAGTGGTGGAGATGCAACAATTGCTAAAATTACTGCTGCACGAGAATTAGGAATCAAAGTTGTTATGGTAAACCGTCCCCAACTTCCCTTAGGAGAACGGGTTAATAATGTTGAGGATGCTTTGAGGTGGTTGCTTTTATTAAAAAATGCATTATGGTGCAGTTCTTTGTTTTTCTTCTCTCAAATCTTACTAGCTAGATAAAGAAAGTTAAAGACGATTTATTTCCACTTTTTTAAAATCTCTCTCCTAAACCAAATTGAATCCGACTTTCTCCATCATTATTAAAACCATAGTCAAGACGAACAGGTCCTAGTGGAGATTGGATGCGAAGACCAGCACCATAACCAAAACCACTACCTGATTTATCTCTTGCACCTCCGGGGTTACCAACAACGCTACTACTACTACCCAAATCTGTTGCAGCATCAAAAAATACAGTTCCACCCAAAAAAGATAATACTGGAAAACGATATTCAGCCGACGCTTGGACAAAACTACGAGCGCTACCCAAATCTCCTTCAGCAAAACCTCGAACAGAATTCAAACCACCAAGGGAAAATGCTTCATAGGGTGGTAAATCGCCAAGAACAGTTCCTGCTTGGAGATTAAAAGCAAAAGCTTGGGGACATTTATCTGTTTTAGAATTAGATTTGGAATTACGACAACCCTTTGTGAATTTGGTTAAATGTGTAGGAACATAAAAGCTATAATTTCCTCGCAGTTTGTTGGATAAAATATTTCCATCTCCAATGGGAATTGATTGTTCGCTACTCAGACTTAAAAAAGAACCTTTTGTGGGACGCAAAGGATTATTACGTTTATCTCTCACTAAAGCTAGGGGTATGCTGAATAAATCATCTTCACCATCACCACTAAAGCTAAGATCGTTTCCTAATTCATCCTTAGCGTTTAAATTCCCATCTGAATCACGAATCGCAATTTTTTGATACTTTAAACCCGCACTTGCGACCCAATCAGACTTTTCAAATACATTTTTACTCAACGGACGACGAAAAATAATATTACCACCGGTACGAAATACTCTAGGGTTATCACCGTTGGGTAGTTCTACATCTGTTTCCCCACCATCAAATATTTGTGAAAAAGAACGTTTTCTAAAAGCACCAACTTTATAAGAAGTTCTGTAAGGATCTCCCGCAATCCAAGGGTCAGAAAAATTAACGTCAAAAGTTAAATCTCGTCGACTAACTTCAACATTTGTACCAAATTTCTGATTTCTACCACCAATATTCTGTGCTTGAAAATTCCCAGAAGCAAATAGTCCACTACGAGAACTGAACCCTCCTGTGGGTGTAAGACTAATATTTTTCCCTTCTCTAAGGTTTACGACTAAAACTACTTTTTGTGGGTCTTTCCCGGGATTAAATTTAAGATTGAGATCATTAAAAATTCCCAAACTTGCAATTCGTTGCAGGTCTTTTTGAGCAACTTCACGCTTGAATACTTGTCCGGGTTTCAATTGCATTTCCCGAGTAATAACGTATTTTTGTGTCCGACCTTTAATTGGTTTACCTTCAGCGTCTTTTTCCTTTCCTTCCTCATTAATAAATTGAATTTTAATGTCTTCTATAATTCCTTCTGCAACTGCTAAAGTTACACTTCCATCAGAATTAAAACTAGGGGGAGCGATCGTCTGAGCTAATACATAACCATTATCCTGATACCACTGATTTAAATTTTTTACTCCTTTTTGAAATTCCCGAAAATTGATTATCTTACCGTACTGTTGGCTAAAACTTTTATCTATTACCTTTTGAGGTACAACATTACTACCCTTTACTGTTACCCTGCGCAGTGTTGGATTGGGTTCAACAACAAAAGTTATCTTTACTCCCAAAGGTGTATCTTTTGGTATTACTCGAACATTAGCAAAGTTACCTATAGCAAATATTGCATTAATATCTTGTTCTAAGCGATCGCGAGTAATGGTTTGACCTGCTTGAACTTGGATTACTTTGGATATTTTCTGTTTTAATTCTTCTTCTACTCCCTCAATTACAACTTCTGAAACCATTACTTGGTCTTGTTCTGGCTTTTGTTTAGTTTCCGTAGAGCTTAAAGAATTATTATTTCTGGAAGTTGTTTGAGCTTTAGCAGCAGGAGTGAAAGAAAAATAATTTAAGGTTGCAGCTGAGAACAAGCTAATACTCAAAAGATACAAATTTTTCATCTAAACTTTTCCTTTTGTAGAATACTTCTTCAAAACAGCCAAAGCTCTAGTTAATCATGGATTGAACAAATCATATATTTGCTTAAGTCATATATAATAGTGACTTAAGTCATGTTATTTGCAGATTTATCTATAGTCGCAACGAAGCAAAATTATGAGTTATTCCAATTGATTTTGTTAATTTATTTCAATATTTGCAATATCTGTAAAATTATTAATTTGCATAATCTGGAAGCGTTCGGAAGTTGTCCCTTAAGATATTAATTCCTAAAGTTTCACCGGTTTGAGTTCCATAAAAAGTTTCCTTACCAAACCAACCTTCATCAATACGGTTAGAAAGTACGATTACCACGGTATTATTAGAATCGGCATACTTTATAAATATGGCATTTTGCGAATCAGTTGCACCATCATGGGAAATAATTTTGCCATATCCTGGTATTTCTTCGGTCACCCATCCATAACCGTAGTAGCTTTTTCCATCTTTATTTTCTTTGATATGAGGTGCAAACAACTTCTTAGTGGATGTTCGAGAAAGAATCAAATTCTTTTCTAGAGCAATATTCCAGAAATAAAGATCCTCTACCGTCGTTAATACACCACCGAAACCAACCAATCCCCAATAAGGACCAGGTCGCTCTGCAGCAGAACCAAAATCTTTTCCGTTATTATAACCATGTGCTACTGTCACTTGGGACCATTGAGGATCGTTATAAAAACCCGTATTAAGCATATTAGCGGGCTTAAATAAGTTGTCTTTTAGATAATCTTGAAAAGACTTACCAGAAACAACTTCAACAATTATTGCAAGTAACCCATAACCAGTATCAGAATATAAATATTTTGTTCCTGGTGAAGTTTTTAATCTAGCTTTGAATACTAATTTTTGTGCTTGTTGACGGCTAAGTTTAGCAAAATCACTATCAAATGCGTATTCTGGAAGACCAGATGAATGGGTTAAGAGTTGGTGTAGAGTAATCTTGGCTTTATCTGACGGAACATCATGAAAAAATTTAGCCAATGTATCTTCAACTTTTAATTTACCCTGTTCTTCTAGATGCAGAATAGCTGCTGCTGTAAATTGTTTGGAAAGAGAACCTGAATCGAAAACTGTTTTAGGTGTAATCGGTATCCTGTTCTTCCGGTCAGCTAAACCATAACCATTTTCAAAAATGATTTTGTCATTTTGACTTACGAGTACTGCACCTGAAAATCCATTTTCCTCAAGTATTTCCAGATACAAACTAATTTTATTTATTCGTTCTGCAGTAGATATATTTCTTACATTGGTAAGTTGATTATCATTTGAAGTCGTTTGATTTTTTGAACTAGTTTGATTATTGAGAAGATTATTTTCTTTAAAAACACACCCATATAAAGAAATCAGTAAACTCGAACAAATCACGACAACCAAACTGGAAGAATAGGATTTGAAAATCATTAGTTCCCTGAAATCTAATTTAATTAAATTTTTACCGACAAATCTCAACCAACTATATTTTAACTCAGTAAAAAATATTTAGATTTAAATATCAATAGTAAATAAATATGCATTTATATTGAAAATAGTTAAATAAGCCCTCCTTAAAAGGAGGGTAGACAAGGAGCAAACATTTTAAAATGTTTATTACTCTATTTACTCGATTAGAAGTGCTCAAAAGGCAAATAGATATAATATAAGTTTGGTAAAATACTTATTGAAAAATAACTAAAAATATTAAAGCATAAATTTATTGGGTCGCATATTGTCTAAAGTAATAAATAGTTATGACTTTAGTCATACTATAAGTTCTATAAAATTGTGCATGATAGCAATTAATAAGTTAATAATCCTGTGTTCGAGGTTGAGTATGATTGATTTAGTAAAAACACCGGACTCTATTCGTCGAACTGTACGCTATATAGAATGGACCTTGATAGTTGTATATTTCTTATTATTCTTACTAAATCGCCGTGATAGCAACTATTATTCTCAATTAATACCCACTTATGCAAATATTATTTATCTTACTTTCTGTTTATTTTTAAGCTTTATATTTCCCATCAATTACCCCAACTGGCAAAGATATATTTATATATTTTTAGAGATAACATCTATTATCTTAGCAAGAGCATTTGGAGCAAACTTTGAAATATTACTTTATCTTGTATTAGTCAAAAGTTGTTTTCTTGTAAATAGAAAAAAAGTTATTATTATTGCATTTGTATCAGGTATATTTTGGAATATTGCCCTAGGTTTGAGTCTACCTGATATTTTAAAATTTCAGTTCAAGAATATTAATAAAATTCTCGATGAACTCTCTGACACTAATTTTGTTATCATCAGGATTATAATTAACAATACTGGTGTTTATCTAGCGGCGAGTACTTTTGTTATATTATTTAGTTTTGTCATATTAGCAGAACAAAAAAGTCGTCAACAGGCAGAAGAACTAACAAAAAGAGTTGAAAGTTTGGCTGCAAATTTAGAACGTAATCGCATTGCAAGAGAAATTCACGATTCATTAGGTCATTCTTTAACTACTTTAGATGTACAACTAGAACTTGCTCAAAGATTATACGAGCAAGATCCAATCAAAGCTGCAAAATCTTTAGATATAGCCAAAGAATTAAGTAGTCAATGTTTAGATGAAGTACGACGTTCTGTTCAAACTATGCGCCAGTCAAATTTTAATTTAAGTGAAGCACTTAAGACATTAGCGCAAAAAGTAGAACGAAATCAATCTTTTGTAGTACGAGTAAATGTAAAACTACCGCACCTACCAGTTCAAATTAGTCATCAACTTTATTGCATTGTTCAAGAAGGATTCACAAACATCCAAAAACATGCTGAGTCTAAGTTGGTCACCCTGAATGCAAACAAAGATTCTAATGGAATACTTTTGGAATTAAGAGATGATGGTCGAGGTTTTAATATTAACGCACATCATACAGGTTTTGGATTACGGGGAATGCAAGAAAGGGTAAACATTTTAGGTGGAGAACTGACAATTAAGAGTTATCCCGAACAAGGGACAAAAATTCTGGTTTGGATTCCTGTTTGAGGATTTTTGCAAGGAAGAGTAATATATGTCACCCTTATAATTCCTCAATAACTTTAGAATGGTTCAAAACAAAATAACTCGACTAGGACTTACGTACTTATAAGCAATTTCTAATATTGGAATTTCTAATATTTGGAAGTTGTAATTTTATGTGCGTAAATTTCCGGTAACCTTGTATCTTAATTACTCCAATTACCTCGTACGCCAATAATTATTGTTGATTATAAAGCAAATTTATAGTGGCTACAATCGCAAAGAAATATTGGGTTCATCTCACATGAAGCAAATGTATTATTGCGAATAACTAGAGGATAAGATTTTCACATTACTAGGTAAGGTGGGTGTTTTTACGAAAGTGAGACGCTCCCGAAATATTCTCATTTTATCTGTACATTTATAAAAAACATGAGGTATAAATGGAAACTACTAATGACACACAAACATTATTTCAGAAAGTCAAAGTCAAAAGCGATCGCTCGCAGAATCTATATTTGATGTTCCTCATACAACAAGGTTTCCAGAAAATACAGAAAAATATTTTTGTTAAAGGCTAAAGTTCTAAGGGCTAAAGTTTTGGATCTTTGATTATTTAAAGTTTTAAGTAGAAAGGTTTGGGTGTCATCAGAGCCAAGTTTCCCATATTTCCCATCATTGAATTTACACAGGATTTATGAAAATAAAGCAGATTTTTGTCTCTGGGATTCGTAATACTCTTGCTTTGAGCATCGCATCGACCACAATTGGAGGAACAATATTAGGGATTGCAATTTCTTCCTCTGACGCACAAACAGCAGTTCTCAACAGTAAAAATCCTACCAGTCAGATAAATCTTCGCTTAGCACCTAGCACCCTATCCGATGCTGTTGATTACGGTAGATCTGGCGATCGGGTAATCATCCGCAATAATACAGAGGGAATGGATGGCTTTACTTGGTACTATGTCAAGTTACAGGAAACTGGTATCACTGGTTGGGTCAGAGGTGATTTAGTTGCGAGGGGAAACCGGGATAAAAGTGTCGAACACAGAAGTAACATTATTCCTATCCCACCGGAAAATTACAATGGAATAAATAGACAAGGAATAAATACTTCAAGTTCTAGATATATAAACCCAACAGTAAATAGTTATAGAAAAGAACAAAATTATCAACAAGCTTACATCACACCAAATATATATACACCTGAAGAAATTAATTATTTTCTTGAAATAGCACTTGGTGCTGAATTTTCTGCAGGTTCCAATCTGATCAGAAAATGGGATAGGGATTTAAGAATTAAAATCATCGGTTCCCCAACCCCTGAAGACTTAAATACTTTGAAAAGCGTAATTAATGAAATTAATAGTTTAGTATCCGGAATAAAATTGAATATAGTTGACAATAAACCGAATGTAAAAATTCATTTTGTTCCCGTATCTCAGTTTCGGCGGTACGAACCTAATTATCAACCAGGAAATTATGGCTATGCTTGGACTAACTGGAATCAAAATAATACTATAAATAGTGCAAACATTTTGATCGCAAGTGCTGGGGTAAATCAACAAGAACGATCGCACTTAATTAGAGAAGAATTGACCCAATCTTTGGGACTTCTAAGAGATTCTTATAAATATAAAAATAGTATTTTTTATCAACCTTGGACTGACACAAATAGATATTCTCAAATTGATAAAAAAGTTATACAAATACTCTATCAACCACAAATTCGTCCTGGAATGACTAAATCGCAGGTTATAAATTTTTTTAAAAGAACTTAAGAGTTGATAATAAAAACATTTAACAGGAAGGACTATTTGGTTGTTTTCATTACAGCAATAGTTACTAATTTCAATCCTATAGCAATCATATTTGATTTTCGTAAATGATTTAGGATTGCTATAGTTTAATTAAAAACATATTCACTGTGAAGCAGCTTACTGATCGATTCGTACGCAAGGATTTTCGCTAGAAGATGGAGGATCGGAAAAAACAGCCATAGTATTGTATTCTGGCATTCCGTCTCCATAAATCACGCGAAAAGTATATAATTTTCTCCTACCTCCTCCTTCCGTGACCACAGTTAACAGAGTTTTGGAATTATTACTTCGAGGGGGAAGACCGGGAATATCGAGTTTTTCAATCCGTCGCATGTGAATTACGCTAGCTGCTGAATTTTCACAATCTCCTCCTTCTTGTCCGCCAAAATTCACACACATGGGACCATCAAAATCTAAGGTGACCTCTGAGGGATCGTCTAACCAAACTTTTTTGATAGTTTCACCTGCGGGAATAAAGCTTAAATTTGTACCGTTTTGATACCAAACTTTTACACTGGGTATTGCTCCTCCCAAACCCTGTGCTTGACATGAAAAAATGGAACGGAGAACAGCATTATTAGCAAGTACACGATTGGTAACGCACAATCCTACTGTTAAAAAAAGTAGAGATGTTAATGGGAGAAAATAAGAACTTTTGACGATATTCCGGCAAAAATTAATGTATTCTTTCATCGGCTGCACCTAGATTCTGCCCTGTATTTTCCTGGGATTTATTTACTGAACAATTATTTTTTCTAAGTTAGAATTATTCATCAATAATTTCGTTACGTTAGGATACACCCAACTGTGCCCTCATTCAAAGTATATTTTTGATGTAAAACTCCTTTATTTAAAATTGAACTTCCTTAAACAATAAACTCAAATTGCCTCAGCACTACAAACTACAAGCGAACTTCTTGGTTGACATAAACCTCAACTTCTTTACCTGCTTTGAGAAACCAAATATCACTTTTTCGATTTATGCGCGAAATTGCTTGTTGGTTGCGACGAGTAACTTGGGGAACTAAACTTCTCATCCCACCTTCTAAAATTCCAGCCGTGATGTTGGGATCGTTATTATTAGTTTCTGAAAAAACAGCACCTTCGTCACGAACAATTCTAGTTTCAGTGCGGTTAAATAATTGAGCTGCTCTTCCCAATCCACCCAAACCAAATGTTAGCGCATCCCTTCCAGCAATCGATGAACCCTTGTTGGGATAACTCTTAGCCATTAAAGGTTTACCTTCAGGAGCGCGAATTGTTAGAGCATTTGGTGATAGACTTTTTTCAATTAATTCATCTTTATCTTTAACTAACAATTTGGTGACATTAAGTCGCATTAAACCTCTGTCTGATATTGAACTGACTTGAGTTAGAATTTCGCTACCTGCGGGTACTATAACCTCACCATCTCTTGCTTTGAGTGGTTCTTCTAAACGTACGACAAATACATTGTTGTCTGTGCTAGAGTTATCACTATTTCCGCTACTTCTACTTCTACTTCTACTTCTCCCCCGGGATTTTGTTGTTTCGCCAAAAATAGCGGTTGCAATTACGGCTTCAGCACTACTACCAACAACTGTACGTTTACCACTTCCCGATCTTCTTGATGTACTTGGTTTTGGCGTTACCTTTGATTTCGGACGACTGACGAGGGGTTCAACTTTTCTTTTTGGTGCAGATGCTGTTTTTACAGTATTTTGCTTGCTAATATCTTGAGTCACCATCCCATAACTACCCAACTTCGCCAATTTTTGCCATTTCTGCATTGGATCTGGATCTGGTGTTGGATCTGGTGTTGCTACTGGTTGTGGGGGTGGAGGTTCTGGAAGTGCAGGTTGAGTTTGATTAATCTCAACAGGTCGGGGTTCTCGTATTACTCGGGTAATAACCTCAGGTGGAGAAATATTTTGTGTAGGTTTGGGGGGTTTCGGTGGTGAAGGTTTATTTACAACTTCAGGTTTTGGTTTGTTTCTTCTAAGTTGTTGTTGTGCATTTTTGACTGCTTCTGCTTGTTTCGCAAGCGCAAGTTTGGTTTTGAGTGTATCTACTTCTGTTTCTAGTTGTTCGAGACGATTTGGGGTTTTAACTTGAGGTGGTTGAACAGTAACATTTTTTTTAACTTGCTGTTTTCCACCCCCACCCATAATTTGTGATAAAAATCCTCCAGCAAATAGGACAGCTACTAAAGTACTAGCACCAACTAAACCAGCTTTTGCAAAAGGATTTGCAGACAGGGATTGTTTGGTACGAACTGAGTTTGGATCTGGAGTTTCTTTGCTGACTTCTATTCGTTGGTTTTCTGATATCGCTTCTGTTAGGGATGTTTCCTTGATTTGGGAACTGGGTGATGTTACTTCTTCTTCTAAACCAACTAACTTGGCGATACGCGATTCCCATTCAGAAATATCTGTACTTGAAGGAGAATTGTCAATATCGGTCACAGTTGAATTTCGGGAAGATACAGGGGTAGAGATTTGATTTTTTGGCTTCATAGTTAAGTTCTTATTGATTTAGTTAATTTCTTATTTGTTTACTTTACATTTTTTTACTTGTAGAACATTTTTTATCTTTTAGTTCGCAGATATTATAAATTTCTAGCCTTGCTTCCCGTAAGCCACTAATTGCTAAATTAGCTGGTATCCCTGATTGATCTGCAGTGGCTTTAGTTGTTTCTATTGCTCGTACAAAAATCTGTTTATTAAAAGGAATAGAAGTACCTGTTTTTTCTGCGCCTTTAAAAGTTAAATAATTTGCATAAATATCGACTTTCCAGTTCCCCTTACTAACTTCTTCTGGTTGGGATATTCTTGCGATCGCTAGAACATTTTCTGTATTTCGCAAATTCCTATCTAACCCATAGTCGAAGCCCATATTATTATTCTTAGAATTTAATTTTTGCCTCAAATCTTCACTTAGTAGTGGAGAAGTTATTTCCTTAATTAAGCTTGGAGGTAAATTATTGGAAGAAGTTAATATTAAAGTCATAGCTTCACCCACAAAGCGACGAATAGTTTGTTGATTGCGTTCTAAATTATCGGTAGCAGCTACTGCAATTGTTCGACCATCAACTAATTGAACTAAGGTTTCCGGCAAGGTTTTACGTTTTACCTGCTGCAGCATTGTGTTATGGAACATTAATATCAGCACCGTGAACAAATGTAAGCTAAAAGTTCCAATAACAAATAAAGGAATAAGATTATTATTATTTTTTTTAGGATTTAAAGAACGCATTTGATATGCTCCAATCGACCCAAGTTTTTGTAATTTATAGTAGTAAGTATATAGTTAGGAGATTAGATTTTACTGAGAATAGAACAAAGAACAGGGAACGAGGAACAGAGGGGTAAGAAAAATTACCTAAATCAAAAGCTTAGTACTAATCTCAATGGAAATAATCATATCAAATACAAAGCTTTGGTTTTTTAATGATTCAGACTTAAATAATTTAAATTTAAAGTGCTAAATTTAAATAAAATCAAACTTCAAGTTACACTTAAACTCAAACCCAGACTCAAAATTTAAATATTGATGGGAAATTTGAAACTAAAATTTTACTTTACAGCGCAACCATCTTTGTTTCGCTGTTTTATCATATTCATCAGTCAGACATAAATCGCGAATTTCATAGATTTCTAAGCTATCCGAACGCACGCTATAAATAGCTTGTTGTAAATCTGTAATTTGCTGTGTCAAAGGATGTTTAAAACTATCTATTGATTGTACTATTACATCTTTATTAAAAGGGATTATAACTTTTTTATTGTCACGACCCTTAGTTTGGATTAGATTTGCAACGATTCCTACTCGCCACTTATCCGGTGCAATTTTTTCTGGAGGATAGATTTGAGTAATATCTAACTTGGCTGACATTTTTCGTTCTGGTCGGTCGGAAAAGACCTCAGGTGGAGTCATTTCAGCAATTTGACTTAAAAAACCTTTACGAAAATCCTCTGCGAATGCAAAACTAGCCAACCAACTACTAGTCGCAACTCTTTTAACACCTCCGGATGGTGTCTTAATTAAAATTCCCAAATCAGATTGAGGTTTTGAAACTTGTTCAATAGTTCGGGGAGGTAAATTTCCCGACCAGTTAAAAATTGACACCATTGTTTTACTAACAAATTGGCGGATTGCTTCTGGTTCCCTAGCCAGAGTGTCTATGGTTTTTATCGGCTTCCCATTGACTAATTGTACGAAAGTAGGCGGCTTTTGCAGACTTAACTGTCGAACAGTAAATCCTTGCAGAATTAAAATAAATAAAGTCAATAAATGTAAACTGAATGTTGCGATCGCAAATACAGCGAGAACATTTACTACTTGTTTTTTTTGTTTTAGTAGTTGCACCATTTTGATTGGGAATTAGTGATTTGGGATTGGGGATCTGCGACTGGGGTTAGCAAAGCGTCACGCTAACGCCAACAGCTAACTCTCAATCTCTAAACTTTTTCACTGACCCAAGAGCTTGTGTTACTGATTGCGTTAAAAACAGCAAATCCCCCTGAAGCTGCAATTAACAAAGATAAAATCGGTGCTAAAACTCCCAGGAAAATCATAAACCACATCAAGTCTACATTGGTATTAGGATTTGAAGATGTTCCATTTACGATCGCACTTGAAGTTAAAATTGCAATAATGTTGAAAGAAATTTTGGCAATTCCCATAGCGATAAATCCTGTAACCCATGCAAATATTGGTTTTCCAGCTACAGGTAATAATGAACCACCCACAGCTAACGGACCCAATGCTGCCACAAGTAACATTGTAACTTCTATCAAGTTTTGAAAAGCAGACTGTAAAGAAATCAGAAAGCTTTTTATACTTGGTTGAATAGTGGAACCAAGGAGAGAATTAAAGGCAAATTCTGAAACATTATTAGGATTTAAGGTAATTTGATTAACCTGTTCTTCCAACCTTACAATCCAAGGACGATCGCCATATAAATCTCGGTATTCTTGCCAAAGAGTATCAGTTTTTTCAGTTGCCTTAGTAAAACACTGAACCCTCTGTTCGCCAGATAAAGATTGACAAGGACGCAAAAAAGAAGCTACAACCTCTTCGGCGACGCTCATACTTAATGCTTGTTGATAATATTGGTCTGCATCTCCAATTCTTACCACCTGTTGATTAATACTATTAATGTAATTTCTAACACCTAAAGTTAAGCTAGAAAGAACTGAACCATTACCAGTATTAGTTAATAATAGAACTACAATAAACGGCCAAATCAAACTCGATATAGGGCGGGAGTATTCGCTGTAAATTAAATCTTTAAGCCACTGCATCATAAAAAATAGCAGGGTACCCACCGCAAAAAAAACGCCAAGATTTGTTAAGGAACCATATAAATTTTCACTGCTATTATTTTGCAATAAATTTAACCATTGTTCGTCCCAAGCTTCAGCGATACTACGTGCAGTTGTTGCACCATCACCAATAATTTCATCAACACCAGTTTGAGCCAATATCTTGATATACATTTTTGGGGATTAGGGATTGAGGACAAGTCAAAAGTAAAAAGTCATTAGCGTTCGCCGCAGGCGCATCTCAGCGTGTCCGTAGGACATAAGTCAAAAAATAATTGACCAATTAACCATTACTCCTTACTTGTTACTTACTTGTTACTCATTACTTGTTACTCATTACTTATTACTTATTACTCATTACTTATTACTCATTACTCATTACTTATTACTTATTACTTATTACTTATTACTCATTTTCTTCTCTACCAAATAAATCTGATTGGGAACTAGCTCTTAAAAGTCTAGCAACAGATGCAGCTGAGTCAACGCGACGCGCATTATTTGCTTCTTCTACTTGTTGGGAAATATTTGCCAAGTTTAAATTAGAATACTGTAGATATTGATTTTGTTTAATATTTTGACCTAAAGATTCTGCAATCATTCTTGATTGCTGTCTATTAATTTGCAGTTGTAGATTAGTTTGATTTGAAATTAATCGTCCTAGAAAATTTTGACCGGTTGCTGCTTGACCTAAACCAGCTAATTGATTGAGAATATTTTGATTATTTTCACGCGCTTCATCAGCTTCGCGATCAATATTTTCGATGACATTTTGAACAGTTTCTAGCTTTATTTGTAATCTTTCTTGTCCTTTAACACCGAAGTATGATTCTGTCGCAGCACGGGTCAGTTGACGTTCGATTTCATTTCCAATTAACTTACCTTGAACTGCTGGATTATTTTCAAAAATGTCAGAAAGTGAATTATCTGTTACGTCTTGAACGACCTGTTGTCTTACATCAATTGGATTGGGTAAATTGAGTGCACCTGTAGAATTATTAATTGCGGTAAAACTTCCTTCTCCTGCAGGATTTACAGTTTCGTCAATATTATTTGTTAAATAATCTTGAAAATCGACAGCGTAGTTTTGAAAATCTGTCCATATATATCCCAATCGCGCCATCGCTGGTAAGCTGACTAAAAATGTAAAACAGATAGTTAAAAAAGCAGTTTTTCGCATAATTTATTAGTATTTATAATTTGTTAATTTTTAATAGGTAATAGGTAATTGGTAATTGGTAATGGGTAATTGGTAATTGGTAATGGGTAATTGGTAATTGGTAATGGGTAATTGGTAATTGGTAACTCAATTTTTCATTCCTAGTCGCCAATCCCTAATCCCCAGTCGCCAGTCCCCATATGCCGCAAGGCGGCACGCAGTGCTATCCCCAATCCCTAACCCCCCCGCAAAGATGCGACTAATTGACGTGCAAAGCTGGAAATCGCTTCATATTTATCTTCATACTTTTGCATACTTTTTTGACGAGCGCTTTGTTCGTCGGGGTTATTCGCTACCACTGCAAGTTGCTCGTAACCTGGATAATAGCGACAAAAAGTGTAAATTCCGTTGTCATCAAGCAACCATTGACTGTAAATACCTTCTTTGCGGGGAAAGAAACTTTCTGATGCATTACGTCCGATAATTTGACGGGGATATTTTAAAATATCGACAAAACTGTCTACTGCGACTGGTTGAATCCTTCCTATTAACCTGGTAGTTAAGTTTTGCAAAATTTTCGATGCTGCTTTTGATTTCGCGATCGTATCCGGGTCCTGGGCTGATAAAATTACTCTCACACCTGCTTTGGCTCCGTTTGCACAAATTCTTCCTACTAAATCAGAAATTTGGTCAAATTCAAATAAAATTGGTGCCTCATCAATAAAAAATATGGAAGCTGGACTGCTAAGGGCGCGGCGTAATGCGGCAGAATAAGCGCTTAGGGATAGAACTGCTGCATCTTCACTATCCGATAAGTTTCTCAGAGCAAAGACCAAAAGCTGAGCATCAGTTGGAAAGCTTGAAGGATAGGAAATTGCTTTACCTACACGACTTGATAACCAAAATCTTAATCTGAGGTGAATTTGACTCAGAGCATCTTCTACTCTGCCACCTAGGGTTTCCATCTGTAAATGTTCGGAAGAACAAAATGTTAAAAAGTCGTGTAATGTGGGCGTTTTGTCCCAAGCATGACTCCCGAAACCCCCCTCGATCGCATCTTGATATCTTTGATTGATTCCCGCATCTTGAAAGAAAGCTGCTAAAGCTAAGTTGAGAACGGAACGTACTGTTTGTGATAGCAGTTGGTCTTGGTTAGATGAACCCAAAACCATGGTCATCAAAGCTGATTCTAAAAAGCCAACATAATCTTGAAAGCGATCGCGTTGTTCCTCAGGACTCAAGAAACGTAAATCTGGTTGTTCAAATAGGTTATTTGATTGTTTGGAGATATCGAAATAAGCTCCCCAACCGGACATAAATTCTGTATAGTCGGTAAAAGTAGACGTACCATCAGGCTTAGGAAAATCTAAGGCGACGACCGGAATATTATGGGCTAAGGCTTGGGTTAAAATTCCCGACACTAATACTGATTTACCTGCACGGGTAGTAGCAAATAATGCTAAATTTTTATGTCGCTTAAATAAGTCCAAATGTACCGGCGTTCCTCCTTCTTCAGCAATCAACTCAAACCCTTGGCGATCGCCCTTGCGGGTATGGACGAGAGGTATTAGTCCCGGTACTTCATTTGTTAAATATAGTTGACGGCGATTAAAGGGTTTTGCTAACAAGACTTCCCAAACTATAGGTAAAGTTTGCAACCATATTTTCCAGGCATATTCTGTTTCCCTAATCACCTGTGCTGGACGCTGAAAGCTGTTCTCAATATATTTTGTTGCTTCGTCTAGCTTTTCTGTACTATCCCTATGTACTAAAACTGTAACTCCAGTATAAATAGGTACGGCACCTTCGTATATTTGTTCTTGTGCTGCTAAGGATTTTTTTAGTTTTAACTGGGCGTTAACATCTATGGTTTTACTTTTCGACTGCGCCATCGTAGCAGTCATATTTGATTGTTTGAGGACGCGCTGCAATGTATTTTTGACTAATCCTGGGTTTGCTGCACTCAATTGACAAAAAACCTCTGTATCGACCACTGCTTCCCTAGCGAGCAACTCCCATAAATAACGCAATTGGGATTGTTTATTTTGCCAACCTCCGGGTTTCTCTAGAAAAGTTAATACACCGATATAACGATTTTTTACATGTACCCAACGGCGATCAGCGCAGGGGATGTGAGATTCCATTAACAAAGTTGTACTGTGGGGATTATCTATCAGTAACTTGCTACTAGCTAGATCGGAATAAACCTCTTCATGCAATCCTTCCTCATTTAAGATTAGTAATTGGGGAATCTCAATTGCTGATGTATGGTTAAACCGGTACCAAATTTCTTCCCATAGCTCACCTGCGTTCATCGCTTTGACATCCAAACCCATTTTATTGGATAGGATCTGCTCCCAACGGCGAAAACCTTCTTTATAAGCATTAAGGATAACCGTTTCCAAATGCTGGTTTGCTAATACTGTGGCGTCCCCCTTAAACCTCAGCCACCAATCTTCACCTTTTGCAAGTAACCTCTCAATCCAATCATCAGTTTCAGCAGCGTTGGGTTCAACTGTATAGGTCACATAAATTCGTAAAAACTTGGGTTTGCGAATACCATCCCGGGTCAATTCTCTCACCCTGGCACGCTCCGCCATCAAAAGATATTTGATGTCAACTGAAGCCGCATCCTTAACTAGAGATGACAATTCCTCTTGACGCTGAGTTTCCGAGCTAAAGGAACTTAGGTGAAACGTCAGCCTTTCCCCTGCAGGAATATCTTTTAAGCCAGCTTCGATATTATTACAAATCGTATCAACTTGCTCTGGTCTGAGGGTTGTATGAATACCCTGACAATCAAACCCGAAAACAAAGCAAAATCTATCTTTTTGATTACCCTTGGTAAGAACATAAGCCCCCACCTCCCTACCATCCAAACTGACCTGCAGCATGGTAGCAAGATGGAGAGAATCCTCAAAAGGAGTTAATCTAACGTCGCTTCCTGCGAGACCGACGCTTTGTTTTCCGATTTTTTCCTTCATGTTTTACTTCCAGAAAACTTCGATAACGGGCTAAACCTCTTGTCCAAGTAGGGACGCCAATAAACTTGCTAAGAAACCGCCAACTCCTTCCACCAGTTAAAATCCACCACGTTCCCATACCCCAACCAGCAATTAGTGAAGTCCACAGCCATTTTTGAAAGTCATCCTGAAAAACTCCTCCAAAAACTCCATTGACAACAAAATAAGAGGCTAAAGCAATGATTGTCCAAGGAAATACTTGATCTGCGGGTAAGGGTCCTAATGATGGTTGAGTTCCCAATATCCGGTTTACAGGTCGAAAATCCTTATCTCTTTCTTCAGACATTTGTTAATGGTAATGGGTAATGGGTAATGGGTAATGGGTAATGGGTCACTGTCAACTGTTAACTGATAAGTGATTCCTCAGCTACCACTGGTATCACCAATGATAAAGCCCGTGAGGACGTCAGCGATAGTAACTGCTACTACTACTAGTAAAGGTGTTCTAGCAATACTTTGCCAATCTTCATCCTTACGAACCGCATTGACCACACCAATTAAGGCAACTGCAATATAAAGCAAATAAAGTGCTCTTAGAACATTAAACACCAAACTGACTGCAGGTTGGGTGTTTCCTGCGTCGGTACCTTGAGTTAGGGTATTTTTAAAAAAATCTTCAGCCTTACCAAAGAATTGTGCATGTGCTGGTGCAGCAAAATAATCCAGCCAAAATGCGCTTAAAATAACTGCAACTGCTAAAATTTGACATATTAATAACCATTTCTTTGGTAAATGCACCTGATTTCCAACTTGTCTGATAACGATGACGAGTAAACTTCCCATCAGCAAACAAAACAGCAATATTGGATTTTTTAGACTAACCGCAATTAAAAATACGGCTACCGTTAGTAAAAATGGGATAGATTCTTGCCACCTCATACTTGCCGCTAATTGTATTTTTTGTAACTTGGTTTTACGATCTAAATTGTTTCCAGTTGAATAATTAATTATGTAACTAGAAATTGTCAATTCTTTATATTTAAGAACAGCTTTAGAAATTTTTACTTTCTGTATTCAGATCTTTTTCAATTTAACATTACTACCAATAAATTTTCGCGTTCCAAGGTAGTATACCTATCTTAGAGTTACCCAAATACAGTACTTTGAATTTTCTCTTTTCGACTCACTGTAAGCTTAAGGTTAAAATAAATACTTTATTTGAGGTCGTAATATGTCTGAAATCGTTATTTTTTAAACTGCTATGACACTCAAAAAAATATCACAGTATTATTTATTGCTTGGTTTACTCCTGATTTCATAAATTTTATTAGTTGAAGATAGAATATCTTTGGTATGCAAATCGATATTGGTTTGAACTAAATATAATTACTTTGGTGAACTTAATTTAATTGTTGTTAACAACCCTAAAGAATTTTATCCCCGTATTATCCTCAAATTTAAAATAGTGGATTCTTTGGTTGCGGATTTACTTTGTCGCACTCATATCTATACTTTCTAGAAAAAATAAAGATAGATGGTATTTGATAAACAGTATTTGTAAGTCGCAAAATAAATACCTAAGATGCAATCTTGTCACAGCGAAGGAAGAAGGAAGAGGGAAGAGGGGCAGAGGAGTTTAATTAATGAGGATTTTTGCACGAAACTGAATGGCACAATTTCCACACCTCCCACACTCCCCAAACCCAATCAGTTAAAGGTTTGAGTCTTAACGAACGTGCCACTCGACCGTGGGGGATATAGTTCGAAGACTCCACTCTGCCTCTTAGTTGTTGCAAATGGTCAAAGATGCAGATTTATCAGATATTTACTATTAGCTAGGAAATGTACACCAAGGTGGATTTTTGGGCTAAGTTATGTCAGATTATTATGGCAATATTTTTCCGCTGCGATCAAATAATCCTTATTGCCTTAATCATCATCACCTCTACCATCGTCATCTCCATCACCTAAGGAAATCGAACGACCATCGGTGCGCCAAATGGCGTAAGTAATACCAACTCCCTGAGAATTAACATACATAAATTTTCCATTACGCGAAAAACATGCTCCAGCAAATTCGCTCGTATCGAGATTGTTTTGAGCAAAGGTAAACAAGCCACCTGAAGCATCTACACCCACAACGCGCTGACTGAAGTTTGGAGTTCCAGGTTCCCCACTACTACCATCTTCGCAAAGATAGATCGTACCATCGGGGGCAAAAGTCATGTTGTCAGGACCATCTAGTAGGTTTTCCTCGGTCGATTCAACAATCATGGTAACGGTTTGTTTTTTGGGGTTATAACACCAAACTTGACCTTCACCAGCATCACCTGCACCGCTGTTCACCCAATAATGTAAACCCTTGTATTCCCAAGCACCTTCACCGCGCCAGAAAATTGTTGCTCCCTTAGACTGGGCTTCGTATCGCAGAGTGTCTTCATCTGGATCGACATCATCAAGTTTCACCCAGCGAACCTTGAGGGGCTGACCTAAGAATGGAAGCATACTACCTGAAGCTCCGCGATCTAAACCACGAGTATCAACAACTTTGGTTGTTGGATTATCAATAGGAGCCATAACGGTAGGTAAGGGTTCACCAGTACACTTAGATTTTTGATTTGGCTCGATCGCAATTGCAAAGAGCGAACCACCTTCTTGTAACTGACCGGGACGACGAATTCGTCCACCACGCTGTACTACATTCGGGACAAACTTGTAATAACAACTATCACCCCGATCTTCCGTCTCATAGACAATCCCAGAACGATCTACAGATACTGCTTCATGGTTCATCCGACCCATTGCAACTAGGGGAACTGGCTCAACAGCTTCAGTAGCGAAAGCAGGAACCTCAAAGTTATAACCATGTTTTTTGGTAACCAGTTCGTCGTTGGTGGGTGTTGAGACATTTTCCTCACAACTAATCCAAGAACCCCAAGGGCTTGGACCGCCAGCACAGTTACGGATCGTACCTCCCAGAGAAATAAAATGCTTTACTACGTCACCCTTATAATTCACTACAACAGTCGTAGTACCTCCACTTCCAAGACCAGCAGCCTCTCCTTGGAAGGTATCGTACTGTCTACCGTTTGGAGCTAAGGCTCCTTTTAGATTACCTGCTTCCTCCTCTGTAGGACTTAATTCGTGGTTGCGCACCAAAATATTAGTACGAGAACCTCTCGGACCGGGAAAACAAGCCATACCATCATGGTCGCCGGGAACAAGCGCACCATCGCTCATTACTTCTCCCCTAATGGAAATAGCTTTATATTGAAATCCTGCCGGTAGTAGCAACAGGGGAACATTACGTAGATCACCAGCACCTGCAACGTCACCCAATTGATTTGTATTTAAGGGAATTACAGGACTTAGGGGACCAAAACCAAATACGCTAAAACTGGCAGTAGAACACTTCTTTTTTCCTTCTCTTTCATCATCATCACCTTCTTCGCCTTCGTCAGCCAAAACCCGGCGACCATTTAGCAAACCAATGGGAGCGACAGCAGTACCTGCAGCAGATGCGACAACTAATGCAGCAAACTGTCGACGTGAAAGTTTAGACATAATAAGTTTAATCTCTGCTTAATCTCTATTTAATCTTTGCGTTATAGTGCGCATGTTTAATATTGGATTAATGGTAGTTTCAGACAGGAAGTCCGAAAACTATTGGTCCAATATCAATTACTTATTCCGGAAACTATGACCGGAAATTTTAGTTTATTCATTCCCCAAAATAACCGGGATGTCAATGGGGGTCACGCAAAAAAAATGTTTTTAGAAATAGATAATTAAATTACTTTGTTTAAAGTAATACAAGACCTTTTGTTTATTAAACTTAAGTGATTTTAAGAAATTAATAATTACGAATTTCCCGCAGTAAATCCAAATATAACCGAAATAAATATCCTCTTCTTGTCAGGCTGAGCCTTGTATGTAGTGATTATTATACATTGTGGAGGCAAATATTATTATCGGATGAAATCAAAAGTAAAAATAAAATTACCTCAAGCCTTAATAAGAAGTTGCAATTAGTAAATAAGTTACAATTACAACCTCCAAATTTGTCTTTAATGATATTTTTTTCTATTTAATTAAAGCTTCTAAAATTTTGGTTAGTTTATGAAAAGGTTAAAATTTTGCTAATTATAATTTTGTAGTTTTTATTAGACATCTTCTCAATAACGGCTTTGTTGCAACGTCTAGGATTAAAATATTGAGAGTATAAAATTTCTTATTCAAAATTTATTTTTCAGTCAGTATTCGCTAAATCTTAGTGGAGTAAGTAGAGGGTATTTAAGTAATCCTCGTCGAGTCTGTTCGCTCGACAAGCACTCTTATTTTAAAGCTTAAACAAAATCAAACTCTTTCCTGAGTGAGGTTCTATGACGATACAAATCTTTCTACCCAACATCACGCTTATCTCTGAAGGCTCAGGAGCTCGCTAGGGAAGTCGTTAAAACAAACGCAGCAGGAATAAGCCGTGGAGTTTACAAAAACCATCACAAAAATTAAATTTTTTTGGATAATTTATTTCTTATAAGTCTTTATTGAATCATCCTTACATAATACCAAAAATATCTATGCTCTGATAGCAAGAAATTACGTATATCTGCTTGATGTTGATTGTAGAATCAGCTGAGGAGACCACGAGCAGCTAGCTCCGGAGAACTTTGATGAAAAAGAATTAAATGAATTTGATACAAATGATTCGAATTATTGTGTTAAGTAATTTATCTAAATAGAAACATTTTCTCATTTGATTTTGCTATTTATCTCAAAAGAATATTTTTGAAATTCATATGGTTATGGCACATACAGTACTGATGCGATATGCTGACAAGTGTATTTGATGAAAGCTTATTTAAAGCTGATTGATTAACATATTGCGAGGAAAAATATATAGGAATGGATCAATATACTTTGGATGCTAATCGCTAATTGATAATAATTAGATGTTCATCTATTGTTGCTAATTAAAATCACAAAACATAGCACAATATTGGCACTAATTTATATTGATTTAATCCTATTGATTATCGTTCAAATGTGAGGAAACTTTTTTATGACAGTAGCTGCTTCAATTCAAACTAAGCCCTTATCGGCAGAAGAGTTACGCAAAATAGATGCCTATTGGCGGGCTGCGAACTATTTGTCTGTAGGGCAAATATATCTGTTAGATAATCCTTTACTACGGGAACCTCTAAAGCTGGAGCATATAAAACCCAGACTATTAGGACACTGGGGAACCACACCTGGATTAAACTTTATTTATGCTCACCTCAACCGAGTAATTAATAGATATGACTCTAACATAATTTATATTGCAGGTCCCGGTCATGGTGGTCCCGGATTGGTAGCTAACACTTATTTGGAAGGAACTTACAGCGAATATTATCCTAATGTTTCCCAAGATACCGTGGGTATGAAGAGGCTGTTCAAACAGTTTTCCTTCCCTGGTGGAATCCCTAGCCACGTTGCGCCAGAGACTCCAGGAAGTATCCACGAAGGCGGTGAGTTAGGCTATGCTGTCTCCCATGCTTATGGTGCGGTTTTTGATAATCCTGACTTAATCGCTGCTTGTGTTGTTGGAGATGGCGAGGCTGAAACTGGACCTTTAGCAGCAAGTTGGCATTCAAATAAATTCCTTAACCCTATTCATGACGGTGCTGTTTTACCAATTTTGCATCTCAATGGGTATAAAATAGCCAACCCAACAATATTAGCACGCCTCAGTCATGAGGAATTGCAAGAACTGTTTGTTGGATATGGCTATAAACCTTATTTTGTAGAGGGTTCTGACCCCGAAACAATGCACCAACTGATGGCGGGAACCTTGAATACCATCATGCGGGAAATTAAGGAGATTCAAGAATATGCTCGCACTAATAGTTACATAGGTCGTCCCCAATGGCCGATGATTATTTTGCGATCGCCTAAGGGTTGGACTGGACCCAAAGAAGTTGATGATCAAAAAACTGAAGATTATTGGCGATCGCACCAGGTACCCCTTGCTAATGTCCGGAACAATCCCCAATATCTGCAGCAGTTAGAAGACTGGATGGCGAATTACAAGCCAGAAGAACTGTTCGATGAAAACGGTCGATTCATTGCAGAATTCGCAGAACTTGCACCCAAAGGTACTCGCCGTATGGGAGACAATCCTCATACTAATGGTGGTATGCTGCTGCGAGATCTGAAAATGCCTGATTTCCGTAAATACGCTGTTGAGGTAAGCAAACCAGGTCAAGCAATTGCTGAAGCTACCCGCGTCATGGGCACCTTTTTGCGGGATGTCATGAAAAAGAACCTAGAAAATAATAACTTTAGAATTTTTGGTCCTGATGAAACTGCATCTAACCGGTGGAGTAATGTATTTGAGGTTACCGATAGAACTTGGTTAGCCGAAAAATATGATTTTGACGACCACCTTTCCTCAGATGGTCGGGTCATGGAGATCCTCAGCGAACATACTTGTCAAGGTTGGTTAGAAGGCTATTTGCTGACTGGACGTCATGGCTTTTTCTCTTGTTACGAGGCATTTATCCACCTGATCGACTCTATGTTTAACCAACACGCTAAGTGGTTAAAGACTACTCGTCACATTCCTTGGCGCAGACCTATAGCTTCTTTAAACTATCTGCTGACTTCTCATGTTTGGCGACAAGACCACAATGGTTTTAGCCATCAAGATCCAGGTTTTCTCGACCATGTAATCAATAAAAAGGCGGAAATTGTTCGGGTTTATTTACCACCCGATGCTAATACTCTGCTTTCGGTCACAGACCATTGTTTGCGTAGTCGTAATTATGTGAATGTAGTTGTAGCTGGTAAGCAACCCGCGCTGCAATACTTAGACATGGATGCAGCCATTAAGCACTGTACCAAAGGCATTAGTATTTGGGAATGGGCAAGTAATGACCGAGATGGGGAACCTGATGTTATCATGGCTTGTGCGGGAGATATTCCCACTTTAGAAACTTTGGCGGCTGTGGATATTATGCGGCAGAATTTCCCTGACTTAAAAGTACGGGTAATCAACGTCGTAGACTTAATGACCCTACAACCAGAAAGCGAACATCCCCACGGTTTAAGTGATATAAATTTTGATTTACTATTCACAACTGACAAACCAATAATTTTTGCTTTCCACGGTTATCCTTGGTTAATCCACCGCCTAACCTATCGCCGGACAAACCATAAAAATCTCCACGTGCGTGGTTATAAAGAAGAGGGAACCACAACAACACCCTTTGATATGGTGGTAATGAACGATTTAGATCGCTTCCATCTCGTAATAGATGTAATTGACCGCGTACCAAAACTAGGATCGACTGCAGCTTATGCTAAGCAAATGCTCAAAGATAAATTGATCGAACACAAACACTATATTGCGAAACACGGCGAAGATATGCCAGAAATTCGCAACTGGAAGTGGGAGTATTAATTACTCCTTTTAGGTGTACTAAAAAATAGGCATTGGTGAATGCGTAATGCTTTTGATGCAAATATCTAGGAAAAATCAATGTTTCAATAATTTGATTTCTTGATTAGAAAGATACCAGAAGCCCACACTGTAATTTTTAATTCAGTGTGGGAGCGTCACGTTATCCATACTCAAATTACGAATTTTTAGTTTTTATTTTTAATTTTTAAACATGGGCGTAAATCTTACTGGTCCAAACCTGAATTGGTTCAGCAAACAAAGCATGATAATTTTTCAACTCATTGCGGTTCATACCAGAATTCTGCGCTTGTTTAAATAAACCCAAAAGTGACTGTATCGCAGCTTCTGCTTCTTTCCCGGACTTAGGATCGGCTACTAACAAATCTGCAAATGCAATTCTGAGATTACCTATAGATTCGTTATCTACTTTGGAATCTCGATCTGATAAGTATGGAGCTAGAGAACTTACTTTACCTTGAGTCTTACCATTAGGCAATTGACTTTGGGGATGAACGTAGGTGTGAGTATCAGCATCATATGCTAAAACCTCTCCTGTTTCAATTTGATAGATCCAAGCATAAATTTGTAATCTACCTTGATGAAGCTTAGCTCTAATAACTGGATAGGTTTTGAGGTTTTCGATTTGAATTAAAACATTTTCTGCAACTAAAGTTTCAACTAATTCTTCTTCGGAATAATCTTTATAATTCTCTTTGACTAAACGTCGAGTTGCTTCGGCATGTTTTAACCAGTCGTATACTAAAGGCATATCAGCCTGAAGTTTATTGAGTTTGAGTAGTCCCTTCATTGCTCCACAGTGGGAGTGACCGCATACTACAACTTGCTCAATTCCTAGGGCGGTTATAGCATATTCAATGGTTCCACCTTCTCCCCCATTTGCTGCACCGTAAGGCGGGATAATGTTTCCTGCATTGCGAATGACAAATAAGTCTCCGATATCCGTACTAGTAATAAGATTCGGTGCAACCCTAGAGTCAGAACATGTGATAAATAAAACTCTGGGTTTCTGCCCATGGGAAAGTTGTTCCAGAAGTTCTAGGTGCTCAGTAACATAGTGTTGCTGAAAATGATCGAGACCGCGAATTAACTTTTTCACTCTAGTTTTGAATCTACTGACTTTAAAGGTATATAAAAATATATTTTCTATTATCTGATAACTTTGTGATTTTTTGGAAATTGGGGACTGGGAGAAGTGTGGGAAGTGTGGGGAGTGTGGGAAGTAGTGTGAGGTTGGGGATTAGGTATTTTGCTGTGCTTTACGCCCCACTTACGTTAACCCTGTCAGCGCGGTCTGTTCTGACTCCTTATTCATTACTTCTTACTTTCTACTTCTTAGCCAAGGAATTGGGAATTGGAATAATAAAATACCCGTTCCCACTTCCCATTCTTTATCCCTAACGAAGAAAATCGGCAAGCTCTTCTAATTTATTCCAAGCTGCTCCACTACGAAGGATATCTTGAGCCAGATTAACGGCTTGAGTAAAATTCTGTAAATGATCTCCTGTATCTGGAATTATTTCACCAACATACAAAGCAAACGCAGCATTTAAAGCTATCACATCTTGTTGTGCTTGGGTTCCTTTACCCGAAAGAGCTCCTTTAAGAATTTCTACATTTTCTCGAACATCTCCGCCCCGAAGTGCAGTCACAGGGGCTGAACGCAATCCAAAATCTTGGGGTTCTAATTCTAATAAATGGATTTTACCATCGGAAACTAAAGCTAAGTCAGTTTTATCACCAAGACCAGCTTCATCTAATTTTTCCCGTCCATGAAGTGTGATTGCACGGTTAATTCCCATTTGGTGAAGAACCATAGCAAAAGTTTCCACTAAACTGGGATGATTAACACCAATTACCTGTCCTGTGGGTCTTAATGGATTAATTAATGGACCCAGCAAGTTAAAAACTGTCCGGACCTTAAGTTTTTTCCGTAATGGTGCAACAACTTTAAGTGTGGGATGCCAATCCGGTGCAAATAAAAAAGTAATTCCAACTGCATCAACAGCCTCTTGAACTTTTTTACTGCCTGCTTTGAGATTTAAACCCAATCCTTCCAATACATCTGCCGAACCAGTTTTACCGGATGCGGAACGGTTACCATGTTTAGCGACTTTAATTCCTGCTGCAGCTGTAACAAAAGCAACTGCTGTAGAAATATTAAATGTTGACGCACCATCACCACCAGTTCCACAAGTATCAACTAAAGGTGAGGTTCCAACAACTCGATCTCGCAAAGTTGCTCTGACTGATTGAGAATATAAAACCTTTACCATACCCAGCAATTCATCAGCAGAAACACCTCTCATCTGAATTGCGGCTAAAATTGCACCTGATAAGGATGGAGGTATGGAATCACTCAACCAACCATACATTAAATCAGATGCTTGATATACAGAAAGGGACTTTCCATCTAAAATTTGTTGTAACAGTTTAGACCATTCAGGGAAGTCTCGGTTTGATGTTTTGTTTTCTGTTTTAGTTGAAACCATATCAATTACTAGTTTTCCGTTAATGAGTTATTCGGTTGTTAGGATTATTGATGAATTGAAATATTGGAGTAGTTTTAATATTTCGATAGTCGTCGGTTTTCCCAAAGTCTTGAATCTGTCCAGATTTTAAATTTAGAACACTTAAGGATTATTATCTCAGCCGAGCGAGAATGGGAACAAGTAATAAATTTCAGGATTTAAATTTTAGTATTTAGATTTCAGGACTTAGATCTCAAAACTTAAAGGTAGATAATATTTACTCTCAAACTCAAATCTTCTTAGATTCTAGTGGTTTATTTTAATTAATTCTAACTTGCTTGTTTTCCTATGACTCCTGTAGAGACGCACCACCCTACGTCTCTACAATCCGTCGGGACTAATGAAATAGATAACAGTTAGAGGATTTCAAATTTCAATTGATTTATTTCACTTTAAAAATTTAGCAACTGTTTGCACATCTTTATCTCCACGTCCAGAGCAGTTGATAATAATCCGCGGACTACCGCTGAGTTGTGGACAAAGAGTTTCTAAATATGCGATTGCATGGGCGGTTTCGAGAGCAGGAATAATTCCTTCTAACTGCGAAAGTCTTTGAAATCCAGCTAAAGCTTGTTCGTCTGTCACGCTGTAATATTCAGCACGTCCGATTTCTTTAAGAAAGCTGTGTTCGGGACCGACCCCAGGATAATCCAAACCTGCACTAATAGAATGGGGCTCGATAATTTGACCGTTCTCGTCCTGCAATAAATAACTCATTGCTCCGTGCAAAACCCCAACTCTACCCTTTGTTAGTGTTGCTGCATGTTTGTCAGTGTCAATACCGAAACCTGCAGCTTCAACTCCAATTAAACGTACGGATGCTTCATCAACAAATTCGTGGAAAAGTCCGATCGCATTAGAACCCCCACCAACACAAGCAAGAAGAATATCAGGTAGTCCACCCCACTTTT
Organism: Mastigocoleus testarum BC008; assembly: GCF_001456025.1. GTDB lineage: Bacteria > Cyanobacteriota > Cyanobacteriia > Cyanobacteriales > Nostocaceae > Mastigocoleus > Mastigocoleus testarum. The sequence goes on from NZ_LMTZ01000153.1 coordinate 49,930, forward strand.
CTATCGCTTGAGCGCGAGTTTCTCTACCAATTACAGCTTGAAATTCCCGTACCATCATTGGGTAAGGGTGGGGTCCAGCAACTGAGCCTAAAATATAATGAGTTGTTTCGACATTTGTCACCCAATCTCTAATAGCTTCGCTGGTAGCATCTTTAAGTGTTCCTGTTCCTGCTTCTACAGCTTGTACTTCTGCGCCCATGAGTCGCATGCGGAAAACATTTAAAGCTTGTCTTTTCATGTCATGGACACCCATGTATATGATGCACTTCAAACCAAATAAAGCACATACAGTTGCGGTTGCAACGCCATGTTGACCGGCTCCAGTTTCTGCTACAACACGCTTCTTACCCATTCTTTGAGCTAATAATACCTGACCCAGGGCATTATTAATTTTGTGTGCTCCGGTATGATTTAAATCTTCTCTTTTTAAGTATATTTGTGGTCCTGTACCATCAGGTTTTGCATAACGAGCTGTTAGACGTTTAGCAAAATACAGAGGTGTAGAACGCCCAACGTATTCGAATAATAATCCTTGCAGTTCATTTTTAAACTCTGGATCGTTGCGATATCGTTCAAATGCAGCTTCGAGTTCTTTCAGAGCTGACATTAAAGTTTCTGGTACGTATTTACCACCAAATTGACCAAATCTACCATTAGCATCAGGTTGTTGAGCGAGGGGTAAATTTGAAACTTTAGGATTATTAGGTTTATTTGCTAACATAACGATTTTTGCAGATGTCTAATATTAAACGAATCAGGGTGGGAGCAATCGATGTGAAATTACTGGAAAGGAAAGAAACTGCTAAATACTTAAGACGCTCTGAGCATCAAAAGTAAAAGAGATTAGAAGTAAAAGAGATTAAGAATATTAGGAGCTTAAGTTTCAGAAATTACTTAGCACTACTGATTAAAGAAATTGATGATTTAAGTTCGCTACAGAAGTCTTTAATATTCCGCAGTCCGTTAAATGGTGTACTTTCCGCTAATTTTTGAACAAAAGCACTTCCGACAATGACACCATCAGCACCCCACTCTTTCATTTGACGTGCTTGCTCTGGTCCAGAAATACCAAAACCAATTGCAACTGGTTTATTTGTGGATTGGCGAATTTCCTGAAGTACATCTTTTACTCTACTTTGAACTTGAGAACGCATTCCAGTAACACCTGTGACACTTACCAAATAAATAAATCCACGGGATTGATGAGCGATCGCTTTAATGCGTTCTTTAGAACTTGTGGGAGTTACTAATAAAATGACTTCGATTCCAACTGCATCAGCGCTTTCAATTAAATGGTTAGATTCTTCTAAGGGTAAATCTGGGATAACTAGACCTTTAATACCAGAAGCTGCAGCTCGATCTAGAAATTCCTCTATACCCAAATTCAAAATTGGATTGTAATAGGTAAAAAGAATAATTGGCGATCGCAGAATTTTAGTTAATGGCTGGATTTTGTCTAAAACATCGAGCAGTCGCACTCCCCGGTTTAAAGCGCGGGTTGCTGCAGCTTGAATCACAGGACCATCAGCTAAAGGGTCAGAATAGGGTACCCCTAGTTCAATAAAGTCTGCACCGCTAGCATCTAGAACTTTGAGAGCTTCTATTGTTGTCTCTAGGTCGGGATCCCCTGCGGTAATGAAAGGGATCAAAGCACATTGGTTTTTTCCTCTTAAACTTTCAAAACGTTGAGAGATTGAAGTCATTTCTTTAAGATGATAGGTGATAGGTAATAAGTAATCGGTAATGGATAAATCAGTTACTAGTTAGTCTTTAGACTCTTGTGGAAGGAGATTTCTTACAGCCTTCTCAATGTCGGATTGTTTAACTAAAGATTCTCCAATTAAGACAGCTTCAGCTCCTGCTTGAGCAACAAAATTTAAGTCATCGCGGGTATATAAACCAGATTCACTGACCACAGTAATACCCAAATTTTCCAATTCTTGTCGACGCTCTGTTAATAAGGTTTTTGTGGTTCCTAGATCCACTTTAAAGGTTTCTAGATTGCGATTATTTATTCCGACTAATTGCACTTTAGGTAATTTCAAGACTCTGTCTAGCTCAGCTAAAGTATGTACCTCTACTAAAGCTGTCATACCTAGATAATAAGTAATCTCCAAAAAATCTATCAACTGTAAGTCGGATAAAATTGCTGCAATTAGTAATACAGCATCTGCTCCGTTGACCCGTGCGAGATAAATTTGATATGGGTCGACAATAAATTCTTTGCACAACAAAGGTAATTTGACGGAGTTTCGAACTATTTGTAAGTTATTGAAACTACCTTGAAAAAACTTTTCATCCGTTAGGACTGAAATACAACTAGCACCACCATTTTCGTAAGCTCGAGCAATTTCTGCAGGGTTGAAGTCTGCACGGATAATACCTCTACTAGGTGAAGCTTTCTTAGCTTCGGCTATAATTGCGGGCTTATGCTGATTAGATCGCAATGCGCGCAGAAAATTTTGTGGAGGAGATGCAAATTGTTGTTTTACACGTGTTAGAGGAAATGACTCTTTTTTTTGGTTAACCTCTTGACGTTTGTGTAAAACGATCTTCTCTAAAATATGTTGAAATTTGGGAACTTGTTGGTTAGCAATCATCAGTCATCAGTGAATTTTGATAATTAGTTATTAGCTGGATAAGTGATGGAGATGGTTTGAGTAACAAGCATAGAAATAGAGTATACAAATGGGTAAGACAAATGGGATTTCAAACACAAAATTATTACTCATTACTGTGCGCTGTGTACACTTACGTGTCCCGCTAGACCGCCCCGTGAGCGGCGAATGCTAACGCGCCCCACAATACCTAGAGCCTGCGGCGACGGCATGCGGCGACGGCAGCTCGGAACGTGACGTTAGTCATAGCCTCTAGCTGCGCTAACGTCGTCAGACGCGTGCATTCGTCTTTAGACGCGTCCAAACCGGTACGCTGACGCGCTTCTACGCGCCCCGCTACCCTAACATTACTCATTACTTATTACTCACTACTTCTTACTTCTTACTCCTTACCGGTAACTGATAGCTACTATTTACATAGGTATTGACCAAGTTTTTAACAATCCCCAGTCCAATACCTTCTGCCAAAGTCATGATTGATTCTGGATGGAATTGAACCCCTGCAATTGGTAGGGTTTTATGCTCAATACCCATAATCACACCATCATCTGATATGGCTGTAACTTTGAGTTCCCCTGGTAAACAGTCGGATAACGCATATAAGGAGTGATATCTTCCCACCTCAAAGGATTTAGGTAAATTTTTGAAAGTTACTGATTCTGTTTCTGCAACGGAAATTTGGGATATTTTACCGTGTTGAGGATAGTCAAGGATTCCTAGTTCGCCACCAAAAGCTTCCACAATGGATTGCAATCCCAAGCATACCCCAAAAATTGGTATTTTTCGTTTGACACAAACTTCAATAGTTTCTTTGACGCCGAAATCAGTTGGTTTTCCAGGTCCAGGAGACAAAACAACTAAATCTGGTTTTTCTGTATCAAATATTGATTCCGCAAATCCATGACGTAATGTTTTTACTGTAGCCCCTGTTTGGCGAATGTAATTTGCTAAGGTATGGACGAATGAATCTTCATAATCTATTAACAACACACGCTTACCAACAGCCAAATCCTCTTGTTGAAATTCAGATTGTAAATTGTCTTGGAAATTGCTCTTGTTGTAACTAGTCTGAAGTAAAGCCTGAAATAGGGCTGCACCTTTAGTTAAAGTTTCTTGAGCTTCGGCTTCCGGGTCAGAATCATAGAGAACTGTTGCACCTACTCGCACTTCTGCAATGGAATCCTGAAGTCGAATCGTGCGCAGAATTAATCCTGTATTTAAATCACCAGTAAAGTTTAAATAACCTACTGCACCGCCGTACCACCTTCGAGGACTGCGTTCGTGTTGTTCGAGGAATTGCATCGCCCAACGTTTGGGTGCACCGGTTACAGTTACAGCCCACAAATGACTTAAAAATGCATCCAAAGCATCAAATTCTGGTCTTAATACGCCCTCAACATGATCTACTGTATGGATCAGATGGCTATATAGTTCGATTTGACGACGACCAATAACTTTTACTGAACCAGGTTCGCAAATACGTGATTTATCATTGCGATCGACATCGGTACACATCGTCAATTCGGCTTCGTCTTTTCCAGAGTTGAGCAGTTTGAGAATTTGGGCTGCATCGCTAATCGCATCCTGTCCCCGACGAACTGTTCCACTAATGGGACAGGTTTCAACCCGTCGTCCCTCAACCCGGACAAACATCTCTGGAGAAGCACCAATTAAATATTCCCCACCCAAGTTAAAGATAAATCCGTAAGGACTGGGATTAATTTCTTTCAAAATTCGGAATAGTTCAGTTGGGGACTGCTCGCAAGGTTGGGAAAATTTTTGTGAAGGAACAACCTCAAATAAATCTCCACGACGGAAATATTCAAGTGCTTTATGAACTTGTTCTTGATATTCACCTTCTTGATGGTCGGATGTTTCAGATGGTACTAAATATTTACCTCGGTAATCAATACTTTCTCCTATACGGGGCAAGTCTCTAGTGCTACCATACTTGGTGACAAAGTCATATTGCAAACGAAATGCTGTTTGTTGATAATGATCCACAACAACCAATTCATCCGGTAAATACATTACCAAATCTCTTTGGTCGGGAGTCCGTTGTAGCTCCTTCGGCATTTGTTCAAATTGGAATACTAGATCGTAACCAAAAGCACCATAAAGTCCTAAGTGCTCATCCTCACTACTTTTGAACGTAGATAATATTTGGCGAATAACTGTGAAAACTGATGGCTGCTGAGAACGTTCTTCCTCAGAAAATAATTTATCTGTGGAGCGAATAGTCCCAGTTACACAATTATTTTCCTGTTTTACTTCCTTTAAATCTGGGCGATCTATCAATAGTTCCAGTAAATGCTTTAGCAACACAAAACCCCGTTCATTGTGTGCTGTTAGCGTAAAATGATTATCACGGGTAGATAACTCTAGAGGAGGATTAACAAAACCAATTGCCCATCTCTTATAACGTCCTGGATATTCGTAACTGCTAGTCAATAAACATCCTCTTTGGGAATCAAGACGTAATAAAACTTCTTCTATACCAGTTTCCATGGAAGTTTTAGTCGCAGTTCGAGATACGAAAATCCCACCGGAAGTTGTATAAGAATGAGTATCTAAATACATAGATGATTTCCCCGATCCTGTTGATAGTTAATTAATATTTTGAGTTAGACTGGACTAGATAAGTTTGATGTAAACTTCGTTAACTTATCTAGTGTAATGTCGATTTATTATTGCTTGGAAACCTAGCATATTTATCGCGTATACATAGCATATATACGTATCATGTCTTGAGAAACTTGGTAATGAGAGTAAGTAATAGTTAACTGGTAATTAACAATGTGTAACAAATTAAAAACTTAATTAATACAATAAACTAGCCAGTTGACCATAAATCAAGGATGCACAAATGATGTCATTAAACTGATTTATTGCGTGTAAGTCCAATTGTGGCATCATTTTTTTTGTTCTCAAGTTACGATCATATAGTTTTTATACTTTCGAATAATCTTTTGTCACAAATTGGGATAATGTTTGACTTTGTAAAGATTTAGTCCCACGACCGAAGAACTGGGCTAAAGGTTTTACCTCAAGCATTAGTTCTTGAAATTCCTGTGGTTTTAAAGATTGGGGACCATCAGAAAGTGCTTTGGCTGGATTGGGGTGAACTTCAATCATTAGAGAATCCGTACCTGCAGCGATCGCTCCCATTGTCATCGTTGGTACGTATTGGGATTTACCAGTAGCGTGGGAAGGATCGATTGTAATTGGTAAATGAGTTAGCGTTCGCAACACTGGAACTACGGATAAGTCAAGAACATTACGGGTATGCTGACGGTCAAAGCTACGAATACCCCGCTCGCATAAAATCACATTGGGGTTACCAGCAGCCAAAATATATTCTGCAGCCATCAACCATTCTTCAATTGTTGCCGAAAGCCCGCGCTTTAGTAATACTGGTTTACCTGTTGCTCCCACTTTTTTCAGTAGAGAAAAGTTCTGCATATTACGAGCACCAACTTGCAAAATATCTGCGACATTAGCAATTTTATCTACATCTGCGGTATCCATTACTTCAGTAATAATCCCTAACCCTGTCACTTCCCGCGCTTTTGCAAGTAAGTCTAAGGCGCTTTCCCCATGTCCTTGGAAAGCATAAGGAGAGGTACGAGGTTTGTAAGCTCCTCCTCGAAGAAATTTTGCTCCAGCGGCTTTTACTACCTGCGCTGTTTCTACAATCATTTCTTCATTTTCGACAGAGCAAGGACCAGCGATGACTACCAAGGGAGAATCTTTCCCAAAATCTACTTTTCCGTTAGGTGTTACAACTGTAACTGTAGAGTATTCACCGTAGCGAAATTCTAAGGAAGCCCGCTTATAGGGCTTTTTGACTCTAATTGTTTCTTCGATAAAGGGGCTGATCTGTTGGATATATTCGGATTTTATTGCTGCAGTCTCACCAACTAAACCGATAACTATTTTGTTTTTACCTACTAATTTTTCTGGTACGACATCCCAGCCCTGAAGTTCGTTTATAATGCGTTCAATCTCACTTGGGGGTGTCTCGTCCTTCATGACAACGATCATTTTGGATTCTCCTAAGTCGATATTTTTTCATCGTCTTTTTTTGTCTTGATTTTATATAGGAGAATACAAGGAAATGTTATGCACACAGATGTCTTAATAAGTGGAATATATATTTGTATTATTTTCTCTATAAGTACAGATTATATGACCATGCTTACTACTCCTGGTAAATTATAAAGTTGATATACCAAGATTATGTATCGGTTTCGCATCAAGCAAAAATCATCAGCTAATATTATTAACGTCTTCCCTGTCTCGTCGTCTATTTCTATTACAGATGTTATTGGGTGTTACTGCTTGTGCAACCACTGCTAGATATAGCAATAATCTCAAATTGATTATTGGAGCTATCAATTACGACGAGGGAGAAGAAACAAGCAAAATACTTCGCCCTTTTTCTGAATCGTATTTGCAACATCTAGTTTAGCTGCGTTAGGGAAAAGCAAATATCAGTAGTTTCCAATTTTTTATCTTCAGCTAACTATTAAGTTACACTCTATATTTGTTATCTGTAAGAATAGTAATCTCGAAAAACTCACTGATTAAACGCCCAAAGGGAGCGGTCTGCTTTGCTCCGCTACCCCTACTTGTTAACGCTTTGCTAGCGAATATCCGCTAATAACTTGCGCGTAGCGCTATATGGGTCATTTATCGGACGATACTAAATCAATTTACTTCTTGTTGAGAAGTATCTTCAGGAGTATGAAAAGTTGGTTTTTTCTCCTCTATTTCTTCAATTTTTTTAATCTTCGTCATATCGATTTTGAGAATAACTTCACGCTCATAACGCTCTGGATGTACAAGAATGTCTGCCTCTGTTTCCAACTTGCGTCTTCCTTCTTCAAGGAATCTTTCAGATGCTGTTGGTGAGATTAAGCCATTTAAAACTGATGGATGGAGATCAGGTAAAGTTCTTGGTACGGGAGCATTATTATTTGCTTTAGCAGTGCTCATCGCACTAATTATTACTAACGCGAGCGCGATCGCTAAAGAAGTAGAAAAAAAAGAAACAAGGCGTAAAATGTTCGTTTTCATATCGCCCTCCCAGCATAATGGAGTGGCATTATTACATAACATTTTAGCATTTTTTCTCGTCAAATTGGGCGCAAATGCAATACCCGATAACTTCACGCATCCCCTGTGGGGATATCACAAGCTATCAGCAATTACTTTACTAATTACCCATTATCAATTGCCCGTCACCATATGACGCTTACGCGTCACGCCTTGCTAACACTGCGTTAACAGTGCGGGCGTATACCAATTTCCATCACCAATTACCCTAAGCAGTTCCATCCCGATATTCTTCCAATAGTTGAGGTATATAATCATACCCATCAACCCCAATTAGAGAAATAATTCGCGATCGAAATCCCTGTAAAGCTTTAACAAATCCTTCTTGACCCATTTGTCCTTGCAAAACAATTAATAAACCAGCAGCTTTACGCCATTCATTAGAAGCAATTTGGTTTAACAAATACATGCCCAAGCAAGCTGTGTAAATTGCTGTTTCTAATTGTTTTTGACCGTAATAGGCTTCTGCTAAATTAGCCAAGTTTAAACCTTGCAAGTACAAATCGCCAGAAACTTGCGCGCTTTTAAAACCTGTTTCTAAATGTTTCACAGCATTTTGCGATTGTTGAATTACTAAGTAAGCAACACCCAAACTACTCGCACATAAAGCTTTACTTTGTACGTCTCCCAACTTCTCTGATAATTTTAAACCCTGTTGTAAATAATTAATTGCCGTTTCATAAGTTTCGGGTTCAATTACTTCCAACTGTTGTGCCTGCATCACTTCGCTGTAACCCAAGTTAGTTAAAGCATTTGCTTCTCCAGTTTTATTACCTGTTTGGCGGCTAAGTATTAAAGCACGTTGGCTGTAATTAATTGCTTGGGTGTAATCTTTTTGGGCGACGTAGGTACGGCTCAGATGATTATAATTGGCGATTTCACAGGGACTATCCCCAGCGTTCCGAGCAATCTCTAGTGCTTCTTGGTAGAATTCTATGGAACGATCATATTCTCCCAATGCTCGCTGAGAATTACCCAATAGTGTTAGTATGCGGGCTTTCTCTTGGGTTCCTTCAACTCGGCGTAACGGCTCATTTAAATATTGCAGTGCATCCCGTAAATAATTACCAGAAAATGAGGCAAAGATTCCCCCATAAAAAGGAAAATAAGGACGTTGGGCAAAGGTACGTAAAACTTGAAGCATCACTTGAAAAGCAGCATCTGAGTAAGCACTACCCCTAACAAAGCTATCTCCTAACTGACTCCAAATAACTGCGAAGGTTAAAAAAGTCGAAATTGATAACTTGGAACCTGCTTTCACATTATAAGGTTGCTTATCAAACCAAATAACTAAACCGCGTTGCAAGTTTTGTAAAATTATGGCAATTTCTACCCAATCTCCCAAACTTAGCTCTGATATTTGTTCCGCAAATTTATTTGCTGACTGATCCACAGCCAAAGTACGAAATAATTTTTGGGGTATGTTGCTATTTACTTTTTTTGCCCAAGTTGCCCAGGGTCCGCTTTCTCCGGGGACGCCAGCAAAACCTAGAGTTTCTCCCTGCTCATACATCCAACTAACTAAATGATCTTGCAAGCGCTGCCAAGATGCAATACCTTTGTTAATCCCTTCCGCAAGTTCTTGTAAGTCAGAATTAATTTCAGCAAACTGACGTAAAGACTTTGATAGCTGCTGTAATTGCTGTAAATTCAGTGAATATTTCTGATTTGGATCGACAAAGCGTAAAAATATTAGTAACCGTTTTTCATCTGAAGCTGTAGTGATTTCTCGTGCTGCTGTAGCAATGACTTCTATTGCTTTGGTTTGTTCTTGAACTCGCTCCCACTGATTTTGAATGGTTTTAATTGCCCGAAAAGCACGGGTGGCTTTTGCTTGTTTTAATTCATCTGTTTCATTCTTAACTTGTGATTCAACATTACTGAACTGCTCTCTCAAAGCCAGTTCAAAAACTTCTCCCGTACCAGCAGTTACACCGTTGAGTAACATTTGGTATACCTGATTCGTTGAACTAATTTTACCTTTGAGGGTGCTTTGGACAATATCATCAATTAAAACCAGATACTTTTCCCGTAATGGTAAAGAGTCAGACACTTTTGCAATCCCAGAGTTTTAGATCAATTTTAATCGGACTGGGACACAACTTTAGTACTATATATAAATGCAGAGTTTTTTTTGTGTCCCCAACTCTTCTACAATTATCTGGGAAAAAGAAAAAAAGCTCATGGCCCGTACGCCAACCTTAACTTTCGATCGCGGTACTTTAATTTTACACCCACCACCACGCTGTAAAGCTTGGATGGACTTTGCTACCTGGGACGACCGAATAGAAAAATTTCGCATTCCGGCGATTCAATATCGTCCTTTAGTGGAAGCATTACAAGCTGAAAATACTGATTTTGTCGATAAAGCCAAGGAATTTTACCCCGTAGAGTTGCTTGCTGCTTTGGAAATGGAACCATATCCCCATCAAAGCGAAGCTTTAAAAGCATGGAAATTAGCAGGGAGACAAGGTGTAGTAGTACTTCCAACTGCTGCGGGTAAAACCTATTTAGCCCAAATGGCGATGCAGGCTACACCTCGTACTACTTTAATTGTGGTGCCGACTTTAGATTTAATGCATCAATGGTACGCCCACTTATTAGCGGCTTTTCCCGACGCAGAAATTGGTTTATTGGGTGGAGGTTCTCGCGATCGCACGCCCATACTAGTGTCAACCTATGACAGTGCAGCAATTAATGCGGAAAATTTGGGCAACCGATATGCTTTAATTATTTTTGATGAATGCCATCATTTACCTACAGATTTTAGTCGGGTAATTGCCGAGTATGCGATCGCGCCCTATCGTTTGGGTTTATCAGCAACTCCAGAGCGCACAGATGGCAAACACGCAGACCTAAATATTTTGATCGGTAGGGAAGTTTATCGCAAACGGGCTGAGGATTTAGCTGGAAAAGCGTTAGCAGAACATGAAATTGTTCAAATAAAAGTTAAGTTATCTCAGTTAGAACGGGAAAAATATAATCGATTAATTCAAATTCGTAATGATTTCTTAAGAGAATCCAAAATTTCCTTAGGAAGTATTCAAGGTTGGCAAAGATTTGTACAAATGAGCGCTCGTTCTCAAGGCGGGCGCAGGGCAATGTTAGCACATCGGGAAGCCAAAGAAATTGCTTTGGGTACGGATGGGAAAATTAGGGTCTTAGCAAACTTATTAGCGAAACATTACCCAGAGAGAATTTTAATTTTTACCGCAGATAACGCCACTGTATACAGTATTTCTCAGGAATTTCTAATTCCAGCAATTACCCATCAAACCCCAGTTAAAGAGCGCCACGCAATCTTAACCAAATTTCGGGAAGGGGAATATAGAAGTTTGATTGCTTCCCACGTTTTAAATGAAGGTGTTGACGTTCCATCGGCTTCCGTTGCAATTATTTTATCGGGAACGGGTTCGGCTAGGGAATATATTCAAAGGCTGGGAAGAGTTTTACGTAAGGGTAATGTAAAAAATAAGCAGGCAATTTTGTATGAGGTGATCGCAGAGAATACCAGCGAAGAGCGAACCTCGGCACGAAGGAGAGGGGAAGGAGATAAACCACAAAAACAAGAAGGAAAGAAAAAGAACAAAGAAAATCTACGGGTAGTTTATGGTAGCGGTGGTAAAGGAAGAGAATATAAAGCTGCAGAGCAGATGGAAATTAAATATTCAACCGATGAATCAAAATTGTCAAAAGATGATGATTTTTGACAGGCAGCATAGTTAGTATAAAAAGTTGCTATTTGCCAATTACCAATTACCAATTACCCATCCCCCATCCCCACAGATACGACAAATTATTTTGACCAAAAAAACATGACTCATCTAACTATTGAGCTTGCTGATTTCGCGCGAGATTTTGCAAAAATATTAGCAATTAGAAGCAAAGTTTTCCATCAAGAGCAACAAGTCGATCCAAAATTAGATTTTGATGGTCAAGATGAAATTTGTTTGCAATTAATTGCTTATCTAGACGGTGAAGCAGTTGGGACAACAAGAATAAGATACTTAAATCAAAATACTGCAAAGATAGAGAGACTCGCTGTATTACCCAGTGCAAGGAGACAAGGTATTGCAAAGAAATTGATGCTCAAAGCATTGGAAGCGGTGTCTCCGTTTACCGCAGATGCGCCTCAGGGAATGAGTGAAGCGATCGCACAAGAAAATGTTACAGAGCAACCGGAAACTACTGAGATTATAATTCATGCCCAAGAATATACAGCACTTTTCAGGTAAGTGAGGTACAGTAACAACAACTTGTGAACCAGTTTTTTAAATGCTTGGGATTGA
>NZ_LMTZ01000154.1 GCF_001456025.1 Mastigocoleus testarum BC008
CGCCAAGGTATGGGACACCACTGGCAAGTTGCTTGCCACTCTCAAAGGCCATACAGAAGCGGTCTCTGACGCCAATTTTAGCCCCGTTAGCGCAGCGTCCCCAAAGGGAATTGGCAAGACCATCGTCACCGCTTCAGATGACAACACCGCCAAGGTATGGGACACCAGTGGCAAGTTGCTTGCCACTCTCAAAGGCCATACAGGCTCGGTCTCTGACGCCAATTTTAGCCCCAATGGCAAGACCATCATCACCGCTTCACTGGACAACACCGCCAAGGTATGGCATGTGAAGAATTTAACGGAAATGTTAAATATTGGTTGTGAATGGTTGAATAATTATTTGATAATCAATCCCAAAAAATTGCAAAAATTAGAGGTATGTCAAAACAAATCTAATCTCAAAGCAGCAGCACCGTTTTTGGTGCAATTAGGAGAAAAAGAAGCCAAAGCTGGTAATTTTGAGGATGCTGTTGCTACTTTCAAGACTGCTTTAAAATGGAACCGTCAATTAAAGCTTGACCCCCAGAAAAAAGCGCAATTGTTTGAGAATCAAGGTAAAGCAGAACAGTTGGTTAGTGAAGGTCAATCCATAGCACAAGAAGGTGAAATAGAAAATGCTGTCGCGAAGTTTGAGGAAGCACTACAACTAGACCCCAAATTAGACATCAAAGCAGTTGCCAAAGGTTTAGTTAATAATGCGAATATTCTTGTTGAACAAAAGAAGATCAAAGAAGCAATTAAAACTTACAAGCAAGCACAAAAACTCGATCCCACAGTAGAAATTAATGCTGATACTTGGAATCAACTTTGTAGACAAGGTGGTTTAAATGGATCTGCCAAAGAGGTGATGTTTGCCTGTGAAAATGCCGTTAAACTTGCCCCAAATCATGGTTATATTCGCTATAGCAGGGGATTAGCCAGAGCATTAACAGGGGATTATAAAGGAGCTATCGCCGATCTTAAAATATTAATCGCTCAGACTAATAACAAAGAAAATAAAGCACAACGCCAGGGGTGGGTAAAAGCCTTGCGAGAAGGTAAGAATCCATTTACCAAGGAAGTATTGGAGAAGTTGCGGAATGAAGGATGAAAATTTACAGCATTTGTAATTGTATTGACAATTATCTGAACAATAATTCTGATGTGAGCGCTCCACAAGGGAAAGTCAAAAATAAATCGGGGATTTATGAGATAACTTTCAATTACGGCATAACGCACCGTCGCCATTAAGAGTAATATACGAGCATTAAGATATAAGGTTTAAGGAATTAATTAATCTTTTAACCTAAATACGTAGTGCTATCGTTTCCCAGTCGATCGCTTTATGTTTCTCAAAACTCTTCACCTCAAACAGTTTCGTAATTATCAAGAGCAACGAGTAGATTTTGTTGCTCCCAAAACCATACTCTTGGGTAATAACGCTCAGGGAAAATCCAATTTACTCGAAGCTGTAGAGCTATTAGCAACTTTGAGAACTCACAGGATCGCCCGCGATCGCGATTTAGTTCGTGATGGGGAAAATATTTCTTTGATTTTGGCAACACTACAAAGAGAAGCGGGTATCAGCGACTTAAAATTAACCTTGCGGCGTAACGGACGGCGAACCGTTAATCTCAATAGTGAAAATCTTCGCCGTCAGATGGATTTCCTTGGGGTTCTCAATGCAGTTGAATTTTCCAGTTTAGACTTGGAATTAGTTAGGGGAGGACCCGATGGACGACGTAACTGGTTAAATACCCTTCTAATTCAGCTAGAACCAGTTTATGCCCACATTTTGCAGCAATATAATAAAGTTTTACGACAGCGCAATGCACTTTTAAAGAGTTATCAGCAATCTGAATTAAAGGTTCCCCCCAAAGAACTGGCTGTATGGGACGCACAACTTGTCAGTGCTGGAACAAAAGTAATCCGAAGGCGCGATCGCGCTTTGCAAAGACTAACCCCCATTGCTAGTAATTGGCACGCCAGTATCAGTAATTCTACAGAAGTATTACGAATTAAATATTTGCCGAGTATTCCCTTGGAAGAAAACGAACCAGAACAGGTACAGCAAGCATTTTTCACCAAAATTGAACAACGGAGTGTAGCTGAGTTACATCAGGGTACAACCTTGGTGGGACCCCATAGGGACGAAGTAGAATTGACAATCAATCAAACAGCAGCCCGTCAGTACGGTTCCCAGGGTCAACAACGGACTTTGGTATTAGCACTTAAATTAGCTGAATTACAGTTAATTGAAGAAGTGGTTGGAGAACCACCATTATTACTGTTAGATGATGTCTTAGCAGAATTAGATCCTTCTCGGCAAAATCAATTATTAGATGCAATTCAAGATCGGTTTCAAACTTTAATCACTACTACTCATTTGGGTTCATTTGATTCCCAATGGCTCAAGTCATCGCAAATTCTGCACGTCAAAGCTGGGGAAATATTTCCTGGATAGGGTTAGCTTTGTCAAAAATTCTACTTGTAGCTAAGATTGGCTAAGTATAAGTTTGGAGAGGAATAATTTAAGAAATTAGTAACTATCAACGTAAATTGCGTAGTTACAGAGCCGTTGAATTTTGTTCGCGGATTATACCCGTCCGATCAGGTTATTGTTTAACTTGTGATTCTTTCACCTGTAATACCAGTTTAAAAATTACACATTTTTCGTATTACTTCGGTCAACAAATAAGAATTTATATAAATTGTGCAATGTCTCACAGTAATGACTTAGTAGAAAAAGAAGAGATCTCATCCTTAGGTGCATCTTTGCAAGAAATTGAGCCAGGAATTCTCAAAAAAGGCTATAAAAAAGGAGCCACAAGAGTTTGGTATCAAGGAGAAGAGCCATACTTTGATGTTTTTTGCGAACTCATTAATGATGAAATTGTCTGGTTTCAATTTACGTTGCGTGGTAAATCTGTATCTTGGGATAAAGATAGATCTGGATGGCAAACCGGTAATACTGACGAATTAAAAATCAACGATGTCAGTTTTTATGCAGCTAGTAAGACGATTGATAATGACAGTGCAATTGATTGGGAATTTATCAATTTAGTAAAATTAATTCTGACAACTAGAACTGACCAAGCTGTTTTTATTAAAGTACTAGCACTTTTTAATTCTTGAAAAGTAAAAAATAGGGGAGATTAAAGGTTAAAATTCATAGGCAATAGCTTAAAACTTCATAGTTATGGTCAGGTTACAGTTATCCAATTGAAACTTTAAACTACAGCACAATACAACCATAGTTTTATTAGATATTTATCGGTCTAAAGCAAAGTTGTAAATATGCTCATAAATACTATTTTAATGAGTATTTTTGCTGATAATTAGGTTTCACTAGTTGTCAGGATACTCTCCCCTGAGCGCTAATAAAACTAAAATAATTGATAACTTACAAGTAATAAATCAAGTAATAAATCAACGACCCAAGTGGACAAACTCTACTGGCTTGACCGAATTCAACTGCAAGATCGCACCAAAGTTGGTGAAAAAGCATTTAAGTTAAGCACTATCAAGCAGCTTGGCTACCCCGTAGTTCCGGGTTTTGTGCTTGAGGCTGAAGTAATGCAAGAATTTCTTGAATCTCTCAACACTTCAGAAGCTCTGATTGCTGATTTACCCCATTCTTCTTTACATTTGGATGCTGATAATTGGCGTCAGCTACAACAGGTTGCAAAGAACTTGCGTCAAGAAATTATCAATGCCACAGTTTCACCAGAGTGGGTTAAAAATATTACTAGTGCTGCTCAAGAATGGGAAAGTAAATATTTAGTATTTCGCCCTTCTATTGCGATACCCCATGCAAACAACCTGAGGCTTGAAAATATATCAAGCGTATTAGAAACTCAGTTTTGCTGCAATGAGTTTGAAGCAATTTCTTCAACACTAAAACGGGTTTGGAGTCAGTTATTTCGTGCTAAAAGCTTATTTTACTGGCAACGAATTGGAATTGATCTACAACAAGTAAATTTTGCAGTATTAGTACAACCGATCGAAAGTGCGATCGCCAGTGGTACACTCAATTCCTACCATTGGGGATGGGAAATTGAAGCTACTTACGGGTTAGGAATTGGTATCACTCTTGGTGATATACTGCCAGACTTTTATTCCATTGAAGGCGAAACACTCAACATTCAAAAGCAGCAGCTTGGCAATAAAATCTTAGCTTACCGTATTGGGGATAACCAATCTACGGAGAACTCTCCAGCAATAGCAACTTCTTCGATCGTATTAAATAATAATTGTCTTCTACCCTACATTTTAGAAGAAATCAAGCAACAACAATACGCCTTATCACCACAATATTTACATCAATTGAATCAAATTACTGGTCAACTAATTGATGAATTTGGCAGTAATTTTAGTTTTAACTGGACTATATTCCCAGAAACTCCCACCGGCAGAATTTACCTTACAAAAGTAAATAATCCCTTATCCAGCATTAATAGATTGAATAAGATTAGGGGATTAGCAGCATCCACAGGTAAAGTTAAAGCCAATACATTCATCATAAATAATTCAGACCCACGACCAGAATTATTACCCCAAGGGGTAATTTTAATTGCTCCTAATATTACTCCCGACTGGTTACCAATTTTACGGAATGTTGCTGGTATCGTTGCAGAAAGGGGAGGTTTAACTAGCCATGCAGCGATTTTAGCTAGAGAGTTAGGGATTCCAGCAGTTGTTAACGTTCCTGAAGTTACAAGTATTTTCGAACAAGGCGAACCAATATTAATTGATGGGGATAATGGGGAAATTTATCGTTTGAGTGCAGATACGGAACAAACACTGGATAATGGCAAAAATCATCAATTCTCCCTGAACACAAAATTAGCAAGCAATCAAAATCAGCCAGGAAATTTATCGACTGCGGTAGCTGTATCTATGCAGCATAATTCTGTACCAAATGACCGAAACCTATTACTCCCAAAAGATTTGCCCAGATCTAGTTCTCCTAACTTCGAAGAATCTATTGTTGCTACTCAACTATTAGTTAATCTCAGTCAATCCCATCTCATCGAAGAGGTAAAAAATCTTGCTGTTGATGGTGTTGGACTAATCCGTTCAGAATTAATGGTGTTAAAAATATTAGAAGGACAACACCCCCGTAATTGGTTACGTTCTGGTCGTAGGGAGCAGTTATTGGAGTGTTGGTGTCAGGAAATTCTGCAGTTTGTGGGTAATTTTAATCCCAGACCAGTTTTTTATCGTTCCTTAGATTGGCGATCGCACGAATTACCATCTCTTCAACATCACTCTCAATCTTCTTCCCAATCGATTTTGGGAGAAAGAGGAACCTTAAGTTACTTACAAAATCCAGAATTATTTGAATTGGAACTGGAAGCTTTAGCTAATATTCAACAAGCCGGTTATAGCAATGTTAATTTGATATTACCTTTTGTTCGTACAGTTGAGGAGTTTTCTTTCTGTCGTCACAAAGTAGAAGAAGCAGGTTTAACTCGAACGCAAAAGTTTCAGTTGTGGATCATGGCAGAAGTTCCCAGTGTATTATTTCTCTTACCTGAGTACATCAAAGCAGGAGTCCAGGGAATTTCAATTGGTACAAATGACCTCACACAATTACTCTTAGGAGTAGACAGAGAACAAGGACAGCTAGCAGCGATATTTGACGAACGACATCCTGTGGTGATGACTGCTATTTCTGAATTAATTCAAATGGCGAAAGAAGGGGGGATTCCTTGTTCAATTTGCGGTCAAGCACCAGCACTTTATCCCGAAGTAATTGACAAATTAGTAGAATGGGGAATTACTTCAATTTCTGTAGAGCCAGAAGCATTAAAGCGTACTCATAGCGCAATCGCTCGCGCCGAAAAGCGCCTGATTTTAGAAGCTGCTCGAACCAGAAAAAATTGAAAATATTTGATGAACAACAAATGAGCAATTACCAATTACCCATTACCAATTACCCATTACCAATTACCCATTACCAATTACCCATTACCAATTACCCATTACCNCAATTACCCATTACCCATTAGAATTCATACGTTGTGAGGGAACAGATACTTGATTTTTTCCTTGGTTTGTAATTCCTAGAGTCACCCGCTTCATTATCCAGTACAAACCCCAAAGAACTATAAAGGTAATACCCATAATTACTATTGGTTGTTTACCCAGAGTATCTGCGATTGTTTGAGTTAATAATTCGTCTGGTTTGGTAATTAAATCCCAAGTATTAAAACGTAAAAATCTTCCCAGATAAATACCAATTCCACACAGGATATGAGTAGTGATTTCCATTGCGAAAATCCATTTACTCTTACCAATTTGGTGTAAGTAGTAACCAAGATTTATTAGGGATAGAACATAAGCTTCAAATCCACCCAAAATTACAACAATATAAGTGGGAATCAAAACTAAAGTAATCATCCAAACAGATTGGATTGTCCGGATATCATCAATTAAGTGAATAATATCAGTTAATAAATAAGGTGCGTTAGGTAAAAAAGCATAGAAAACTAAAAATCCCGACCACCACTTCAAACGGAAACCCAATCGACCGGGAAACAGTGCTAACCCAACAGCAATTAACGCTGCACTTGAAAGCCATACCAGTTGAATTAGCTCTACATTATTTTGAAAACCAAGTACCTTTTGGAAAATTTTTGGGATACTCGGTAAAAAACCCAGAACCATTAAACCACTCAACCACCACAACCAAGTGTATTCTTGGCGCTTGCGAAACAGTATTACACTTAAAGCCAATGGAATAAAAGCCAAAAATAAATTCCAAGTCATCCAACTCATATTGATTCGCAAAACTTGGACAACTCTGTCTGTGAGGTCAATTAGTTCTGGTTTCATAGGTGCTTCAACAGAAGACGTGTAAACTAATACGATTTACTTTCTTCTAAACTAGCTAATTAATCAAAAAAATGCACGCTCTTGTTTCGCTTTATACAAATTACTTATTTGTACCGGTTAGGAACAAAAAATTGCCTATTAAATTATCTTATCTTTTCCCTACCTTTTTAAAATATGATGAACGCAAGTATTTTTTATACAGCAATAAACAACATAGTTAGGTAATAATTAATCTACTTACTTGTAGATGTGATAGATGCGTTGTTTTGTGGAGAAATAAATATCTCCTAAAAATTTTATGGAGAGGATTAGATGACTTTTAAATTATACAATCACAATATTTACTTGTTTGCTTATTATCTTAGCGAAAGTAATAACAGTTTAGGTGAATATAAACCAGATTGGCTATGGAATAAATGTGATGAAATAATTGCTAAAACTTTAAAAACAGAATTTCATTTTAACGTTAAACAATATCTTGATTTAGAAAACAAACCAGAAGAAGCATGGGCTAATTTAAATAAGTTTTTTCCAAAAACTGATGATTACCATCCTATATATATACAGCCTCATAATTGTTTTTTTGACCCCAATAGTCGCAAAAAGGATTTAGATAGTAAAACTTCTATTCTTTACCCAGTACAACTTTATGATAGTTATGGCTTCGGTCTTAAACTGATCAATCCAAATAATGAATATTCTAAAGGGGTGAATGATAAAGAGATAGCATTATTTAATCCAAACAATTGTTTGATGCTAGACCTAGAGCAAGATAATCAATATTTTCTCGGTCAAACCTTATTCATTACTATTAATTTGGAAAATAGGCAAAAGTTAAAATATAAAAATAATAGAAATAAACTTAAAAATATTGCTGATAATTACATAGAATCTTTATTACCTGATTATGTCAGAAAACCTCCCTTCAATCGTGCTGGAAGTTTATTCGGATCTCCAATATTTGAATATGGTATCATCAGAGCATCTCAAAGTTACAGTCATATTATAATTTGGTTTATTTTAGATGATTCTTCAGAAGAAAGATTTGATAAATATTATCAACAATTATTAGACTTATTCTTTTTTAGAGCTAAAATAATTCACGCCTATAATGAAATAATAAAGATTGAAAAAGAAGCAAAAAAGAAATCTAAAGATATACAATTAGAAATTGAAAAAACCCAAGAAAACTATAATAAGAATAAAATATTTAATCAGTATAGAGAAACCAAAAATGAATTAGATTTGAATAAATTAAAAAACTTGTTAATTGAACTACCATCTTTGTCGTTAGAGTATACAGAAAAGATACGTATAATAAAGGAATTTCAAAATGTTGTAGTATCCTACACTAAAAATTATAGTGACAAAATTTATGAAATAAGGAGTAATTTTTCAGATGAAGAGGATTTTTCATTTTTAGAGCTTTTTACTGATAGAACTTGCTATCCTTTTCAAGATAGAATAGTAGCTGCAGTCAACTTCTTTCAACTTGATACTAATTTAATCAACAATGCCATAGACTCAATTAGAGGTCAAGTTGAAATCGAACAGGCACATAGAGAACGCCAGTTACAAACTACAATTACAAGCTTAGGTATTGGTATTGCTGTTGCAGGGAATTTTGCATCTAGTTATGAAGCGGGTTCAATAACAGAGAACGACGAAGGCAATTACCCTGATATTTTGGGAATACCTTTTGACTCAGTTCATTTTACGATTTCCTTCTGTATAAGTATGGTTATTGGTTTTATTGCATGGCAAGGAGCATCGTGGTTTTTTAGTTGGTGGTATATTGAAGAGCAACTTATTAGAAAAACCAGATTTAAATTAAATCCTTTTAGATTATTACAAAATAGACAGCATAATACTAAATGAGATAATTAAATTCAAATAAGGAAAAGCACACAGACTTATTTATTACTGGATTTTTCCGTCCTATTGTTGGTATGTCGTTTGCTATTTTCACAGTAGCATTGATTGAATCTGGGATATTTTCTGGTGTTTTTAGAACTAGTAAAACTGAAAATCGCGCTGTTTATCTTTATATGGCTATAGCTTTTGTCGCCGGATTTAGTGAAAGATTGGTGGAAGATGTAGTTTTACGCACAGAAGATACTTTAACAGGTTTTTCTTCGCGTTCAAATAAATCAGATCGGTGATTACTAATCAAATAAAATTCAATTACTAAAATTCAATCACTAACGTAACAAAACGCGACTACGTGGACCAATAAGTTTTTTCCTTATGGTTACCTCCCTTTCCTTTGACAAACTTCCAACCTTCGGATTGAGTTTAGAATAATTACCACTGCTAAATTCAATATCGGGTATGGTCGAAGGTAACAAGCTATCAAAAGAATTAATATTATTGTTAGCAGTATTGATAGGAGAAGGTGGAATTATTTGATTGTCAGTTCCAATAGAATTTGAATTGTTGTTTGTCAAATTTCCATTAGTTACGGAATTTCCGCTAGCACCAGTGTTAGAACTTCCATGATTTGCAGAACTTCCACTAGTATTGGAACTGGAACTACCACTAGTTGTAGAACTTACACCAGTTGTTGAACCTCCACCAGTATTGGTATTGGAACTGGAACCACCACCAGTCGTAGAACTCCCACCAGTTGTTGTTATGGGAACAGCATCAGCAGGTACCTCCACATACAACTTCACCAAAGGTGAATTTTTCATTTCCAATGAAGTTACGGTTGGTTTCCCAGGAAGATCGGATTTAAAATCAAATACTGTTGGACTTTCACCACCATTAGGATCGCTGTATCTTGGTCCTTGTCCTGTGACTTTAAAAGTTCCTTCGTACTGCTTTCCAGTTTTTGGATCTGTAACAATACCTTTATAAAAACCTGCTTTTATTCCAAACTCATCTTGAACAACTGCTTGAAATTTAGTTCCATCTATTTTTCCTTGATATTTATAATCTTGTAATTCACCACCCGAAAGTACCGGTGAAGCGATCGCACCATTTTTAGAAATAACCGGAATACCTTTAAAGTCAACATAATATTGAAGACTTCCATCAGTACCAGTTTTCATTTTCACATAATCAGAACTGTAAACTGCTTTCCCATGACGGAAGTAAGTACCGTTATGATCGGTGTCCACCCGAGTAGTAACTCTATTGAAGTTTGGATTAAATGCAGGAAGTTCGAGAGTTCCAGATAATGTACCAGTACTTTGAATAGTAAATGGAGTTACTTGCGCTGACACGATTGATGAATTTAGCCCTAAAAATAAGCTAGTTAGACCAGTACCGAATAAAATGGTGCGAGTAAGCGCTGATGTTTTTTGCATTTTTGGTAATTGGTAATTGGTAATTGGTAATTGGTAATGGGTAATCAGTGATGAGTAACGAGTGATTTTTAACTATTAACTGTTAACTGTTAACTGTTAACTGACAACTGTTAACTGCTCTAAAACTGATATGTCGCTCTGAGTGCACCAACCACTAGAGGGTCGTTACTTTTGTTATGGTCGGGATTAAAAACTACAAAAAAGCCAGGAGTTAAAGAAAGATTTTGGTTCACTTGGGCGCGATAAAAAAGCTCTAGGTGAAGTGATGTATCTTTGCGTCCACCAACCGTACCACCATCAGAAAAATTCGGAAAATTAAAACCATCAGGTAAAGAACTGGAAGTGATTTTTGGTGGTTGTCCAACGATCGCACCAGCTAAATTACCGCTTTTTCCCAAGTTAGGTAAAGCTGCAAAAATAGCCCAATTAGTTGTTTGTACGTTACCAGAAATATTTTGCGGGTCTGAATAAGTCCAACCACCCCAACCTCCCACCTCCAAGTTTGGACTTATTCGCCATGCTACCGTCGCACCGACTGCTTGAGTATCAAACTCTGTCACAGGTGCAAAAGGGGAAATTAACTGAGCGTCTCCAATTCCCGTACCTAATAGAGCATCGGGAGAATGGGAGTAGAGATAATGTATTCCAATATTTAAATTATTGGTAGGAGCTAAACTTAATTGAGCTCCAGCACTATATCTACCATTAAATAAACCACCACTATTAGCTCCGGGGAAAGATGCAACTTCAGTGTTATAAATAGCTTGCAAACTCACGCGATCGCTAATTTGCCAATCAAAACCAACTCCACTTCTACCATTACCAATGGTCAAAATTGGGTTGCGTTGACCAAATAAAGAAATAGCTCCTTCTCCAGAACCTTCCAAAGGATTAATTCCCCTAAATGTAGAAATAGAATTAACTCCTGCAGTTCCAATAACAAACCCTAGATTTTCTGAGACCGCAAAGCGATAAGATAATTCGTTTAAAACTACATCATTATCAGTATCAGACTCATAACCCAAACGTCCCATGTTATTAAATACGAGAGGTGCTGAGGAACCTAAATTACCTGTGGATAAGCCAGTCAGCAGTAAATCCTTACCAGTAAATGAAGTAGCTAAAGTTAGTTGTACGCTATTGTTGAAACTCAGGCTGCTTTTTGCTTGACGCTCTGTTTCCCCATCCCGAGGAAATAAATCTACTTCTGGATTATTGTTACCCTGTAAACTAAGAATTGCCTGTCCAAATAGCTTTGTGGTAGGAGAAAAATTATTTTCTTCTGAGCGTGTAACTCTTTCTTCAAAATATTCGATCCGTTTTTTTAGCTGTTGTAACTCTCGTTGAAAATCTGTTTTTAGTCTTTGTAGCAAGCGTAAATCTTTTTCTGTAACAGCTTCGTTAGTATTGTCAGCTATCAACTGATTAATTTTTTCCGTACAATTTGCTAAATCAGCAGCAAATTCATAGCGATTTATCGCACGATTTCCAGCATAAGCTCTATCTTTATACCCTGAGATACAACCATAACGCTCTATTAAAGACTTCAAAGCACCAAAAGCCCAATCATCAGGTTGTACATCATCTAGCTGTGATACTGATGTAAGTTTAGAAATTAGGAATTTTGGGTTTTCTGTTTTAAGTACTGAATGTTCGTTCTTAGCTCTTAGGTCTTGACTTTTGACTTCTGATACCCGTTCAAAATCTGATATTTCTGGTATTTTCTCTTGAATTTCAACTTTTCTTGAAGAGAAAGAGTTAGAAACAGAAAACTCATCACCATTAGTTCTTTGTCTCAACTCTTGAACCCCACTCACTGGAGGTGTGCTGTGTAGTAAATTTTGTTCTGGAGTAATGATTTGAGGTAAATTTTCCTCCTCTTCAATTTTCAAGGTGATATTGGAACCACTCATATCTGGCTCGAGTGTTTCCGGAGGAGCTATTTGAGAAGATTGAATCTCTGGTTTTTTTTGTTCTTGTTTTACTTCTTTATGTTCTAATTGTTGATTTTGCTGTTCTGATACTTCCTCAAAAGAAGCTTCTACTTGTGGTGAATATGGTAATTCCTTTGCTGATGGGATTCCTGTTGTTAACACGCTCGCAATCAACAAGCCAATATTGCTCATTAGTTGTATTTCAATTTACTAACATCCACTATTTCCTGTGACAGATAAAATTAGTATTCATCAGGAAAATATTACATAAAAATGTTGCAAATGATACTAGCGATAGTGCTAGTTTATGACGAGGGTATTAATACTGAAAAAACTTCAAGAATTATCTAAGAAACTATTTTTCTTGCTTACAATAATTTCCGATCTCTATTTCCAACCTATCTGATTGCTTCGCATATTTTGATGCAGTATTTAATGCTAGTTTAATATCTTTACGTGCCTTACGTATTTTCCCTCGACCAGATTTTGAAGCTTCTGCTACTTTTGAAGCACCTAATGCTTTACCAGCTTTATCCACTTCTCGACTCATATTGTTAAAAACCTGAGCAAAACTATTTGTATATTCTCGGAGTTTTGGGTCTTCTAGATTAAGCCTTTCCAACTTCTCAGCGACTTTATCTAAATCTTGAGCTAGTTGTAAGCTGGTGACAACTTGGTATCCTTTCTTGCTTTGTACTAAGGATGTTCCTTCTTCTACTGTTTGAATTAAGCGTTGGCATTGTGCTTTTTTAGTCTCTTCACATGCGCCAACTAATAAGGTCAGACTTAAACTCAGGGGAGTGATAATTTTAAATAAAATCCGAATAGACATTAATTTTCTATATTAAATAATACTGAAATTATCATAACCAAGAGTAGAGTAATTTTACACATTAGCACTCATGTATTTAATCTACCTCGGTTTTAGGTGTCGAGTTGATAAAATGTGTATTTTAAAATAAATGTTCACTTTTATGGGCAGACAAAAGGAAGCTTGGGAGCAGGAAGAGGTTTGAGAAACAAATTAGGCAAAAAGTCTTTATCCCCCATACTATCCCCTGCTCCTTGCCACCTTATTAGATCAGTATTTTTACTGCCTATGATAAAAAAATAGTAATTTTATAGTCGAGTAATTCTACCAGTCTAAGGGTAAACCTACTGCCTCCAAGCTTTCACCATCTTGTAAAAGCAATTTTATGTCTTTGTCTATAACAACTTGTCCTCTCGATAGGACTAAAGCTCGCTGTGTAATTTTGCCAAGCCAATGCAGATCGTGGGAGGCAATCAACATTACTTCTACTGGTAAATTTATCAGCACTTCAGCCAAATTTCGCCGCCATTTAGGATCTAAACCATTAGTTGGTTCGTCTAATATGAGAATTTTTGGTTCTAAAGCTAAAATAGTTGCTAAAGCAGCTAATCTCCTTTGTCCCCCTGAAAGTTCATGTACCGAACGATTAGCATAAGCTTCTAAATTAAAATCTGCTAATAACTTTCTGGCTTTATCCACAGCAACAGCTGCTGGTACCCCATAATTCCGGGGTCCAAATGCCACATCCTCTAAAATTGTCGGCATAAATAATTGGTCATTAGCATCTTGAAAAGAAAAGCCAATATAACTCCGTATTTCTGGTAAAGTTTTCGTTTCTACAGGAGTACCGCGAATCCAGATTTTTCCAGAAGTTGGTTCTTTTAAGCCAATAAGGTTTTCTAACAAAGTACTTTTACCAGAGCCAGTAGCACCCATTAACGCGACTCTTTCCCCTGCATACAAGTTGAAAGAAATTTCCCTTAAGATAGGCTCTTGTTTGGAATAAGCATAAACTAATTTTTCTACTATCACTTCTGGTTTTGAGGTGATTGATTTTGAGGTGGTTAATTGTGACATTTTGAGTTTTCTTTCGATCGATCTAATGAGGTGAAGTTAATCAGGACAAAACGCCCCCGAAAGGGCGCTCCTGTAATGCGAAGACAAATAACAATGAAGATGAATAACTCGAAAGCAAGAGTCTGAAGACCAGTTAATCCTGAAATTCGAAAATAGAAAAACAAGAAATTAGAAAATAAACCACTAATTGAGAAAAAATAACAGTTTATGTGGTTAGAATATCCGTAAAAGTGATGTGCGATCGCCAAAACTGACAGAAAATTTCTAATAAACTCTAAATTCTTGGGAAGAGTAAAGTAAGTCCTCAGAAGTAGTGACCCTAAATCCTAAGCCTTGATTGCTGTTCGAGTGTGAATTCGTAATCAATCGAGGAGATAAGAACCTACAGTTAAACTAATTGCCATTGTACTACTGACAAACAAAGTAAAACGTTCTTTTGTTCTTAGTCCAGAATTTACTGGAAGTTGACCATTGTAACCGCGAGCTACCATAGCAGCATGAACTCTTTCAGCACGGTCTAAACTGCGAAGAAAAAAGGCTCCA
This sequence comes from Mastigocoleus testarum BC008, assembly GCF_001456025.1. Classification (GTDB taxonomy): domain Bacteria; phylum Cyanobacteriota; class Cyanobacteriia; order Cyanobacteriales; family Nostocaceae; genus Mastigocoleus; species Mastigocoleus testarum. The sequence continues at coordinate 14,496 of NZ_LMTZ01000154.1, forward strand.
ATCATCGCCGCACTGGTGTAACGAATCCAGCCAGCTGTACCTCCCAAACCACGTAATTTAGCGCTACGCTGCATTCGAGTTACTTCTAACAACAATATTTCTAAGTACTGCCCAGCTAAAAGTAAGCTTTCTTTGAAGGCTTTGGGTAGTGGCAAATCTTTAAGGGCGATACCAAAGCTATGGGGAGGTAAAGTTAGCAAAAAGCTATTCATAGTTACCAGACAAACTAAAGAACGAACCAGTAAAAAACTTGCTCGTTCCCACCCTAAAGGTAAAGCCATTACAGATAGAAAGACTAATTCTAGACTTAACAATCCTGTTAATTTGCGGATATTAGCCTGCAAGAAAATAGCCCATAAAATTGCTATTACCCCATAACATAGGAGCCAGTACCAAGCTCCTAATTTTAGTAAAGCTGTTCCAATTACGATAATCAGCGACAAATGTAATTTTAATGATAGAGAGACTCGATCAAGCATTCTTTGGTTTAACAATTTTGGCAATTCCAAAAGCTACAGCAAAACAAACAACCGACCCTAAAACTCCAGCAATGCTAGTACCTACTCCCTCATTACCATTAAATGTATAGTCTGAAAATGGTGTGGGTAAAGATACTCGCACGTTATCTGCTAGACCTATAAATCCGTTGTCCTCAGCCACCCTTTCTAAACCATCGGGCCAAGCCGAAGCAAACAAAGATAACACTCCCGCAATCAATAAAATACTGATAACTGGAACTACCCAACCGCGAACTTGTTTCTCTTCTCCTGGTAATAGGTCCGGTCTAGCTTGAGAAAGATAGGCTAATACTCCACCGGTGATTAATCCTTCTCCAATACCAATCAAGATATGAACACCAGTCATCGCTGGTAAAACAATATTTACCTTTCCAGTACCGGATATGCTAAGTTCAATTGCTGCAAAAATTGCCGCCGCGACTACACTTAATGCAGCCGCAATTCCACCAGCAAGAGGTAAACGACTTTTAGACCCACCCAGCAATCGTTGCAAAGTTTGAGTTAATATCCATGCTACCCAAACTCCAATTACAGCCATATTAAAAATATTGGCTCCTAAAGCTGTAATACCGCCATCAGCAAATAATACCGCCTGAATAATTAAAACAGTAGCAATACACAATGCACCAGCCCAAGGACTACCCAAAACAATCGCTGCTAATGCTCCACCTAGTAAATGACCGCTAGTGCCGCCAGCTACAGGAAAATTTATCATCTGCGCTGCAAAGATAAAGGCTGTAGTTAAACCTAATACAGGGGCACGACGAATACCAAAAGCCTCTTTGGAGCGTCCTAATGCCAAACCTAATACTGCTACACTTGCCAAACTTGTAGCTGCTGCTACAGATGGAGAAACAAAACCATCTGGTATATGCATAATTTTTCGATTAATTAGTGATATAAACCAACAAAAAATACTGTAGCTAATACGCAATCTTCTATGTATTAAATATTGTTTGAGTTATTTTTTCAATACCCCTATAGGGCATTTTATAAGTTTTTTCATCAATACTAGTGCTTTATTATATGTTGCTAAATATACTTGTGTTTCGCGATGTAAACTTTATGTAACTTACTTTAATTTGTTGTCTAAAAGTCATTATTAGGTGTAGTGAATTTCTGTAAATATAAAGTTCACTTTAGGAATGAAATTTGTTAGTCTTAACTCTCTTGTTGTTTAATATTTTAGTTGTTAAATACATATAGCACTTATCAATCAACTTAACTATGTTGGAAGAAAAAACAGAGCAACCAAAATTACCTACTAGCGCCATAGATCGTATTTCACATCAAGCATTTGATGACTGGTTTGAATATCCCATCAGAGTACAACCTCACCATACGGATTACCTTGGTGTTGTTTGGCATGGTACTTACGTTGCTTGGCTGGAGGAAGCAAGGATAGAATGTTTGCGCTCGATAGGGGTTAATTATGAAGATCTAGTTGCTTTGGGCTGCGATCTACCGGTTGTTGAGCTTTCTATACGCTATCACCAGTCTTTAAAACTAGGGACTACTGCTATGGTTAAGACTCGTATGGCTGAAGTAACGGGTGTAAGGATTAATTGGGATTATGCTATTACTTCTGCCGATATACAAGAACTATATTTAACTGCTCGGGTAACCTTGGTAGCTTTAGATCGCGAAAAGGGTAAAATTATGCGTCAGTTACCTGCAAATGTAAAGGATGCACTTGCAAGAATTTCAGGAACCACAAAAAAATAATTTATTTGCTAAACTTCATTGGCTAAATAATTTAATAGGCTAGATATTTAGTCCCTAATTCCTGAAAAATTTACTGTAAGGGAACTTTCTCAAATGATGTGGTGTGGGCTGTGCCCACTTTACAAAAAAAATATTACTTTGGATGTGTTTTTCGGTACTAAGACACAATTTTATACCCTTAAATTATTATTGTGGTGCAAAATTATGAATTATGGAAAAGTGATTGTTTATTAACTACAATTTGGAATAAATGCATTTAATTGTATATTGGGATTCTGGCAGTTTCATTTTGGAATTTCATTTTGGTATCTGAGTGAAATTAATTAACAATTTTGAATTCAAAATATTGAGTCAGGAATATTGAATTAGGAATAAGAAATATTCATAGGGAACCTATATGTCATTTGATACTAAATATATAGATTATTTTACCTCAGTACTTGTATTGTGGAGTAATTTAATTATTAGTGTCTATTAAGTCTTTAATGGCATCGTTGTTTTCAATTGCTCCGGATACCTTTTGTAAGAATTCAAATACGTAACCCACAACATCAAAAGGACTAATATCAAATCCAATCTTTAATAAAACAATAATTGCAGCAACAGTTAGAGCTAGTTTTACTGTAGTCTTAACTACTTTAACCAATATTGTAAAGACAATCCAAGCGACTATGAAAGTCAGAATAATCATAGAGTTATATTCCTTGTATAATAGCCCCAATAATCGCCCTGCTCACTAAGCTATATATTGTCGCTCTTAGGCTAGGAGACATCAATCTAAAATAATGTGGCTGGTATACAGCTCGCCATCACTAGAATTAGGAGTTTAAATTCAAGTACTAATATATACGATAAAATAGCAATTTTTGGGATATTTTATATGTAATGAATAATATTTCAGATAAATAAGAAAAATGATGTAAAAAACTATATTATGTCAAATACTTTTCAATGCATAGATATACTTCGAAATCAAAAAGTATCTGCTATTGTTTTTCGGTTACTGAGTGTGCCGATCTATTTTATATTTTCGGCTTGTTAAGCCCATCCACTACACAAATTGGGAATTCCAACTGAAACAGAGAATACAAAACAAGTAGTTTCCTCGTTCTAAAGCGTAAAGCCATATTACTTCTAAAATACCCTATCTGTCTTGTGCGTTATGATACCGACTGTATAATTTTTGTAAAGACGCAAAACCATGACCTTACGGTCACCCTCAGTGCTTTACGTCTCTACATTAAAAATTGATGTTTGGATATTATGGTTGGTCGACACTCCCGCGCCCTAAAGGTCGTGGGATGTAGCGCTCCGGCACTATAAACCAAATAACAAATTGGATATTAAATTTCCTCAAAATTCTCAACAATTGTCAGCAATCGAGAATTCATCGTAAAGAAATTACATCGCTCGAAGATTTTAACTCTTGGGTAACCTGTAAAACTTCTTGCCTTGCCCACCGGTCTGCAGTCAAAATATCATCTAAGGTTGGATTCAAACGATTGCGATCGCGGTGACGGTCACAAACTAATTCTATACTGCGGGGAATATCTAGAAACTTAATTTTTTCTTCCAAGAATAGGGCTACTGCTTGTTCATTTGCAGCATTTAATACTGCTGGCATTGAACCACCTGCTTGACCCGCAGTATAAGCTAAATTCATGCAAGGATACTTTTGATGATCGGGTTCGCGGAAAGTTAAATTTCCAGCTTTTACTAAATCTAACCTTTCCCACTCAGTATAAATACGTTCGGGGAAAGATAAAGCATATAGTAAAGGTAAGCGCATATCCGGCCAACCCAACTGGGCCAAAACAGAAGTATCTTGTAATTCAATGAGGGAGTGGATAATGCTTTGAGGATGAATAACAATCTGAATGTTAGAATAGTCCAACCCAAATAAAAAGTGTGCCTCAATTACTTCTAAACCCTTATTCATCAAAGTGGCAGAGTCCACAGTAATTTTTCGCCCCATTGACCAATTGGGATGCTTAAGGGCATCTGCAACTGTAACCTGTGCTAATTTTTCAGTTTCCCAGTCGCGAAAAGCACCACCAGAAGCAGTTAATAAGATTTTCCGCAAACCACCTTCCGGTACACCTTGCAAACATTGAAAAATTGCTGAATGTTCGGAGTCTGCAGGTAATAGTTTAACACCATGCTTTGCTACTAAAGGTAGAACGACTGGACCCCCAGCAATTAAGGTTTCTTTATTTGCCAAAGCTATATCTTTACCAGCTTCAATTGCAGCAACTGTCGGTAGCAAACCCGCACAACCAACAATTCCTGTAACTACAGTTTCTGCATCACCATGACGGGCAACTTCTATTACTCCTTCATTTCCCGCAAGTAAAATAGGTTGCGGATCGACATCTTTAATAGCTTCTTTTAGCTCGGGTAACTTTTCTTCAGCAAAAATTGCTGCAATAATGGGCTTAAACTGCTTAATTTGAGCAGCCAACATTTCCACATTCCGTCCGGCTGCTATTCCCACAATCCTGAACTTTTCTGGATTTTGAGCTACAATTTCTAACGTCTGGGTACCAATAGAACCTGTTGAACCAAGAAGTGTAATCGCTTTCACAATTGCTTATCAGATGAAAAGACAACTCCACTATAAATTGCTTGGGACACTCAAGGAAGAATCAGGGGATTGAGGACTAGAATTCGGGGATCGGAGACTTACAATCCCACTGACAATGGTTACTATCTATAAAAGTTATTTCATAAACCAATTACAAACTGCATCATTATTAGCTATTTCAATACTTTGCAGTTTTCCCGCTAGAATGTTTGTACTGTTACCGGAGTTATTACCTATTCGTAGAATTTACAATACCTAAGGTTAAATACGCATCCCATTAAAACTGACTGAAGAATCTTTAAAATTAATGTTTTTCAGCGAAATATTTGCCTGTAGAAAGTTACTTTAATTTATTATTTATTTTTCCTATTTTGGGTCTTTAATTATACTGGTGGCACACAGTATAATATTCAAAATTACACACAAAGTTTATACTGACTTGATGTTAAGTAAATACTGAATAAAATGTTGTATTAGACACATTGTATTTTATGCTTAATTATACAAGCATGATATTATTTGTTATAATTATCTTGTGGAACGCTAGGGTTGTCAGTCGAGATAAACTTCAGTATTTATACTGTCAACACAAATATCTAGAGTGTAATATCAATAATGTAGGGTTGTAAGGAACTAACCCTGGAAATATAAACTAATAATTTAATATTTCCTTAAAAATTGTTCTTGTCGTGTTCAAATATTTAGTTTTTTGAACCATTCATCAATTATAAAAAAACAAGTACTAATAATGCATTATTTAGTACTAATTTATTTGATGTTGATAAAGTAAAAATAATGATATTTCGAGAGTATTAGTACTAAGAATAATAAAGCTAATAGTTAACTTTTGCTTAGTTTAAATCAAGAAAAATCAAATTATCTTTAGGTATAAATTTAACTTTGTCTTTAACAGTAATATTCTGAGGTAATACTAAAATATACATTGTCAATGATGAAGGTAATATTTTGCATTCAATAATATTTAATATCCTCTCAAAAAATATTAGTTTTCCGTTGCTTTAATCTCACTTTTTGTGATGCTTAGACATAAACAAAGTCCGTAAAATCAACTAACCTCCTTTTGTGCTCTTTGTTGATGAAATCTGTTAATTTCTGGATTATCAGACAATCAATGAGTATTTATCTATATGGATCTGTAATTATCACCAACCGCCAGTCAAACTTCTGACGTTTACACCCTTGAAGGAGTTATGAAGTGGAGAAGAATAAGTTCTTTGCTTGGCCCCAAAGTATACTAATTGGGCTGGCAGCATTAGGTGGTACTCTTAGTTTAAGTTGGATTATGCCAATTAAACCAAGTCTTTTTGAACTGGGGAGTACTAATGCTGTAGATGCGAGCCCAGAAAAGCTGTTAGCTAAGCCACAAACTCAGAAACAAATTGAATATTTCAAGTTAGCAATGCTAGCTACTTGGCAAAAAGAAGCACGAGGAAAAGGTTTATATCACACCGTACCAAAAACTTTTTTTGGCAAAACTATTAATTCAGCAAAACTTTCTAGCGAACATAAAGTAATTGCTCTAACTTTTGATGATGGACCTTGGCCGGGATATACTGCACAAATACTAGATATTCTAAAAAAAAATCAGGTTAAGGGTACATTTTTTGTAGTCGGGCAAATGTTGCAAACTTACCCGCACTTGGGTAAAAGGATAGTAGATGAAGGTCATACGATCGCAAATCATACATGGCACCACTGGTATCACTATTTTAATAAACAGGCTGCTGCATTTGAAATAGACCGCACCAGTAATTTGATTTATGAAACCACTGGTGTGAAAACAACCTTATTTCGACCACCAGGAGGAAAATTACACAATGGTTTAGCAGCTTATGCTAGAAGTAAAAACTATACCGTAGTTATGTGGTCTGCTGATTCGATAGATTACAAACGTCAATCACCATCAACTTTGATTGATCGCGTAATGGGACAGTCTACTCCTGGTGGGATAGTATTAATGCATGATGGTGGTGGAAATCGCTCTAATACTGTAGCTGCTCTACCGACGATGATTAAAAAATATCAGGAGCAAGGCTACCGTTTCGTGACTATTCCAGAATTATTAGAACTTAAAGAAAAACATCAACAAGTAGCATCTACAAAAAAATAAAGATTACTTCGATTTATTAAAATTTTGTGATTTTGTTTTGTGATTTTGTTTTGTGATTTTTAATTGCAAGAAAGCGAAATTTAATATAAACAATTTGTTCCCTATTGATACATTAAACCACTGATTTCGATTGATTATTCCCAATGTAAAAATACTTACAACATTTTTGGAAAAACAAAACAAGCAGTAATACTTTGATTGAATAATCGTTGTAACTTCTTCTTTAAGGGTAGATTCCTGTATTAAAACTTCGTAGAGACGTAGTAATTCTACGTCTCTCTTAGTTTTTTAGCTACTTTACACAGAACTTAACTGTTTGACTTTTTGAGGATTTACTTCTGGTCTTTCAGCTTCGGAAGGCGGAACCAAAAGCCAGAACTTGGGTAAGTACTCTTGCCAATTTTGCAAAATTTTCTTGGCTTTGGCGGAGTTTGTTCGATTGCAATGGGCTTGAATTAAATCTTTGAGTTGCTTTTCACCTGCAGCGGTAATTACCTTTTGAACTTTGACATTATCTTGATTGACTAATTCAGGGAAATTGCCATCCTCATCTAGAAAATATGCTAAACCACCAGTCATTCCTGCAGCAACATTACGTCCAACCTTACCTAGAACCACAACTACACCACCAGTCATATATTCGCAACAATGATCCCCGGCTCCTTCAATTACAGCTGTTCCTTTAGAATTTCGTACAGCGAACCTTTCTCCTGCTAGACCTTGAGCAAATAACATACCACCGGTAGCCCCGTAAATACAGGTATTGCCGATAATTACATTTTGTGAGGGATCATAAGTGACATCAACTGGAGGATTAATAATTATTTCACCACCATTCATACCTTTACCAACATAATCGTTGGCTTCACCCTCGAGAGTAAGAATCATTCCCGGAAGATTAAAAGCACCAAAGCTTTGACCCGCACTACCTTTGAAGTTCAAATTAATTTCTCCTTCAAAGCCATCGTTCCCATACTTCGCTGCGATTACTCCTGCTAAACGAGTACCAACAGTTCGATCAGTATTAACTAGAACAAATGATTTGGTGACGCTAGATTGATTTTGAATTGCAGCTTGAATATCTGCGTCCTTGAGTAGTTTATCATCTAATACATCACCGTTACTATGTACTTCTTCGTGCTTTAACCAGCTACGATCAGCTTTAGTTTCAGGTAACTGTAATAAACAGTTAAGGTTAAGGGATTGGGTCTTGGTTAACTCAACTTCCGAACGAGGTACCAATAAATCTGCACGTCCGACGATTTCTGTGAGAGAACGGTAACCAAATTTTGCAAGTAAAGAACGAACTTCTTCAGCAATAAAGTAAAAGAAGTTAACAACTTGTTCGGGAAGTCCAGGGAAACGCTTGCGTAATTCTTCTTTCTGGGAAGCTACACCCACAGGACAATTATTGGTATGGCAAATCCGCGCCATAATACACCCTTCAGCAATCATGGCGATGGAACCAAAACCGAATTCTTCTGCGCCCATTAAAGCACCCATTAACACGTCCCAACCGCTCTTAAGACCACCATCAACCCGCAAAATTACTCGATCGCGCAAATTGTTTTCCATTAGAACGCGATGTACTTCCGTTAGTCCCAATTCCCAAGGAGAACCAGCGTGTTTAATTGAACTTAAGGGCGAAGCACCTGTTCCACCATCGTGACCGGAAATTTGGATAATATCGGCGTTTGCTTTCGCAACCCCAGCAGCAATTGTCCCAATACCAATTTCTGCTACTAACTTCACCGAGACTTTGGCTTGGGGATTAATTTGATGCAAGTCGAAAATTAACTGTGCTAAATCTTCAATGGAATAAATGTCATGGTGGGGAGGTGGTGAAATCAGCGTTACACCCGGCTTAGAGCGCCGCAACATGGCAATGTAAGGGCTGACTTTTCTACCTGGTAACTGTCCTCCCTCTCCTGGCTTAGCACCTTGAGCAATTTTAATCTCAATTTGCTGGGCGCTCATTAGGTACTCTGGGGTAACACCAAAACGTCCCGAAGCAACTTGTTTAATGGCACTGCAAGCTCGATCTCCATTCCGTAGACCGTTTAAATGGGGTAATGTGGGGGAGTTTCCAGAATCATCCACATCATCTAAAACTTTAAAACGTACCGGGTCTTCACCACCTTCCCCAGAATTAGATTTACCGCCAATTCGATTCATAGCGATCGCTAAAGTCTCATGGGCTTCTCTTGAAAGTGCCCCTAAAGACATTCCACCCGTACAGAAGCGACGTAGAATTTCACTCACCGGTTCAACTTCTTCCAAAGGAATAGAATCTCGATCGCTTTGGAAATCTAGTAAATCCCGCAAAGCAGTAATCTTTCTATTCTGTAAAGATTGTTTATAAACGCTGTAATGGTCGTAATCTTTCGTGGCGACAGCTTTATGTAGCATTTTTGCCATTTCTGGATTGTTCATGTGATATTCACCACCACGACGATATTGAACAAAACCCAGATTTTCTAATTTTTTCAGACTTAGTTCGGGGAAAGCCTTACGATGAAAACTCAATACTTCTTGGGCTAAGTCACTAATACTTAAACCTCCGATCCGTGAAGTCGTACCCCGAAAGCCCATTGCTAACAAATCTTCTCCAATACCAATAGCTTCAAAAATTTGTGCTCCTTGATAGCTGGAAAGTAGTGATATTCCCATTTTTGAAAGAATTTTGAGTAATCCAGCCTCGATAGCCTGACGATAGTTACTCAAAGATTCTTCCAAACTTAAAGTCGGTACTTTACCACGTTCCATAAATTGTTGGGTTTTTGGATCTTCCCACCAATTTCGAACTGTATCTAATGCCATGTAGGGACAAATCGCTGCTGCACCGTAGCCAATCAAGCAAGCAAAATGATGGGTACTCCAACATTGAGCTGTATCAACAACTAAAGATACCTGCATTCGTAGTCTTTCCCTAATTAAGTGATGGTGCACTGCACCTGCAGCTAGTAGGGGTGGAATATAAGTACGATCGGCATCAATAGCACATTTTTGCTCGACACGCTCTGTGAGGATAAGTACTTTACTTCCTGAGCGTACTGCTTCTGCTGCTTTCGCTTGCAACGATTCAACTGCTTTTTGTAAGCCTTGGGGACCGTCAGTAATATCAAATAATGTTGACAGTTCTACTGTTGTAAAATCTGAATTCTTAATTGCTTCTAACTCAATTTCTGAAATTACTGGTGACTCTAACTTAATTCTGCGGGCGTATTCTGGTTTTGGAGCCAGTAAATTGCCCCTTTCACCAATTTCTACTTTTAATGACATCACCAGCTTTTCCCGTAGTGGGTCGATGGCTGGATTAGTTACCTGAGCAAATCTTTGCTTGAAATAGTCATATAGTAAGTGAGGTTTTTCTGATAATACCGCTAGGGGAATATCGTCACCCATGCAGAAAGTAGGCTCCTTAGCATTTGTAGCCATTTCTTGGATCGTCATTTCCACATCTTCTGTGGTGTATCCAAAGGCAAATTGATTTCTCAGTAAAGTTTTTCGGTCGATATTGGGATGTAATGTTCCTCGACTACCGTTACCATTACCATTACCATTACCATTGCCATTATTTTTGTGTTTACTTTCAACTAAGCCATTAAGATCTTGGCGATATTGACTCAACCATTCCCTGTAGGGGTATTTCTGAGCTATGCGCTGTTTGATTTGCCAATTTTTTAAAATTTCCTGGGTTTCTAAATCTACCGCGATCGTGCGTCCCGGTCCAAGTCTTCCTTTTTCAACAATTTCGGACTCTGGAAAGTTTGCAACGCCGGCTTCTGAAGCAACAACGATATAGTCATCTTTGGTGATGCAGTAACGAGCTGGTCTTAAACCGTTACGATCTAGGGCTGCTCCAACTTTTCGTCCATCACTGAAGACTAGTAAAGCTGGACCATCCCAAGCTTCTTGCATCCCACTGTAGTATTCGTAAAAATCAACAATTTCTGGATAATCTTTCAATTCCGGCTGATTTTGATAAGCTTCCGGCACCATGATCATCAAAGCTTCCAAGGGACTACGTCCGGAACGCACTAAAACTTCGAATACATTATCTAAAGTTGCGGAATCACTATTTTCCATCCGCACAAAAGGTCTCAGTTCATTTAAACGCTCTTCCCAAACAGGATGATTGAGTGTTGTATCTCTTGCCATCATCCAGTTTACGTTACCCACCAAAGTATTTATTTCACCATTATGTCCCAATAAACGCATTGGTTGGGCAAGTGGCCATTTAGGCAAAGTATTAGTACTGAAACGACGGTGGTAAACTGCAAAAGCAGTTATATATTGTGGATCTTTTAGATCGGCATAGAATTCTGCCAATACAGCAGAACGAACCATACCTTTGTAAATAATTGTTCGACTTGACAGCGAACAAACATAGAAGTCTGTTAAAGATTCTTGATTTAAACTGCGAATTTCTTTGACAACGCGACCGCGAGTAATGTATAGCTGCCTTTCTAGGTCATCGCCGCTTTTGTCATTACTTAATAAAAAAACTTGTTCTATTTGGGGTTGGTTTTCTTTTGCTTGTACTCCCAAAACTTGAGGGTCGACAGGTACAGTTCGCCAACCCAAAACAGTTAATTTCTCTTCCGATGCAACTGTTTCAAAAGTTGTTTTTGCTATTTGTGCTGCTTGTTTGTCGGTTGGGAGAAATATCATTCCTACCGCAACTTTGCTCAAGTCTTGTGGAAGTTTTATGTTATCTGCGGTTAAATTAGTTTGGAACAAGTCCCAGGGGATAGCAGTCAATATGCCTGCCCCATCACCAGAATCCCGATCTGCACTACAACCCCCACGGTGTTCTAAGCAGGTTAACCCAGCCAAAGCTTTTAGCAATACTCCATGGCTGGCTTGATTTCGACGATGGGCAATAAAGCCTACACCACAGGCATCCCTTTCCTCCACTAACCACCTTTGTCCCTGGCTGTTACTTTCGGAGGAATTATTGATAAATGCCATATTTTGTTCTTGATTGTTTTGTTTGTTTTTCATAAACTATACCCTGAGATTTTGAGTCGTTATTTTTACCACTCCGCAGTAAATTTGAAATTTGTTAATTATGATTTAGGAGATACATTGCAATGACTGCATGAGCGCAATTAAAAAAAAGAAAAAAAATTACCTCGGGTATCATCATCTTGTTCTACCCGCGTTAATATCTATAAATTGAAAAAATTATACTGGGTTAAATGAGTTACAGCTTATCCTGATGAGCTTATACAAACAGTTTAATATTTTTGAAGGTGTCTATTATCTCAATTCATCGTTTTAGACAAATTTAGACAAAAAAGTTAGCTCGGCTCCAACTTTCAATTCAATACTTCATTAAGATTCTCAATCTCAGTGAGAGTAATTAGAATTAAAGACTTTACCGACCTTCAATTTGTATACATTTTGTTTAAGTGTTTCTGCACTAAAATCAGCGCATTACAAATCAGCGTATTACACTATATGGCCATTTGACAATTCCAAAACTTCACTTGTTCGCACATAAGCCGTTTCAGTTAATGCTGCTACCATTTTCACCTCACTTAAGTAGCAAATAATCCTAAGACTAAGCTATCAATATTGAGTTCTATTTTTTTCTGCAATTATTTGCAGCAAGTTGACTGTTAGTTAGTAAGAAGTTTCACATAAATTTTCAGTATTTATGTCAAAAAAAAACTTGTTTAAATGTTTGCAAAAGGATGTTTAACTATATATACCTTATCATGCCAGACTTTAAAACCCATCTTACATTTTATTCCACCAACAAAAAATTTTAATTTTATACCTTCATAGTGCGAGGGAAGTTGTAAGTAAAAACTTCATCATTTCATGACTTTTAAATTTCGACTGCTAAAAAAGAATCTGAATTGCATGTTTCCTGGAGAAGAGGGATAAAAATAAGTCTCGACGATCATTTTGCTGAAAATGATACTTGTAAACCAAAACTTCGCAGATACCTAAAAAATAGTTTTTAAGAGTGAATGAAAATCATGGTAGAAAAAGTCAATAACTACTTGTTTTTATCAATCTGTAACATCACGAATAGTTGTAATTATAAGCGTTTTAAGGATTCTTTGTCTTTACTGCTTTTGTTTGGACTATTCTTCTTTACTAACCATTCTGTTGCATCAGCAAATTCAACCTCTGGACTAAAATTATCTTCTGAAAGAAATTCTCATTCCATAGTTAATCGCGGGGGTGTAGTTGCTTCAGGTTATCAAATTATTCTTAATGGAAAGAAATTTTCTGGAGCTTGGTTGCAACGTCAGGGAAACAAAAAATCAACACTTACTTATCTTAGTGATGGAGCGCTGAAGCAAATTTTTGGGATAGATTTATTAAATAGTCAACAGCCAGCTAGACAACCTATTCAGTGGTTTTCTTCATTTAAACAGCCTTTTATTCTATCTGGTTGGCTAACAACAGGATATAGATATTTAGATATTACAAGTTTAGCTGCAAGTAAAGGGTGGCAAATAAAAAATAATGGCAGCACTTTAAGTATATATACTCGAACAGCAAATATTAAAAATATTCTTCAGGGAAAGCGAGGAGACATTGAACAGGTAATAGTGGATTTGGATCGCCCGACACCTTGGCAAATCAGACAAGAAGCACCCAGAAAAAGAAAGCCACGTCCTCAGCTTCCTAAACTTGAGAATCCTAAAATTGAGAATCCTAAACTTAAAAATCCTGAACTCAAAAACCCCAAACTTAAAACTCCTAAACTCACAAATTCCACGCCTAAAACTCAAAAAAATCAACCGAAACTCCCCCCACTAAATCGAGATTGGACAATTACTCTACACGGAAATGCTAATCCTCGTTTGCTAAAACGCTACGCGCCTCGTCCAGTATTATCATCAGCTTTACAGTTAAATTCTTCTCAAGAAAATCTCAACCCAGTTTCTTCAAGTTCTGACGACATCAACATCAACGCTCCTGAACCACTAATTAAACAAATAGAAGTCGTTAAGAACCAAACCTTAATTCGTTTGAGCGTACCATTTGGTTACGAACCCCGGGTTAGTAGCGTGGGTAATCCTAATCGTTTAATTATTGATGTCAGACCAGATGCAATGGTAGCCCGAGATATAACTTGGGCTCCAGGATTGCTTTGGCGACAACAATTTGTTAACTTAGCCACAGAAAGCTTTGCTGTTAGATGGTTAGAAGTAAATCCCCGTTCTTTTAACATTCAGCTTAGACCGATTTGGTCTAATCCCAGCACCCTTGTAGGCACAGCACCATTAATTAAAACTGCCCAAAACTATGTTGCTGCGGCTGCTATTAATGGAGGTTTCTTTAATCGCAAAAATCGCTTACCTCTAGGTGCAATTAGACAAAATGGACAGTGGTTATCAAGTCCTATTCTTAATAGAGGTGCGATCGCGTGGAATGATTCCGGACAATTTTATATGGGTCGCTTGAGTTTAAGGGAAACTTTAATCGCTCCAAATCAACAAAAATTAACTATTTCTACCCTTAATAGTGGCTATGTGCAAACAGGAATTGCCCGCTATACGCCAGTTTGGGGATTGGCATATATACCTTTAACAGACAACGAAGTGGTTTTAGTTGTCCGTAAAAACCGAATTTTTAGCAAGTTACAAACAAACAAAGCAGGGGAGCAATCTATTCCCATTCCTAGAGATGGTTATTTAATTACTTCTCGTGGCGCAGGTAACAATCAACTCCTGAATTTGACTGTGGGTTCTGTTTTGCGTATTGCTAGTTCGAGTTTTCCTGTTGAATTTAATCGTTATCCGCATATTCTCGGAGCTGGGCCACTACTGTTGCAAAATCGTCGCATTGTGCTAGATGCAACTCGGGAAAACTTCAGTAAAGCTTTTGCAAGACAAAAAGCTGTTCGTAGTGCTATTTGTACTACTGCATCTGGTCGCTTAATAATTGCTGCAGTACACAATCGTGTAGGTGGTAAAGGTCCAACGTTAGCAGAACATGCCCAGTTAATGCAGCGAATGGGGTGTATCAATGCTTTAAATTTGGATGGGGGTAGTTCAACTAGTCTTTACCTTGGAGGTCAATTAGTTGACCGTTCTCCTAATACCGCAGCAAGGGTACACAACGGAATTGGAATTTTTCTCCAACCAACTAGTAAAAGCAAGTAAATAGAAAGCTAAGTAGGGTTATATTCACAGTTGCTTGTAGTGAAGATAGAATCGATCTCCCAAGCCAAGAAAAGCAAATAAATGCTTGGTATAATTGTTGACCTGCAATTTCAAGTTTAATGAAGTTAAGATTGATTTTGACTTTTGCTTAATAAAGAGTTGATGTAGATTTTCAGATGGGCAAAGTTATTTAATACACTGGCCTGCGAGTTTTTGTTATGTTTGGCAAGGGTGCTACGAATTGCTGATTTCCACGGTTGCAAAATTACGGCATATTTTCCATCAATGGTTAAGGTCACCAACCGATTTATCCTGCTTACCAACAAAAAGAGGTAATTATGTCTCAATTCCAAGAAGCTACAGAAGTTGAATCCTTGACATTTCCTCCTGCTGTTACTCCTAGAGGTGTTGCTGCTACGGAGTTGCGTCCCTGGGGTTCTTTCACAGTTCTGGAAGAAGGTCGCGGATACAAGATCAAGCGTATTGAGGTTAAACCCGGACATCGTTTGAGCCTGCAGATGCATCATCATCGTAGCGAGCACTGGATTGTTGTATCCGGCACAGCAAAAGTAGTTTGTGGCTCAGAAGAAATTCTGTTAAGCAACAATCAATCAACCTATGTTCCACAGTGTACAGAACATCGCTTGGAAAATCCTGGCGTTATTCCTTTAGTACTTATTGAAGTTCAAAATGGCGAATATTTAGGAGAAGACGATATTATTCGCTTCCAAGACGATTACTCTCGTACAAATAGCTAGAATCTTCGCCGTATTTGGTGAAACTCACCGAGCTTTTATTAAACAAGCATTCCTGTCGCGTCTACCTTTGGGAGAACTCACACCGTTTTCATAGGGGAAGACGCGAGTATTCACCCCAAATTCTGGTAAATTTTTACTTTAAGTTTGGCTATATTTTTATTTAATATATAGATTACCAACCAAAATTCTTGTGTTTACCCCATCTGTAAGATATTAGAGATGGGGTTTTAAATATTAAAATAACGGAATCAATGATTCATATTTCTCAATCCGCAGCTAATGAAATTGAACGGTTAAAATCAAAACGTTCTCAATCCGAGCTTTTATTTAGACTATCTGTCAAACAAGGTGGCTGTTCTGGCTTATTCTATGATTTATCTTTTATTTCAAACCACAATCTAGAAGATGTCATTTATGAATCACAAGGAATTAAAGTTGCTATAGATGCAGGTAGCTTGAAATATGTCGAGGGACTAAAACTAGATTACGCTGAGGATTTAATGGGTGGGGGATTCCGTTTTCAAAATCCTCAAGCTGTTTCTAGCTGTGGTTGTGGTAATTCCTTCTCTCAAGAATAAATAAAAATTTTTTAGTTATTAGCCAAAGTTATCAGGCGAATATTATTATCTACCAAATATATTTTCAGAAATTTAGTTTTCTTGCTTGCAGCTTCTGACATCATTGTGCAATCAAATTTGTGGTCGTTGAAGCAAGCTTGAAAATTTTGCATCTAAAATTATGTTTGACAGCCACCAATGGCAAACTGTATAATATCGATTTGTTAAAACTAAGATTAAACGCAGCTTCATGGGCTGTAACTCATGCCAACCATACAGCAGCTAATTAGAAACGAACGCGAACTGGCGCGCCAAAAGACTAAATCGCCAGCTCTGAAAAGATGCCCCCAACGTCGGGGAGTGTGCACCAGGGTATATACAACAACCCCGAAGAAACCTAACTCAGCACTACGTAAAGTAGCAAGGGTAAGGTTAACTTCTGGATTTGAGGTAACAGCTTATATCCCAGGGATTGGACACAACTTACAAGAACACTCGGTTGTCATGATTCGTGGCGGTAGGGTAAAAGATTTACCTGGTGTACGGTATCACATTATCCGCGGCACTTTAGATACGGCGGGAGTAAAAGATCGCAAACAAGGTCGTTCCAAATATGGGACAAAACGTCCTAAGGGATAAATGCAATTTCCTATTGTGCTTACCCCATGAATCGCCAAAAGTGTCAGATGAATCTAAAACAAATTGACCCGAATAAGGCTTTCTGAGCGGCAATAGTCCATGCAAGGGCTTACGCCGCTCTAATTTGCTAATGATTTCCAGTTGGCTAATTTCCTAGAAACAGATGATTTCCTGCAGATAAACTCTTTTTAAGTCTGTGATTAACATTGAGTGTTTTGAATGGGAAATGCTTATCCGAACAGTTAACAAGTATTACTGATGATAAGCATTAATTTTGAGAGTTATTTACAATTCTCTACTTATTCGAAGGGCGAAGATATCACAAATAAGGTATATAATGTTGTCGCCTTATATGTCCAGTAAAAGACAACAGTAGGAAGTAGCACTGCTTTCGGAAAAGCCAAAATTAAGAAAAGAGTGAAAAGCCTGATTCGTCGAATAGTAAGCTTATTTCGATGGTTTGCGCTAACAAATTCTCAATTCTTAGATATCATATAATCTCGTTGCCAAACATAAATTTAAGAGTTAATTATGTCTCGTCGTGGTGTTATTCAAAGACGTCCAGTTCCTCCTGACTCAGTATATAACAGTCGTTTAGTCAGCATGATGATTCGACGAATTATGCGTCATGGGAAAAAATCACTGGCTGCAAGACTTGTTTATGATGCGATGAAAACAATTGAGCAGAGAACAGGAAACGATCCATTGGAAACATTTGAAAGAGCAGTTCAAAATGTTACTCCTTTGGTAGAAGTTAAAGCTCGACGGGTTGGTGGTGCAACTTACCAAGTACCAATGGAAGTTCGTTCCGATCGAGGTACAACATTGGCACTCCGTTGGCTTGTAAGATTCTCTCGGGAACGTCCCGGCAAAACAATGGCGAATAGGTTAGCCAATGAATTAATGGATGCAGCTAACGAAACTGGTAATGCTATTCGTAAACGGGAAGAAACACATCGAATGGCAGAAGCGAATAAGGCTTTTGCCCACTATCGTTACTAATTATGAACAGTTAACTGTTAACCAATTGACAGTTAACTGATAATTGCCGCGAATGAATATATCAAATCTTTATATAAAGAAGGCGGGTTCCCGTAAGAGTATATATTCTTAACAAAGTGTAATATACAAGATATCATGAGGCGAAAGGTATAGGAGGCAGCTGTGGCACGTACTAACCCGCTGGAAAAGGTGCGTAATATTGGCATCGCAGCACATATAGACGCGGGCAAAACAACTACGACTGAGAGAATACTGTTTTACTCCGGGATTATTCACAAAATTGGTGAGGTTCACGAGGGAACAGCGGTAACCGACTGGATGGCTCAAGAACGGGAGCGAGGAATTACAATTACTGCTGCTGCTATTAGCACTAGTTGGAAAGATCATCAAATAAACATAATTGATACTCCCGGTCACGTAGACTTCACCATCGAAGTTGAGCGCTCCATGCGGGTATTAGATGGTGTTATCACAGTTCTATGCTCAGTAGGTGGTGTACAACCCCAAACCGAAACTGTATGGCGACAAGCAGATCGTTATAAAGTACCAAGGATCATTTTTGTAAACAAAATGGATCGTATTGGTGCGGATTTCTTCAAGGTTCACGAGCAAGTATGCGATCGCATGCGAACCAACGCTGTTCCAATCCAATTACCAATTGGTAGTGAGAGCGAGTTTCGTGGAATAGTCGACTTGGTCAAGATGCGTGCATACATCTACAACAACGACCAAGGAACTGATATTGAAGAAACAGATATTCCCGCCGAAGTACAAGAAATAGTTGAAGAATATCGTACAAAATTAATTGAAGCGGTAGCTGAAACTTCTGATGATTTGATGACAAAGTACTTCGAAGGAGAAGAAATCACAGAAGAAGAGATCCAGCTAGCTCTGAGAAAAGGAACTATAGACGGTACGATTGTACCGATGCTGTGCGGTTCGGCATTTAAAAACAAGGGTGTGCAGTTGCTCTTGGATGCTGTGGTAAATTACCTGCCAGCACCTATAGATGTACCCCCAATTCAAGGTACATTACCAAGTGGCGAAACAGTCGAAAGATTTGCCGACGACGAAGCCCCCTTAGCTGCACTTGCTTTCAAAGTGATGGCCGATCCTTACGGTCGTTTAACCTTTATTCGAGTTTATTCTGGCATCTTCAAGAAAGGTAGCTATGTTTATAATGCGACAAAAGGTAAGAAAGAACGAATTTCCCGCCTAGTTTTAATGAAGGCAGATGATCGGCAGGATGTTGATGAACTGCGAGCAGGGGATTTGGGAGCAGCAGTAGGATTGAAAGAGACCTTGACAGGTGATACTCTTTGTGATGAGGATTCGCCGGTAATTTTGGAATCCCTATTTATTCCAGAACCTGTGATCTCGGTTGCGGTTGAACCCAAAACCAAGAACGATATGGAAAAGCTTTCAAAAGCGTTACAAGCGCTTTCGGAAGAAGATCCCACTTTTCGTGTCAGCGTCAACCCTGAAACTAACCAAACCGTGATTGCGGGAATGGGAGAGTTACACTTAGAGATTCTCGTAGATAGAATGTTACGAGAATTTAAAGTTGAAGCAAATGTTGGCGCACCACAGGTAGCTTATCGCGAAACTATCCGCAAAGCTGTTACTAAGGTAGAAGGTAAATTCATCCGCCAAAGTGGTGGTAAAGGTCAGTACGGTCATGTCGTAATCGACTTAGAGCCAGGAAAAGCGGGAAGCGGTTTTGAATTTGTCTCTAAAATAGTCGGTGGTTCAGTACCCAGAGAATATGTTGCGCCAGTAGAGCAGGGAATGAAAGAAACCTGTGAATCGGGTATCCTAGCAGGGTATCCCTTAATTGACGTCAAGGCAACATTGATAGATGGGTCTTACCACGACGTAGATTCTTCAGAGATGGCATTCAAAATTGCTGGTTCTATGGCGATGAAAGCTGCCACAATGAAGGCTTCACCAGTCCTATTAGAACCCATGATGAAAGTTGAGGTAGAAGTACCAGAAAACTTCCTTGGGGATGTGATGGGCGATTTGAACTCTCGTCGGGGTCAAATTGAAGGGATGGGATCCGAACAGGGTCTTTCAAAAGTGACTGCTAAAGTTCCATTGGCGGAAATGTTTGGTTATGCTACAGACATCCGCTCCAAGACCCAAGGTCGGGGCGTCTTCTCCATGGAATTTAGTAGTTACGAGGAAGTGCCTCGCAACGTCAGTGAGGCAATCATCGCTAAAAGTAAAGGGAACGCATAACTAGAAAAGGAAAAAAAACGAGTACTCATGGCACGCGCAAAGTTTGAAAGAAATAAACCCCACGTTAATATTGGTACTATTGGTCACGTTGACCACGGTAAAACTACTTTAACAGCAGCTATCACCATGACCTTATCGGCTTTAGGTCAAGCTGCGGCCAAAAAGTATGATGAAATCGATAACGCCCCAGAAGAAAAAGCTCGGGGTATTACTATTAACACTGCTCACGTGGAGTATGAGACTGAAAATCGTCACTATGCTCACGTAGATTGTCCCGGACACGCAGACTATGTGAAAAATATGATCACAGGTGCTGCTCAGATGGATGGTGCTATTTTGGTAGTATCCGCAGCTGATGGTCCTATGCCCCAAACCCGGGAGCACATCCTCTTAGCAAAACAAGTGGGCGTGCCCAACATCGTTGTCTTTTTAAATAAGAAAGACATGGTGGATGATGATGAACTGCTGGAATTGGTGGAATTAGAAGTCCAAGAATTGCTGAGCAGTTATGACTTCCCTGGTGATGAAATTCCTGTGATAGCAGGTTCTGGTTTGCAAGCACTAGAGCATATGATTGCTAACCCCTCAACACAACGGGGCGATAACGAGTGGGTAGATAAAATCTATGACTTGATGGATAAGGTAGATTCTTATATTCCTACTCCCGAGCGGGCTGTAGATAAGCCTTTCTTGATGGCAGTTGAAGACGTATTTTCTATCACAGGTCGTGGTACCGTAGCGACTGGTAGAATTGAGCGTGGTGTTGTTAAAGTTGGCGATCAGGTAGAGCTTGTTGGAATTAGAGATACCCGCAGCACCACCGTAACTGGAATCGAGATGTTCAAAAAGAGTCTTGATGAAGGTATGGCTGGGGATAATGCTGGAGTATTATTGCGCGGTCTGCAAAAAACTGACGTAGAACGCGGTATGGTTCTTGCTAAGCCAGGTAGCATTACACCACACACTGAATTTGAAGGTGAAGTGTATGTTTTAACTGATAAAGAAGGTGGTCGTAAGACTCCATTCTTTTCTGGTTATCGCCCTCAGTTCTACGTGCGAACCACTGACGTAACCGGTACCATCAAATCTTTTACTGCAGATGATGGTAGCGTTGCAGAAATGGTAATGCCTGGAGACCGCATTAAAATGAATGTGGAATTAATCAACCCAATTGCGATTGAAACAGGAATGCGTTTTGCTATTCGTGAAGGTGGTCGTACAATTGGTGCTGGTGTTGTTTCCAAGATCGTAAAGTAACACCTGTTTACCTTAAATGAAGGAGGAGCAGAGATGCTGAAATTATTCTCTGCTCTTTTCCCATCATTTGAATTGTATTTCTCGAACTATATTATGAGCGATCGTAAATTTACTTTTTCTAGAAGAGCTATACATTGCTACTCAAGTAATTATTTAATTTCCGCTAGCTCATAATTATTATTGTTCGTCTATTAATATGTAGAAGCACAAGCTGCTTTAATAAGCCGAACGATACTCTAATTTTTCAAATAAGCTTTACTAGCTTCTTTCATCTGAACCAGGAAAACTAAAGAAATGGCCACTTTACAACAACAGCAAAAAATCAGAATTCGCTTACAAGCTTTTGACCGTCGTTTACTAGATACATCTTGCGAGAAGATTGTTGATACAGCAAACCGTACCAACGCTACAGCTATTGGTCCTATACCCCTGCCGACAAAACGTCGAATTTACTGTGTTTTGCGCTCGCCTCACGTTGATAAGGACTCTAGGGAACATTTTGAAACACGTACTCATCGCCGTATCATCGATATTTATCAGCCATCTTCTAAAACTATTGATGCTCTAATGAAATTGGATTTACCATCTGGTGTGGATATTGAAGTCAAATTGTAATCAGTTATATTTTTACTAGTTATTAGTTTGCTTTGTTGTTTTATTTGTGGCTGAGTAAGATTTTAAATACTGAAAACTTACATAATAATAACAACTAATAGTCAATCGCATCAAAGTGAGTAGTGAGACGAATAAATAAACCACGTAACAGTTAAGATTGCACTGTTACGTCATATCTGCGGGGAATTATCTCCCGCAGAATTTGTATTTGAACAAAAATGTTGTTAATAAATCCCTGTCTACTAGGAATCATATTTGTGATTCTGGATATGAATTTGTTTCACAATAATTTCTATCATCGCTTTATAAGTTTAAATTCAATACAAAATCTTCAATCTTTATCTAAATAATGTAATGAATTGAGTTGATTTAAGCTTTAGCAAATTAAGTTTTTATAGCAGTAAGTGTATGGGTCAGAAAATTATATTTTGCTATAAAGGGGATAGGAAGCAAAAAATATCCTGAGGCAAAAATATAGTCCTTGATATGTGGAAATTATATGTAATTTTTTTTTATGATTTCTATCAGAAATATAATTGTTAATTTAAAAATCTAGAAATAAAAGAATGCTATCTAAGATTAATTAATATCTAACATTAATTAACTTGTCTTTGTCTACAGATAGCTAATTCATTAGATCTAAAAATCTTAATCACACTTGATTATGTATTCTCAATTGGGCAAATAATATTGAGTTAATAACTTCATACAACCAACAAAAATAAAGTAATAAAAGATACTTAATTGTAAGTCATGGGTTTAAATTTGTAGATATTGAATTGATATTTAGGTACGAAGATTTTTAATCTTCTTATAAAAATATTCTTATTTATGATGTTTCAATCTTTACTAGTGTTTGATATAGATTTCCTCAAGGTTTTTTATAGCCGAATCATAAAATGCTAGAATAGCAAAATACGGGGAATCTAAAAATAACTTTATAAAGATTAAATTTATACCAAGGTTACAATGTCATCTTCTTCTAATATTGCGGTTCGCGAATTACCTCTATTCCCCATAAAGGAGTTAGTGTTATTTCCTTCCAGACCTTTACCCCTACATATATTTGAATTTCGCTACCGGATGATGATGAACACGATCTTGCAAAGCGATCGAAGGTTCGGTGTGCTGATGGTAGATCCAGTAAAAGGCTCAATTGCGAATGTTGGTTGCTGTGCTGAAATTGTTCACTATCAACGTTATCCAGACGATCGGATGAAAATGGTAACTTTAGGACAGCAAAGATTTCGCGTCTTGGAGTACATTCGAGAAAAGCCTTATTACGTAGGGTTAGTAGAATGGATAGAAGACGAGCCACCCAGTCAAGACTTGCGAACAGTTGCAACAGAAGTGGAACAATTGCTGCAAGATGTAGTTCGTTTATCAGCAAAACTCACTGAACAACCAATTGAACTACCAGACGATTTGCCAGAGTTACCTTTAGAGCTTTCATATTGGGTTGCGTATAATCTGAGAAGTGTTCCTTTGGAGCAACAAGCACTTTTAGAAATACAAGATACTGCTGCTCGTTTAGAACGGGAAGCAGAAATTTTAACTTCTACTCGCAATCATTTAGCTGCTCGTACAGTTCTTAAAGACACATTAAATCAAAACTATAGGGGTTAGTTAATACTAAGTACTGGCTAATTATTCTAGTTAGCAGTTAGTTGCTTGACTTGCTAATCTGCAGGACATTGTAACTGCCAAAAACCTTCAGTATTTCTGTATGCTTACTAAGTTCGGTGAGTGCCAATTGTATTTCTGATTGGCTATCATCAGCTTCTAAATCTATAAAAAATAAATATTCTCCTAGGGAGCGTTTAGTAGGTCGAGACTCGATGCGACTGAGATTTATACCAAGTTGAGAAAAGACCTCTAAGGGTTTAACCAAAGCGCCAGGAATATTTGCAGGTAGACTAAAGGCTAATGAGGTGTGAGTGCTTTTAGCAACAGAAGAATGGGGATAAATATCAGGTACGTCAACGTCAACTCTACTAATTATCCAAAAACGAGTGTAGTTTTCTGGACTATCATTAATGCTGCTGGCTAGAATCGGTAAATTATATATTTGCGCCGCACGCTTGGAAGAAATCGTTGCTGTGGTCGATTCTTGATCTAGTATTCCTAATGCTTCAGTTGTAGATTTTGTCGGAATTAGCTGTGCATTAGGTAAGAATGCATTTAGCCATTTCTGACATTGAGCAAGAGCTTGGGGATGGGAGTAAACTTTTTCAATTGTCTCCAAGCTTTTAGCATTTGAGACAAGAGCATGACAAATTGGCATAACTAAGGCTAGATTAATTTGTAAATCATCTAATTGCCATAATGTATCCATAGTGACTCTCACGCTTCCCTCAATAGAGTTTTCTACAGGTATCACAGCTAAATCTGTTTCCTTAGAATCTACAGCGTATAATGTTTCAGCAATGCTGGGATAAGGACACAACTGAGTTTTCACTTCGGCCTTTTCTTTCAGGAAATTAGTATAATTAATAGCAACAGCTTCGGCATATGTACCTAATGGTCCTAAATGGGCAATATGTAAAGTTTTCGGTTCGTCACTTATCATGGGTAATTGGTAGCTAGTAATTAGTGGTTATCAGTAGTTAGCAGTCGCAAATAAAAACAAGTTTTCCTAAAAATAATTTTTCACAAGAAGAATTTTTTAAAATCCATCTCAACTTTACAATTCTCAGGAATGTTTTTCTCGGGTATATTCAAAGTTTAATAGTTCGCCAGATGCACTAATATATTTGAGCCCTAAATTCATGTTACAGATTGGCCAAAAATCTTTCGAATAATTAATCAATTTTGGTGCTATAAATAACTACTAAATATCACAATATGAAAGCATTAATTATTGGCAGCACAACGGTAGAGCTTATATTTGTATTCACCAGCATATGAATTATATTTAGGGTCAAGAAAACAATTTTGAGATTCTAAATCCATTTTTGTGCGAAAGTTAACTAACCACAAATCCAAAGGGCGAGGTACTTGAGTAAGTTGTTTATTAAGTATTTCCATCCCCTCACTGTAAGAGTCTGTTTGAAAATCTTTGTGTACTAAGAAAAACTGCCAATCATTACTAGAAAATTTATCACCAGATAAGCGTTTAAATTCTAGTGCTAAACCCATCATTCTTCCAGTTTGTCCGTGATGTTTGTGACTGGTAGCGATGATAGCTGGGGATTGGGAAGCTTTGTAGATCGTTGGAGCAAGGATATCGGGACGATGATGCTGCAAGTAGCCAATATTCCCAACAACTGTTACTCCTCCCAAAAGGGACATAAAAGCAATAATTCCCACCAACACTCTCTTGTTAATAGCCGAAAAGAATTGATGATTTTGGGAATGAAAGTTTTTTCCTTCCTGCCAGCAAATAGCTAAAGCCGCTGCAAAGACAAGTATAACTGTGGGTGTATAAATAAATTGGAAGCGCGGTGCTAAAGTTAAATCTATACCTAGAAAGTAACTAAAGCTTAAAAATAAAAATATTGCCCCGATAATGTATTCTTTTAAGGAATTACTAATAACGGCAGATGTTGAATTTAATTGTTGAGCTTGTAAAGTACATCTGATGTTATAAATTACCCAACCTAAAAACAGTAGTGTAAATACACCAGAAATTACCACAATCCAAATAGGTACAATAGAAATTGCTGACGGAGGCAATACAAATATACTTATCATCCATAGAAAAAGTCGCCAAATCGGTTCTATGAAATGCGGACTTCCATCAGAGACCCAAGTGGTAAGCTCATTTCCACGAATCTTTGTTAAAATTGGTAACCATACTATAGAAGCACTAAAGGTTCCAAAAGCAACTCCCAACATACGTAACCAGTTTAAACGTATTGACACCCACTTATTACTTTTGATTTGCTTTGCAATGTATAAGAGCAATACACAACCTTGAACGCACAGTGCCAAGCTAAAGAAAAAATGGGTTGCAATTCCCAAAGCATTGACTATAACCCAAGTTAACCCCACCCAAATTGGTAGGCGTCGATGATTACGAGTCACTTCAATTGCTTTCATGAAACAAGACAAAGAAGCAATTAGCAACAAAATAACTAGGGTATAATGACGTGCTTCCCTAGCTAAAAATATATTGTAGGGAGAGACAGCCATTAACGCAGCCGCTATATGTCCTACTAAAGCCGAACGAAAAACTATATATCCGAAACCAAACATTGCTGGAATGGATATAATTCCTAATATGGCACTCAGCGATCGCGCCGCAAAAATAGATGCTAATTCTCCTGGTGGTGAAAAAATTTTCATCCACAAGTGATTAATAATGAAATATATAGGTGGGTGTGTACTTTCACTAAATAAGCGTTCGGTAACATCACTAATTTCTGTATTGGATATTACTTGCAATGGTTGCAACAAGACATCCGCATTAATAATTTGATTGAGGGGTACGTGACGAAATGTGTTACCCAAGCTGAAAACTATGGTGGCACATTCATCAGTCCAAGGTGGTAATTTTTCTAAGCCGATAAAGCGCAGACAACTACCAATAATTATCCATGCCAACAATAACAATAGATGAATGCGCTTGTTCATTATTATAGTTATGAAATGTTTAGCAGTTTTTGATTACTTATCTTGGAGTGGAGCCGATACAAACCTCGGATCTTGAAATATTTTCATTGAGTTTTCAATTACAAAATCTCCACTTTTTTTCCCAAATTCAAAATGAATATTACAACAATCATATTCAGTTTGTGAACAGGTTATGGAATAATTGTTAGCCATTTATATGAAAATAACTATAGAAAAGTAGTTCCAGTGTAATGAACAATTATCGCCCTACTCACTATTACTTATTTTTTCCTTAGTATTTTTTGCTTATATATATTTCGAAAATTGTAAATATAATCAAGGTTGCAAACATGCATTATTTAAATAGTATATATAAACTTTTTGCTCGAGCATTTAACTGTATCCAGACATTACATAAATCACTTATTACTACTTGTGACAAAATTTCCAGATATTTATTAGTATTTTAATTCTGAGGTATTAATTTTAAAGATAAAGATATTTGCAGCTTTTTAGAGCAATGCTATCTCAGCATCTACTTAATGACAAAGTATAGCAAAACATCACATTTCAACAGTGAAAAATACATTAAATATTTTTTATTAATCATGTATTAAAAAATATTAGAATAATTAAATAGTTATGGTTATTAAATTATGGCGACCAAGTTTTTTGCTTCCGAGTCAGTAGAAATTACTGTTACCCGGCAAGCTATTCCCGTTGAGCATTACTTGCGTCAGCCACAAAGATTAGTTAATGCTTTAGTCGATCAAAAGCGGGTTGAACAACTGAGTAGAGAAGTTTTTCGTTTAAAAATGCGTCCTTTACATTTTATGTCTGTAAAAATTCAACCAACCGTAGACATGAAGGTATGGGCACAATCAAACGGCACAATCAACCTAGAATCAATTGCTTGTAAAATCCTTGGTTTAGATTACATTAACCAGCGTTTTAACCTAAATTTAAAAGGATATTTATTACCTATACAGCGCAATGGTGTTACTTACCTTAAGGGCAATGCCAATCTAGAAGTTAGATTAGAACTGCCACCGCCATTTTCTTTCACTCCCCAATTGATTATGGAAAAAACTGGAAATGCCCTGCTCAAAAGCGTCTTAATGACAATCAAGCAAAGATTACTCAATCAGCTTTTGAATGATTATCATTCCTGGGTTAAGTCTCAAACACAGGGACAAAGAATTGACAGTGACAGCACTGAATTTTCTAGCTTGAAATTGGAATAATTATCACTTTATTTTTGATTTGAAGCATCGCAATTAGCTATATCTCTAGATTTATCTTCATTTGTTTTTGACAAGGGCTGAAAGAATGACGGTGCCAAGGCGAAGGCCCATGTTGCTCTAATGCTATCAGGTGAATTTTACTACCGTATCCCTTATTCTTATCTAAGCCATACATGGGGTATTTCAATGCCATTTTTATCATTATCTCATCGCGCCAAACTTTCGCCACAATACTAGCAGCAGCAATTTGGAGCGATTTAGAATCTCCCTTAACTATTGTTTGTTGCTGTTGTTGGGGTAGATCTTTTATCATTTGATTGCCATCAATCAAACAAATTTCCGGCTGAATTTCGAGCCTCGTGATTGCTCGTCTCATGGCTAATAAAGATGCCTGCAGAATATTTATTTCGTCAATTTCTGTGGGAGAAGCACAGCCAATTTTCCAATCTAATGCCAACTCATAAATTTGCTCAGCTAATTTACTTCGACGAGTAGCACTCAGCTTTTTACTGTCATTGATTTTTGCACTAATCAACTCCGGAAAAGCAGTTTGTGGGAGTACGACAGCAGCAGCAACTACAGGTCCAAATAATGCACCTCTTCCCGCCTCATCAACGCCTGCAACAATTTCAGGCAATTTAGATGAAGGGGATAACTCCAGCCACTGGGAATCGCTTGTGGATGTTTGGGAGCCCATGCCAAAAACAGATTTTTGCCTATCAGCCATAAGAATTATTTATGCTTCAAGCCGATTTTTATTCACTTTCTGTAGCAGATGAACGACGGCGACGGCGACGTTTGATACCGGTACTGCTAGATGCACTAATAACCTCAGGTTCTGGTTCTGGCTCAGGTTCTGGTTCTGGTTCTGGTTTTGGTTTTGAAGCAATTACCGGAGTTACCTCTGCTGTACTACTTTCTTCCAATTCAACCTTTGTAGGTGCTGGGGTTTCTACTTCATCGGAATTTTTTACAGGTTTTGGCGCAATAGTAGGTTCTGGATTTTCTGATGTTGCTGTAGAAGCTTGTCCGGGCTGGGTTACATTGATAATTACAGACTTGGGATTTTTTACTTCACGATTTAAAAGTACTAAAGGTGATACTCCCATTAGCGCATAAACGTCTTGTTCTTCCGATGACATCTCCACAGAAACAATTTCTGGTGGTTCGACGACTGATTTAACAGATTCTATTTTACTTACTCTATTAGCAGGGGGGAGGCGATCGCCCCAACCGGCTTTACCAAAAGTAGCTTCTGAAGCTAATTCTGCATCTATGTCCCCATCTTGGTCATTAGCCAAGATTGGAGAATTATTATTAAGCCGTAGTTCCTCTTTGCCATTAGTCCCATTGACACCATTACGACGACGACGGACGCGACGTTTACTACTATCACCAAGTTCGTGATAGCTCGGATGGTTAACCAAATTCAAGGCTGCTAACTCAGATTCGTTATCAAATCCGTCATTAAATCCTTCGTAAGATTCCCGTGGTTCATTAATGCGAGCAGCAGGTAAGCGGGGTTCTTTATGGGGTAAGGAAACAAAACGTTCTGGCGGTACTTCGGTTGGAGCTACAACTTCTGGAGTTTCAGTTTCACCAGGTAGTCTGACAATATGACCTAAACCACCACATGTGGAACAAGTCTTACCAAATAATTCATAAATATTTTGTCCTTGACGCTTACGCGTAAGCTCTACTAGACCCAGTTCTGTAAGCTGAGCGATTTGGGGACGGGCTTTGTCTGCTTTGAGTGCCTTATTAAAATGCTCTAGGACATGCAGTTGGTCGCGCCGCGATTCCATATCAATAAAATCAACAACAATTACACCGGCGATATTACGCAAGCGTAATTGACGGGCAATTTCCGTTGCAGCTTCACAATTAGTCCACAAAACTGTTTCTCTTGCTGTTGCAGAACGTGTAAAGGAACCCGAGTTAACATCGATTACGGTTAGTGCTTCTGTCGGTTCAATAATTACATAACCTCCAGATGGTAAATCTACTCTCGGTCTCAGAGCTTCTTTAACTGCAGCATTAATGCGGAAATATTCCAAAATATCGCTGCGATCGCGGTGGTGATCGATTAATAAACCTTGTGGTGTTTGTCCGCCACTCCAATTTTGTAAGTATTGTTTGACTCGTTTTAACCCAGTACTTGAATCAACCACAATTCGGTTAACATCGGCACCGTACATATCTCGTAGTACCCTTTGGATGAAATCATCATCTCGATTGAGTAATGCTGGTGCGCGGGTAGATTGAGCTTCTTGCTGAATGGTTTCCCATTGTCTTTGCAAAGATTCTAAATCTTCAATAATCGCTTCTTCTGGCTTGCCTTCGGCTTCAGTTCGTACTAACAAACCCATGCCAGCAGGTTTAATCAAAATTGCTAGTGCTCGCAAACGGTTGCGTTCATTTTCATTTTTGATTCGACGGGATAAATTTACACCGCGTCCATAAGGCATGAGAACAACGTAACGCCCGGGTAAAGTAATATTTCCCGTCAATCTTGGACCTTTGGTTCCAGTTGGCTCTTTCATTACCTGTACTGGAACTTTTTGCTGTGGTGCCAATAATTCCGTAATTGCAGCCGAACTGCGCTTAAGTCTGAGTGGTCCGAGATCGGTTACATGAATAAAACCGTTACGTTCTGGGTCACCTATATTTACAAAGGCTGCATCTATCCCAGGTAATACATTTTCTACTACACCTAAGTAAATATCACCAATTTGGTGATGACCCGTAGCAACAACCAATTCTTGTATTTGGTCTTCAGAAAATACAGCAGCAATCTGATGCTGTTCGGCGATAATAATTTGTTTTGTCATTCAATTCCCTCAAAAATTGGCAGCACAAATAGACATGGGGGTTGATTGTTCGAGTTCGCCCTTACAAGCCTGGTTCTGCTGGTAGTAAAAATTACACTTTTTTGCTCTCAAATTTGGCAAGCGGTTGACGTTGTCTTGACGCTCACACGCTTGATTATTCCACAACGGCTGCATAAAATTTTCTAAGCAATTAAATACCCGTCCGTGGTTAATTTTTGATTAAATGCTCTTTCCAATCTTTGGCCAGAGCTTTCCACTGTTGTTTGAAAAAGCATATACTCGGAGAAATAATTAGAGAAGCCGACCCAGTCGCTTGTTTGGTTGCCGATTCACTCGTAGCTATTTTTAAAGAGTGTTTGTCAATCTGCTTCAAGTTTCCTGGGGTCAAATCCGGGAATTTGCACTCTAATATTTTGCTTCCGTATCCTGAATGTCAGGTTAGTGAATCAGCTTACTCAATGCAGCGCCAGAAAATTTCTCTTCATATCATTCTAACGCAACCTTGTCAAAAATCAATTATTTGCTTATGCACTACCTGAGGGCAACTTAGTTCCAATTGCCCTCAGTAAACCTTAAACCGCTAAAACTAGCCGATTGCGGTGAATGTGTAGCAGTTGAAATTCTTCGGAAGCTACTTGCTCTAGCATAAACAAGATTTGGTTGGGACGCAACATTGTGCCATCGTTACGCCATTTTCCTAAATAGCGTAAAACTGCTGTTGAATCACAGAAGTTACTATTCTCTGGGATTAATTCTAATTCCAATAAGCGTTCGCACAGATTTACCAAGTAAGTTTTGCCTGATTTAGTTGTTTGTTCCCATAATATTTCGTCCTTACTGTTAATTATGTCAACCCAATTTTGCCATTGTGTAACATTTGGCTGTGTATTGAGAGCAGCTATTGTTATTTGATATTCAGCAGATTCTAGAACTTGGGCTGCTTTTTCGGATTTTACATCCAGTTGGATAACTTTATATACCGGAATATTTACAGGTAGTATTTGAGTTAGTTTTTGACGAAATACTTCTACATCAATTGCCTCAGTCAATTCAAAATCAACAATTTCGCCGCTACTTGTAACACCCAAAGGTAAAGCATTAGCTGGAGATATTCTAGGTTGTGGATTATACCCGCCGGTAAAAGATATGGGTAATTTGGCACGTCTCACGGCTCGATCAAGCAACCGCATTAAATCTAGGTGACCAATCAACGCCATATCATCTTGCTTGCCAAACCAAACTCGTATTTTTTGAGCTTTAGTTGTATTGGGCACAAAATCACCGGAAAATTCTGGGATTAGTGGTGCCTTGATCGCAATATTATGACCAAATTCGGGACTGCAAACACCGCAATGGGAACAACCATCAAAGGAACAATCGGGTACTACGATCGCTTCTAAGGCACGTTGCAAATCTTCCTTGAGCCACCTTTTATCAATTCCTGTATCTATGTGGTCCCAGGGTAAAGGTGCATCAAGCCGATGGTCGGAATCTTTACCTTCGCCTTCCATTACATTCCATTCACCATTTTCAACTTGGCGATATTTCCAATCCAATCCAGATTCAGCAATGGCTTCTCCCCAAGCAGCAAAAGCTTTATCTAGACTTTCATACCAAGAATCCATACCTGCTCCTAATTCCCAAGCACGCTTTAAGACTGGAGCTAAGGAGCGATCACCTCGACCAATGAAATCTTCCATCGCTGAAATCCGTACATCGGTAAAGTTGACTTTTACTCCTTTCATGCGGCGAAATTCTTGCCTCAGGATGTCTTGTTTGCGTTTAAACTCGGAAGTAGAAACCGAATGCCATTGAAATGGCGTATGGGGTTTAGGAGTAAAATTAGAGACAGTCAAATTAAACGAAAGTGTTTTTCTACCCTTAGCCCAGCATTCTCTTCTGAGCCATCTTACTGTTTCGGCTATACCTAATACATCAACATCTGTTTCTCCAGGTAAACCAATCATAAAATAAAGCTTAATTTTATCCCAACCTTGCTCCCTGGCAGTTTTGATACCCCTGAGTAATTCTTCGTTGGTCAAGCCTTTATTAACGATATCGCGCATTCTTTGGGTTCCCGCTTCTGGAGCAAAAGTTAGTCCTCCTTGTCGGGTACCGCCAAGAATACGAGCAATATTTTCGTCAAATCTATCAACTCTTTGAGAAGGAAGAGAAAGAGAAATATTTTCATCTTTGAGGCGATTTCTAATTTCCGTCCCTACCGCAGGTAAGGACAAATAATCAGAACAACTCAGAGACAGTAGGGAAAATTCTCTATGACCTGTTTGGCGCATTCCCTTCTCAATCGCATCAACCACTTTATCTGGTGCGACATCCCGTGCAGGTCGGGTAAGCATTCCTGGCTGACAAAAGCGACAACCACGGGTACAACCCCGGCGAATTTCAACTATTAAGCGTTCGTGGACTGTTTCTACATAAGGGACCAGTCCAATAGAGTAAGCCGGTATTGGGGTTGCAACACGGCGAATAATTCGCTTTGGTACATCGGGGCGCTTAGGAGTAACTGACCCGTCAGGGTTCATTTCATAGAACTGCGGAACGTAGACGCCAGGGACTTGTGCCAAATCTAATAATAATTCTTTGCGGCTAATTTTAGCTCTTTTACCTTCTTCTAAAATTAAGCCGATTTCTGGTAATAATTCTTCACCGTCTCCCAAGGCAAAGAAATCAAAAAAGTCGGCATAGGGTTCGGGGTTAGATGTTGCGGTTTGTCCACCTGCAAATATCAAGGGGAAATGATTTCCCTGATTTCGTTCCTCCCATGTTAAAGGGATTCCCGCTAAATCTAACATTTCTAAGATGTTTGTCGCTCCCAGTTCATAACTGAGACTAAAGCCAAGAATATCAAATTCCTTTAAATCTCGTTTCGATTCGACAGCAAACAAAGGTGTATTCGTGCTTCGCAATTTACCCGCCAGGTCTTTTCCTGGTAGGTAAGAGCGATCGCACAACTGCCGAGGCTGGGAATTTATGATGTTATAGAGGATGATGTGACCCAAATTGGATGCACCGACTTCATAAACTTCTGGGTAGGTTAAAACCCAGCGAATTTCAGCTTCATCCCAAGGTTTGTGTACTGACCCAAGCTCGTTACCTAAATAGCGAGCTGGCTTCGCAATATCCGGTGTAATTAATTTTTCTACTGCAACAGACACTGTGCTAATCTGCGTGCTAACTTACAGCTAATCACTACCAACCTTAGCATTTATTAAGTGTCTGAAGATATGGAAATCAGTTAAATTCCAGAGTTTTTTTTTATTTTAGGTGTTGATGTTTACACAACGGCGCAAATATCATTGTGATATCTGTGAATTATGCACTGAATAATATTTTTTGGTTTTCAAAAATTTCGAACACTCGATCTAATTGAGTAAGTTCAAAAATAATTTTGATAGATGGGGATACGCAACATAAACCCAAACGCTTTCCCAAGTTTTGAGCTAACTTAAGTGCAGATACCAATGACATTAATCCAGAGCTATCTAATAGTTCCACTTTTTCTAGATTTACTAGCAAAATTTGATTGTTCTCGTGTCTTAAAGCTGTTGTTAAGTCACGCTCAAATTCCAAAGCGTTAACAGCATTTAAATTATCTTGGGGTTTAATAATTGCAACTGTGGTATGGCTAAGTACTGCTTGCATAGTCAATTCCTATCAGAGGCGTCAAAAAAAAACAGGTTAGATGTATTTGACCATAATCTTTTTATGTTCACATCGACCATTCGTCTTACACCTCTTTGCGGAATCTTTATTAGTCTAATGGCTCTGTTTAAAGATTGTTATAATTCTATCCCCAAAAGTATTACCGTATACTTTTTGTTAGATTGAGTAGAAACAAATTTAAATGATTGGGTGTAACATATTATTCTAGTTAAACACATAGCTAAATTAAGATTAAGAAAGCCTAAAATCTGCTGCTGTCAAGGATAAATCGTAATTGCATAAACCTAAGTATTACAAGTATATTCGTCTTGTTTGTGATTCATGTCACTGTTTATCTGAGATCTCGATCGCGTTTTATACTGAAGTCATGCTTGGATAATTAGTATTAAATACACTTTACTTATTTTTTATGGAAACTAAATACGCTATTCGTCAACTAGTTGCTAGAGCACTAGATATCAAAAAATTAACACTAGAAATCGAGAATGAGATTAATTTGGAATTGACTACTCGGGGTTATATTTCTGACGTTGACTACGAAGCTTTAGAGCTATTAATGGCAGAGATGGATGCTGGTAGAATAGCTCTATGCAGAAGTATTTGAGGAAGATTTAGATGAATTTAAATCATCCGAATCTAGTTGAAGTTCTGGAACAATTATTAAATTATATTTTGGGATAATATATATATCAGATATGTAGTAGTTGTTATAATATATGAGACATTTTCTCAGTAAATATATTTATCAACATATTTTGTAAAATTGTTAAATACTTACTGTCTAATAATTTTTGTATGCTAGATGATATTTTACTTATTCTAGTTTCATTTTTATTTACTCATTCTACATTTAATTTAGAAAGAGAGTTGAATAAAATTTAAAAATATTATTTCGGTTTAAATAGACACAAAAATAATAATTTGATTTTAGGCTTATTTATAATATCTATTTTCATCGTAATTGCATTTAGCAGTCTGGAACTACAGCGATAGGTCAATTCGATAATCATTTTTCGTCAGAGAGGTTAGCATTTTTCTGGCTTTGCCAAACACGATGAATAAATTCGTTGAGTTTTTGCTTGCAAATGCTGGGAGTCATTTCGCTTTTTGACCCTTCTTGGGAAATTTGACAGATCGAGTTTATTACTTCTACATCCAAAGCAGGATAAAATAAACTGATAGACCATAATAAGTCAAAAGCTTCTTGAAGGCCAGTTATCTGTGGTTCCTCATCACCAGATTTTACTTCTAGAAACAAAGGACGTACCCAACACAACTGACGGGAAGCAACAACCTGAATGACCTCTGCATACAGACGAGTATCACCTTCCTGTAAATACACAATTTGTCCCGCTTGAAATTTTTGGGTCATATTATTAATTGTATTATTACTAAATATCGCGAGGAAATATTAATAATTTTAGATAGGCTAAGTAAGGTGTTTGAGTGAAAATAAAAAAATCTGCTAGCGTTTTAGTGCTGGGAACTGCTTTTGTACCTTGAGTTTTAGAAATTTTTGTTTGCGCATATGTGGTTTGAAGCAAACTTCGAGGTCATAATATTCTAGTCTTATCGCTATATTGAGAAAACACAAATTTTCAAGACAGTGGATACATTTTGTGAAAACAAGATTCATGGTTAAAATGTTATAAGATAAGTTAAAAAGTGTTAAGTAACCATAAAACATCAGCCTTCTTGTCGTACATCTACTGAAAAAAAAGTAAAGAGCCGTGTCAGTCGAAACTATAGAAAAGCGTTCTACGTCGAGAAAGATAGCGCCTCGGTACCGCGTTCTGCTTCATAACGATCCATTTAATAGTATGGAATATGTGGTCCAAGTACTGTTAACGACAGTACCAAGTCTCACTCAGCCACAAGCAGTAAGCATAATGATGGAAGCTCATACTAGTGGCGTAGCATTAGTAATTACTTGCGCACTGGAGCATGCGGAGTTTTACAGTGAGACTTTAAAAGAAAATGGTTTGACTAGTACGATCGAACCGGAAGATTAGGATTTAGTTGCTTGGGATTGTGAAACTGTAATAACTTCCTTGGCGTCAAGCTAAAACATGCCAAGAAAAAATCATTAATAAATAAGCGTTAATGTTTATTGATTTCGTTATTATTAGTTTTGCGATCGCTG
Source organism: Mastigocoleus testarum BC008 (assembly GCF_001456025.1). Lineage (GTDB taxonomy): Bacteria > Cyanobacteriota > Cyanobacteriia > Cyanobacteriales > Nostocaceae > Mastigocoleus > Mastigocoleus testarum. The sequence continues at coordinate 51,114 of NZ_LMTZ01000154.1, forward strand.
TAACTTGTCATGAAAAAATACTTTGCAATTTTAGCCCAGCGCTCTTTTGGGATCAGACTGGGTAGTTTTATTTTATTTCTATGTTTGCCATGGTTACCATATGCAGCATTAATTTATTTTTTGGTTGATGACAGTAACCTGCAAACGATTGTAACAATGGTACCCTTGGCAATTTGGTTTTTTCTGTTTTTGCCTATTTGGGGTAAGTACGTTTGCCAACAAAAACGTATATTTGAGTATTACGGTTTAGAGTTTAGTCGCCGTAATGGTGTTGAGTTGTTACGGGGTTTGGCTATTGGGGTAATCAATATTTTAATTTTATTTTCTTTGCAAGGGATAATGGGTTGGTTAGTATGGCAAGAACCATCTATTTCCTTGCTAAAACTTATTTTAGAAGGATCGCTTACTGGTTTAGGGGTAGCGCTCGCAGAGGAGTTATTTTTTCGCGGATTTATATATGATGAACTCCAAAGAGACTATAAACCTTCTGTGGTGCTTTGGAGTAGTTCTCTTATATTTGCCGTTGCTCATTTTATCAAGCCCCTTCCAGAAGTAATCCAAAGTTCGCCACAATTTTTAGGTTTACTTCTATTAAGTTTAGCTTCTGCTTTTGCAAAACGAAGTTCTCGAGGACGTCTCGGTTTATCAATAGGGATTCATGGAGGTTTAGTTTGGGGTTATTACATTATTAATGTTGGCAAACTAATCGAATACTCTGGTTCTGTACCAACATGGTTTACAGGCGTTAATAATAACCCTTTGGCTGGAATCATGGGTTTGGTAGGTCTGACGATTTTGACTTTGTGGATGAGAATGAGCTATCGCTCAAAACTCTCAAATCTTTAAGCTCCTAACTGGGTATAAAATTCTTAAGATAAATCCCAAAAGTCTTAATTTAGTAATCAAAATAGTAAATTAAGATTTGCTGCAATTTAATAGTTGCATACAAACTTCAAAATTTAGTTTTAGCTTCTTTTCTGCTATTTTTAATTTGTAGAAGTACTAATGTAACCCCATTGGGAACCAATTTTGACCCACGCAAGTTTTACTTTTTGGTCAACACCCAATCTATCAACTGTAAAATCAGTGGCATGATCGAATTGGGGTTCGATAACTATTTGACCAGTAGTATCAATGTATCCCCATTTATCATTTATGTTTACCCGTGCTAATCCTTGGGAGAAAATACCAACATCGTCAAATTTAGCTGGAATAGCCATTTGACCTGTTTTAGTAATGTAGCCATATTTGCCTTCTTTCCATACGTAGGCTAACCCCTCGGAAAATATTCCTGCATCCTGAAATACTGGCTTGATCGCAAATTTACCAGTTTTATCAATATAACCCCAGTGGTGATTGATACTAGCTAAGGCTAAGCCTTCAGAAAATTTCCATGCTTGAGTAAATATAGGTTGAACAATTAACTTACCACTTTGGTCAATATAACCCCATTTATCGCCTAATTTAACTTCTGCCATGCCTTCAGAGAAGTAAGAAGCTTGATTAAACTTGGGAAGAATAACAAATTTACCGCTTTTGTCGATGTAACCCCATTTCTGTTCTAATTTGACTGGAGCTAATGCTTGTCTGTTTACAGCCTTTGCCTGGTTATCTACAGCAAAAGACATTACGGCTTTAAACTTGGGCTTAATAACTATTTGACCAACTCTGTCGATATAGCCCCATTTATCACCATTGCTAACTTTTGCTAAACCTTGGGAGAATTCTCCAGCAGAGTCGAATTGTGGTTTAATTACCATTTGGCCATTTCTATTGATGTAACCCCACTTATCACCGATGCTTACCCGTGCTAACCCTTCAGAAAATTCTTCTGCGGCGTCAAAAAGTGGTTTTATAGCTACTCGACCATTTTTGTCAATATATCCTTTTCGGTAACCAATATATACTGATGCCAATCCTTCAGAGAAACTACCAACATACTTAAATTTTGGTTGAATTTTATAAGTAAAATTACTAGTACTTTTTAAAACTCTATTCTTTAGTTTGAGAATATGTAAGTTTTGAGGTGATAAAGTTTCTGATTGGACTAATTTAACTGGCAATAAAGTTAACCAACTGAGAGTTACAGTGCTAGTAATGATAAACAACTTTAGCCGCTTACGTATAGTCTGGGATTTCACACGGGATAGGACAGCCATAAACTTATTTGTATCAAATTTTTTCGTTCCTGTTAAAACCTATCTTCAGCAAGAATAGCAGTTTTAACAAAAATTTCTGGGCTTCAAAGACTTTTACTTGCTAAAACTCATCGTATCTGTAATGGTTTTCTTCCAGGTATAATTACGCTTTTTCCTCCGTATATGTTCCCTGAAATTTTTCATGAAAGAAAATTAAGCTCTTATCAGTTTGACTTTTGTTAGCAAAGCGTATGCGCAGGACATAACTTGAATGTTACTAACCGCATATCAAAACTATGTGTTAGCGGATCCGTAGGCAATACCTAGGGCTGCGCTACCTTGAGGATCTGGTACGCTGCGCTAGCTACGCGCTTACCCACTAACACTGTAAGGTGCGGCTATAATGAATGACCTAGCTGTGTTAATTTTGTGTAAATTCTACTAGATATTCAAACACCTTCAAAAATTGGCAAATACTGTTTAATTTGCGATTTTTGAAGGTGTTTAGAAGTAGTTAAAATTATTACAAAAGAAAAATTGAACTTAATCGATGATCGTGAAGAGAGAACTTAAGAAATATTTTCTGTTGCAATAGTTCCAGCCAAACAAGCTCCATTCAGATTAACTCCTTTGAGGTTTGTACCTTCCAATTCTGCACAGAGTAAATTCGCCCCTGTGAGGTTTGCACCTGCAAGGTTGGCTTTACGCAAGTCAGCTTCTTCTAAATTTGCTTCTCCCAGTAGGGCTCCTTGTAAATCTGCACCACTTAAATCTGCGCCTTTAAGGTTAGCTGCTGTCAGATTAGCTCCTCGCAGGTCTGCACCTCGCAAATCAACACCTTGTAAATTGACGTTCATTAAGTTTGTACCACTTAAAAAAGCTCCGGTTAAAGAAACATCATTGAGCCTAGCCCCCATAAAATTAGCTCCCCGCAAATTACTACCGCGTAAGTCCGCACTAGTTAAATCCGCTTGCATCAAATTAGCTCCCATAAAGTTAGCTCGCAAATTTGCTTGATGTAAATTTGCGCCCATTAAATTTGCGCCTTCTAGATGTCCGCCTTCTAGATTAGAATTAGTTAAATTTATACCAACAAGGTTTGCACCAGCTAAATTGATTCGATTTAAATCTAATTGCGATAAATCTTCATCTTCTAAATTTACTCCGGGGAGTTGTTTTAATTGACCAGATTTAATTGCTTCTATATTCATTTTTTTATTAACTGACTTTGATTGAGTGCTTTATTGGGTTTTACCACAAGCTACTAACTTTGAAAGTAGAAAGTTTTCGATAAGTTATATTACCTATGCTCAAAATGATAGTAAGGTTAACCTTGTATCAAAAATTAAGTCAGATGAGAATGTGAGAATTTCTACAACTCAACGTTCCCGTCACTGGGTGTAAGGTAAGTATCCAATATAAGATACTAACTCCCAAGAAGGGGAAGTCAAAATATGACCTGTGGTCACGCTAGAGTCTGCGACGTTGGCAGATCCGCAAGGTGACCTTAATCAGAGACTATAGCTGTGCTACCCACGGATCCGCCGATGCCGTAAAAGCTCTAGCCTCTAGCTGCGCTACCTCCGGATCCGCTAACAACAGTATTAAACCGTTAATTAACCCCCTTGCAATGAAATAAAATAACACATTTACTGGCTTTTGACATTGGCTGAGATCTTTGCTGTGTAGGGGTTACAAAATGTGGAATTTGACGACAGGGAAAATTGAAATACGGCAAATTTGATTTTTGCTGGGTGTATTGAATTTAGGAGCAAATCAGTTGAAGAACCAGATAAAAGCCTAAATGCAAATTAAATTAAATTAAATTAAATTAAATTCAAGCAAGTTCAATCAAATTTTGTTGATTCTAATTTTTGATCGCTAACTCGAGCGTCGCTATCGGCTTTAGAATCAATTAACCACATTCTGGAACTAAATTTCGGTGTATTGGTAGGTAATTCTAGTCCTTGCTGTAAACCCATAACCAACAGAGTCAAAGCATCAACTAATTTCGGATCGAAGCGGTAAGATTGTTGCTCCTTACATTCTTCCAAGGCTTGTGTGAAAACTTGTTCTCTACTTTGTCCAGAATTTTTTTTCTGATTAACTCGGTATTGGAAATCTGAAACTAAGGCTAAAATTCTCGATTCTAAGGGAATTTCATCCCCTGTTAATCTTGCTGGTTCTCCAGTACCATCCCACCATTCTGTTTGATGAGTTATAATTTGGGCGATCGCACGCAACCGGGGCATTTTACGTAAAACTTGCGCTCCCGGTACCAAGGGACAAGTCAAAGGAGTGCTAGGTGAATTTTCTTGATAACGCGTGCTAACCCCAGGAGTAAGAATGCTTTGACTTCTTTGTAATGGATCTATACGATGCAACCAAGCAGCAAGTCGTAGTCGCTTAATTTGCCATGCTGGTAATTCTAAAAGTTGAGCTAAGGTTTCTGCAAGGGAAACTACCTCTGCAGCAGCCATTGGATTATTAATATCAGCTTGATCCATTAATTGCGCCATGCGCAAAAATGCCTGAATTTCGTTGGAAATTAAATTACTATCTAAGGCTTCGTGACGTAAAGCCGTAGGTGTACCAAGTTTTTCTTGCCCAGTTTGTAGATATTCCACAACGCGAGAAACCACCGTTGCATATTCTTCTGGGGTAGCTACCGCCGTTTTAATTTTCTTCTGAGCTTGCAGAAGTTTTTGCTGAAGTTCGGGGTTGTAATTGCCAATATGCTTAATGGCTAAATCTGCTGTTTGCTTAACCAATGTTGGTTCAAATGTCCACAAACCATAGAATTTTCGTTCTACATCTGACTCCGGCTGTCCTCCCGCTCCATAATCTTCTGGCGATAATTCTTGGCACAGAACCATTGCTGTGTAATTTGGGGATAGGATAATTAAGTGCCATTCTTGGGCAACAGGATCTGATGTATCTAAAGGAACCAAGTCAACATTGGCTAGTTTACTGGTTGGATGTTCTGTCCAAACTGTATCCGGTGCTGCCATAATCGCAATATGACTAGAATGCTTAGCCATATCTGCATATCTTTCGGCCTCTTCGAGATACCATTTACCTTGTTGAAAGGCTGTAATAACTATTGGCGAACTCTCATCGGATAAAATATGATCTTCAAGGGCATGACATAAAGAAACAAGAGTATTTTTGTAATATACTCCTAGTTTTAATGATGTTTTCTGATGGCGATGAGCCGTTTCTAGTTGGTCGAGAATTGAGCCTTTTAACATAGGTATGGTAAATCAACTTGAAATAAATAAACTTTTTAGAAATTTAAATAAAGTAACTATTTAGAAAAAATTAAAAGTCTTCTCATAATAATTTAGTTTACTGCCATACCAATGATTTTTGTTACATACCACAATAATGTCTTTACATTCACTTGGTACTTTCAAGATTTAACTCTGTATGTAGGCGCTCTGTATCTTTATGATTTTATCTTTCTACTTCCTATCCTTTCTACTTCCTATCATAGATAAATCAACCATAAAGACACAGGAGCACGAACATTTTCACCGACTTTACGGAATAATTACACGGGGAATAACTTAATAATTAAGATATTTTTGCCAGTTGTTTGGGTTTTAACTTTTGCTCGATTGGTGCTGTTAATGCTTCTTCCAATGGCGCACAACCCAGTTTAGCTTCCAAAATATTCATAACTTCCCGCCCAAAATCGTTGGGATTTTCCCGCATGGCTTGCAAGCAGACTTTGCCAAAGAAGGAGCCGAGTGGTTCTGGGTTCCAAAGTAGTTTTCTTGCAGTCCATGGTAACAGGAGCATGGGATTATAACCTGGTTTGAGAATATCCTCTTTAAAAGCGTATTCTTCTAAGTGGGTATGGGGTTGTAGTCCAATGAAGAAGATTGCGGGTTCGACTTTATCCGCACCAAAAATTCGTTCGAGTTCCCGATGATAAGCTATGGTTTGGCGAATTGTTTCGATGCGTTCGTCAATGACGTTAAAGGAGTAGTTAACAGAAACTAAATCATTGAAACCAGCAGCTTTGAGATCCCGACAGTTTTGTAAAACTGTTCGTAGGTTATAACCCATACGCATTTTCCGGACTAACTCTTGGGAACCACTGGTAATACCGATTTCAAAATAGTTCATTCCAGTTTTTACCATCAATTCGCACAATTTAGGCGTCAAGTTATCAGCACGGATATATGCTGCCCAATGAATGTCCGTCATTCCCGAATCAACGATTTTTTGTAATAGTTCTACTGCATCGTCGATAAATCTTTTGGCTGGAATAAATTGAGCGTCGGTAAACCAGAAGTTGCGAATTCCCCGATCATATAGTTGGCGCATTTCTGCAACAACTTCATCTGCAGGATTTATACGTACTTGTTTCCCTTCCACTACTGTATAAACGCAGTAGCAACAGTTATGAGGACAACCACGCTTAGTTTGTACGCCAATGTAGAAGTCGCTTTCTTGCAGATAATAATTAAAGTCTGGCCAAATACTTTCGATATATTCGTAATTACAAGCTGTTTTTTCTAGGGGAGTTGGTGCTTCGTGAATTAATCGTTGACGTGGTTGATTTTCTCCTACTACATAGCAGCGTTCGTCACTAAAGTCTTGACCGCTAAGGAGTTTTTCGAGTAGTGCTTCCCCTTCACCAACGGAAACTATCGAACCTTTGGGGAGGCTTTTATTCAATTGCTCATAATATATGCTTACCGCACCACCACCAACGATAACGCGGACATCTTTGTTGTATTGCTGAGCGCGTTTTAAACCACGTTTAATCAAACTCTGGTTTTGCCAAAGTTCTGTGTAAAAACTTTTGAGCATTTGTAAGCCGCCCAACGCACCATGCAATTTCACAAAGGGATTTTTGGCATAGAAAATCTCAAAAGAATACTGTAATGGATTGCCACCTCGTCCACCTACAGGAGCAAAAATGTGAATATCTCGCCAAGAATAAATTAGTAAAGATGGCTTAAACTCATCAATACAATTTTCTAAAGCAGAAGCATAATCTAAAGGTGGTATTGTTCCCAAATCGAAGATTCGCTGTTCGATTCCGGGAAATAATTTGTGTACGTGGTCTGCAAGGTAGACGACCCCAATTGGGAAGATAGGATTACATGGGAGACGGACGTAGAGAATTCGACAATCCATAGCGGGTTCTTTGATTTTCATCTTGCCTTGATTTAACAGTTTTTGGACTAAAGATTTAGGAGAAAATTAATCAGCTTTGATTATCGGTAGTCTTTCAATCGATACCTGTAGATGATTAGAAATTTAGTAAGTTTTATTAAAATTGTTTAAGTCATGAAAATCAGTCATCAACCTTAAAAATACGAGAAGAAATTTGTTTTTTGTATTTTGCTCTTATGATAAACAGCTAAATATCAAACCAAGTTTCAAATAAGTAAATATGCTTATCGGAATTTTCTCACGGAAAACCAAAGTTCTCAGTTTGTTAAATTAATCCTGTGTATAGGTAAAGTTTTGTGAATTTATCTGAGCCATAGCTTTACGATAACACTCTTGCAGCGAAGATTTAACCGTCGGAGAGCTAAAAACTTTCAAACGTAAGTCCCTTACGTGGGTAGGTGAGCGAAGAAGTATAGCAATCGCCAGCTTAGTTAGGACGTAAGGTAAGATAGATCGAGAAGTGATTAGTCTGGACAATTCCAA
>NZ_LMTZ01000155.1 GCF_001456025.1 Mastigocoleus testarum BC008
TCCGATCTCATAACCATAGTTTAGGGTAACTTTGTGTTTGATGTGTTTGAGGAGGAGATTGTTTATGCTGATGAGTCAGGTATGGATTATCGAGATGACTATGGTTATGGCTACAATCCTCGAGGAGAGCGATTTTATGACCTAAAGTCTGGTCGCAGAACAGGTAGAGTCAATATGATTGCCGCACTTTGTGGTCAACAGCTGTTAGCACCCTTCACTATTGAAGGAGCTTGCAACCGTCAGGTATTTGAAACTTGGTTAGAAACCTGCTTGATTCCCACCCTGAAACCAGGACAAAAACTGGTGATTGACAATGCCACCTTTCATAAAGGTGGACGCATTGAAGAACTGGTTCAAGCCGCAGGCTGCGAGGTGTGCTACTTACCACCTTATTCACCAGATTTAAACCGGATTGAAAAATGCTGGTCATGGCTAAAAAGTCGAATTCGCAAACAACTCGAGAATTTTGGAACACTGCGAGAAGCCATGGAGCATGTCTTGACTTTAGCGTCCTAGCTAACCTGGCGGTTGCTATAAAAGACATTTTAGCTATCTCTATCACTCAGAAAACCAATATCAAAATCCTGCGCATTCATTACAAGCAGTTATTCCCAAACAGCCCTACGGTCACGAATTACATTTGTATCGTCAAGATAGTGACTATTTTTTGATGACTACCGCAATTCGTTACGGTGCAAATATTCTCCAAAACACAGCAGTAAAAGACATTGAAATAGATTCAGAAGGAGTACAAGTAATTAGGGCTTGCTGAAAAAGTAAGATACAGATTGATGCCTTAATATGTTCAAAACTTATTTTTTGTTTTTCCTCGAATAACGAATCAATCTGTATCTTACTTTTTCAGCAAGCCCTATGTAATCACATCATTTTTGGAAAGTTAAGGATTTAAAATCAGGTATTGTAGTAAAGTTACCTATAACTCAATTGCATGCACTTGATGCTTAAACCTCTTTTATGATTTCATAGGCTAACGCAAATATAAATTCTAGCTGAAATACTAAGGATTCTTCACAGACGAAGAAGGTTCATCACGTAACTCTAAATACAACTTTTGTAATATTTCCAACTCTGTCAACCAAGTTGATGGTAATTCTAAAATTTGCCGTTTGCGTCTCACTTGAGTAGTATAATTACCTTTTAACTTATCAAATAACACAAATACAAAAACAGATTGCAAACAAGTTTGCGGTTTACCTACAACCTTAAAATCAGTAATAGCTTGTTCATCTTCAAGTAGCTCTACTTCCAATCCTAAATCCCGAACAGCTTCCTGGATTTGTTCAATTTGTAATTGATTAATATCGGGTATTCTAGTTTCTAAATTAACTAATTCTTCTAAACTATGTAAATCTTTAGTTTCTGAATTTACTTTAGTTTCTGAATTTAAAATATCACTCTTAAGTTCTATCTCTGCTTGTAGCGGGTCTGCGATCGCATAAATTAATTTAGTTATAGGGGAACTGAATACATGTCCTTGTTGATAGCACTTCTCTCCTTGAGGTGTAATATTAATTTTTAAGGGTGAAGCTTCTAAACAGTTTAGTTTTACAAGTCTCTCGATCGCACTTCTGACAAAAATAATATCTAAACCTAATACTTTTGCTAATTCTTCCGTTGTTGGGGGTGGTGTAAACTCAATCGCAGCCCGAAGGATAAATTCTTCGAGTATATTTAACTTGCGAGTTTCGCTAATGGTTATTTTAATTGGTATTTGCTGTACTTCATAGCAATAGTTACGAGCGAATACAACAGATGATTTAGATTTCTGCTTTGAACTTTGCTTTTCGATCTGTTTTACTAACGAACTGAGACTAGAATCAATAAATTTTGGCTGGGGTTTTTTTTCCTGGGAAGTTTGAGATGATTCTTGAGATAAATCTTGAGATTCTTTTTTAACAGATTTTCTTTTGGTCTTTCTCTTACCTTCGGTGCTTTCTGTATCTTTGGGATTCATTAGACAAATAGATATCTCCAAAAAAATTATCTACAGCGTTATTATTTTGATGAGTGAACTGAACTGTATCGATCTACAAAACACAATTAACATCTATTAGACCCCCATATTTATCAACAGTACGAGCAACTTCTTGATACATAGAGCCAACTTTACCAGATTGTTGAGTAAATAGATCGTAACACCCCACCACCACAAGTAATTCCTGAGCACGAGAAAAAGCAACATTTACCCGTTCCGGAGCTTTTGCAAAACCGATATCTCCCCGAAAATTATTACATACGGTACTCACAATAATTACTGGACGTTCCATTCCTTGAAAAATATCAACTGTCCCGGTACGAATATCTAAGGAAGGGAATTTTTTCGCTGCAATTCTATCTTTTATTAACCTTAATTGAGCGCCGTAAAAAGTGATAATTCCAATTTCTTTTTTTTCGTTACTTTTATTAACTTTACTCGACCAAGCAGTTTCTAATTGTTCGCATAGTTTTTCAATTGCGTCAACTTCTTTAATATTAATTCGAGATGTCCCTTCTCTTTTTTCGTTAAAATCGTTATGTATTGGAGTTTTCAGCCAGAGAATATGTTGATTTTTTTGAAGTAATTCACCGGACAAATTATGAGCACGTAGTTGGTCTGGTTCTAGAAGACCACAACTAAGTTTATCTTGATAGAACTGATTAATTGCTCCCATGATTTGCGGATGCATGCGATACTGAATTGTCAGCATTCGCTTGATGTTTTCATCTGCAGATTCAAATTGGGTTTTGAAGAGAGATTCTTTAATAAACTTTAGTTCATCTTTAGTTGTACCAATTTCTTCAGCGATATCTTCGATGGTATCATCCCGTAACATGGGTGGTAATTGTCGATGGTCCCCGACTAAAACTATTTTCTTACCTTTTAAAGCGGGAATTAATAATTCTGGGGGAGTACATTTACTCACTTCGTCAATAATTACCACATCAAAACTAGGAAATTCTCGGGAAAAATCACCCCTCGCAGCTTGAACGCAGGTAATACCGACAACGTTAGCATTATCTAAATAAATCTGTTTTAGATCCTCAATATCTTGTTCTGAGGGTTGACGAAGTTTTTTAATCCAGTCTCGAACAAAGTTTTGATAGCGATTGAGGTAATTTTCTTTTTCTTGTAATTCTTTTTGCCAAATTTCAAATTGTCGCTTGATTTTGGTTAAGAAATCAACATTAAATAATTCTACATTGTTAGGTTGGTTGGGATTGCTATTTCCTGGCGGAAACGCTGCGCTAACCTTCGTCGCAATGACTGTGTTGGGATTGCTTTCTTGTGTCGCAATGACTGTGTTGGGTTGAAAACTAAAATTATTAGATATCTTTTTCCATAAATTCTGCCACCATTTACGTTCTTTGGCTAAATCTTTTGGTAACTGTGCTTGAATTTGTTCTTCGAGTTCAGTAATTTTATTTTGAGATATTTGTAATTCTTCTTTGGCGCGTTCGCTCTCTAATTTTAAGTTTGAAACTTCTGTATCTAAGTTGTTTTTGATATACTTTAATGTTTTTAAGGGGTCGATATCGGGAATTAATTTAATTAAACGATTGAGATTATTTTCCCAAGCAGCAACTTCGGCGCTAAAGTGATGGGGATTTTCCCAAATATAAGATTGATTCTTGATATATTCTTGAACTAAAAGACCTAGTTTTTTTGGTATCTCCGGTTTTTGACTTAACTCTTGCAAAAAAGTTACCGCTTGAGTAAGTTTGATATTAGAATCTTCCCTGATTGTTTCGATGTCATTTTCTAGTTGATCTATTTGAGATTTTGCATTATTGAGCTTGATTTCAACTTCCTGGGCTTGTTTTTGGAAATTTTCTAGATATTGTTCGGTTTCTGCTTTGAGGGGAAAAACACATTCCCGCGCATTTGCTAAGATGCTTTCTTTTAACTCTTCAACAATTTGTTTTAAAGTTGCATTTACATTGCTTTCGTTCCAAGATTCACCATAAATAGCTTGAAGTTGAATCAATAAACTACCAGCTTCCCTAACCAAAGGTTGACGTTCTGGAGGTTTGAGACGATAGTAATCTGCAAACTTCTCAGCTAAATCTTGCCATTGTTGGCGATGTTCCCCTATAAGTACTAAAGGAATTTCCCCTAAAGTACGATTCATGAATTCACTAAATTTACTGGTTTTACCTTTAGCGTTAATGCAACCTTTTTCTAATTCATAGGTAAAAGCGTTATATAATTGCTGCCAGTTCGGTAAATGGTCAACTTTGCGGACTTGATAATCAATTGGTACTAAAGATAATCGGGACGAACTAGCGATCGTTATTAATCCTGATGGTAGTTCTAAGACTTTTTCCGTAATGGGTTTACCAGTCTGACGACATCGATTTAAAATTTTGTGTAATCTCTGGCTAGCATTAGCTTTCCAATCCCTGACAGCACCAATAATAAAACCAATTTCACCTCTGCGTCGTTCGGTACGGCGAATTTTTTCTGCTAATTCCTGTTGCTCACCTAAAAGTTTATGATATCCCTGATGCAATGTGTTTGCAGATTCAGAAGCAGAGCGGAAATTTTGTACCGATACCCCCACCTCTGACATCACGGCGATCGCTTCATTTGCACTGCTAAATGCTGGAGGAAAGCTTTCAATTTCCTTTGCGACAGTATTTTTCAACCAAGCACCTAATCCAAAAGCTCCACATTTAGGTGGTGTAAAACTAAGTTCTCCCGCATCGTGAATTGCTGTTTTGATATTTGCAATAAATTGGTCTACTACACTATCACCTTTCGCGTAAGGTTGAAGCTCAGGAAGAAAACTTACAACTTCTTCAGCTAACCAGTTCATTTTCGATGCAGGTTTAATAATCTTTTTTAAACCCAATAGCAAAGATTCTAGTTTATCTGTTTTTGCGATCGCAGTTTGATAAATTTCTTCTTGTTGCTTACAAGCTTGCTCTAACTGTAATTTACGTTCTTGAAATTCCTGTTGTTGATGAATCCATTCCGATTCAGATTGCAAATATTTTCCAAAGCGCTCGTGGGGAGCTAGTAATTCCTGTAAAACTTTGACCCTGTCCTGATTAGTTGATAACCTTTCTTCACAATCGCTCGCGGTATTCCCCACCCATTGATTAATAACATTTTCTTCCAGAAAAGCTTGTCCTTCAGCTTGGACTTTTTCAGCTTTTCCCCGACGCAAACCCCGAATTACTGGGTTGTGAACCAAGCGACTCAAAGCATTATCAACCGCCAAATTCGCTTGGGAAGCAATCAGGGTTTTACCTCCCCGCAATGCTACCTGATAGCAAATTTCCACAATTACCGTCGTTTTACCGGTTCCCGGTGGTCCTTGAATTAAAACCATATCCGGTGCAGAAAGAACCGTTTCCACCGCAGCGATTTGGTCAAAATTAGAATTACTTTTTAATAATTTTTGTGGCGAAAGCTTGACAATCGAATCAGGATTCCTAGCTTGAGTTGCATCAAATAAAAATTTACTTAAATTAGGATTTTGGGTTCTACCCAAACGTAAATGTTCTAAAGCTTTCTTCTTCTGATTAATTTGGTGAATATCACCCGCAGCTTCAAAATATAAAAAACCCCGCGCCGGTAACTTATATAATCCTTCTCGGAGGCGATCGACTAAATCATCATCCAGCAAAACTTTAATTTTATGGTTTTTCGCATCAATTGCGTCGATGGTACCTAACTTTTTCGTACCTTTCCTGGTTGCAATATCGCTCGCAGATCTGCATATCATCAAATCTTCCTGCTTAGACTTTTTGATCCGCAACCAAAATTCATCTTCACCTAAAGAAGTTTTTGGAGAACCATCCAAAGTTGCAGATGCAGGATGAATAATAAAAGTGACCCGTCTGGATTTATAACTGTAATTATGATTGTCAAAAGGGACGCAAAATTGACGTGCTTTCGCAATTCGTTCTTCCATATCCAGAAAAACGCGCCAAACTTTTAACTGTTCGGAAGTCGGTACATGTCTTTCACTCCATAAAGGTAAAGACTTAATTTTTGCAACCGTCGTGCGGGGTACTCCCAAACGGTTATTAGAAGCTAACTGCAAACAAAACGGTAAACAAAACCCATCAACCTTTCCCCTGGGTAAGTCTACCAATCTTGCATCTAATAACTTTAAACCACCACTACCGTTGTTTGAATTGATAGTAGCCTTTAACCATAAGGTTTTTTGAAAATCTTTCAGTGGTGAAGGTAAAGCAGAATTAGTATCACTTGCAACCGTCAATTCCCAGATCTCCTCATCTGGATATCTTTGATTAATTTCTTGACGACGGACGTAGAACAGTGCACCTGAATTTCCGGTAACATCAGATAAAAAAGTCTCAGCCCGACCCATTATATCCCTTGAAACGTATCTGTCGAAGGCATCCCGACCATCAAGCTCGCGAATTAAATTATTAATTGCTCGTTCCCCAGCAAACCTATAGCCCCAAGTTTGAGAATCACTGTTACCCATACATGCAAAAATCCGCTGTCACTGGAAAAGATATCATAACTTGAGTAAGGAGTCAGGAGTCAGGAGTCAGGAGTCAGAAGTCAGGAGTCAGAAGTCAGGAGTCAGAAGTCAGGATTACCCATTACCAATTACCCATTACCCATTACCCATTACCAATTACCAATTACCCGTTACCATTAAAATTGACATAAATCGATATATACTGACTTTTTATTAGATTTTTTTAACTTATTGGGGACTAATTTATATATGGTAGACATTAAATGTGGAAATATCACCTTTACTAACATCGAGGCTATTTTATTCGATAAAAACGGTACTTTAGAAGATTCTGAAACATTTTTGCGCCACATTGCTCAAAAGTCAGCCCGAATTATCGACGCTCAAATCCCTGGGATTGGAGAACCATTATTAATGGCATTTGGGGTAGATGGAGGTAAACTCGATCTAGCTGGTTTAATCGCAGTTGCAAGTCGTCAAGAAACTGAAGTTGCTGCAGCTGCATACATCGCTGAAACTGGAAGAGGATGGTTTGAGTCCTTACAAATTTCACGTCAAAGTTTGGATGAAGCGGAAAAATCTTTTGGTAATACCTATGCACCTTTGTTTCCTGGTGCTTTAGAACTACTGAAAAATCTCTCAATCACAGAACTAAAACTTGGTATTCTTTCTGCTGCTACAACGGAAGAAGTACAAGGGTTTATTAATCATCATCAGTTGAATGATTATATGCAATTGGGAATGGGAGTAGATGGAAATCTTTCCAAACCAGACCCCAGATTATTTTTGCAAGCTTGTGAATCCTTGGGTGTAGAACCGAGTAAGACTTTAATGGTAGGGGATTCGGTTGGCGATATGCAAATGGCGAAAAATGCTAAAGCTAATGGTTGTGTCGGTATTACTTGGATTGGGAGAAATGATAATGTCAAAGGTGCAGATGTGGTGATTAATAAGCTGGAGGAAATTCAGGTAGAAACATAAATGAAAAGTCAAAAGTCATTAGCGGATCCGTAGGTAGCGCAGCTATAGCGTGTCCGCAGGACATAAGTCAAAAATCATTAGCGTCTAGCGGAGCGTAACGGATCCGCAGGTAGCGCAGCTATAGTTATTGCGTGTCCGTAGGACATAAGTCATTAGCAGTTAGCGTAAGCGTAAGCGTACAGTAGCTTATGACGCTGTCGCGTCACACTGCGTTAATGCGTATCCGCAGGACATGAGTCAAGATAAATAAATTATTTTTCTTAGTCACTCATTACTCATTACTCATTACCAATCATCAATCTTATTCTGCTTGGTGAAATTGAGTTAGCAACCAAGCAATAACTTCACTTTGATTGGTCTCGCGAGTACGTCTAAAAGCTTCATTTAATAAAGAAAATTCTAATCCTGGTAAAACTTGGGATGCAGTAATTCTTTTGCTACCACCATCAATCATCGTAAAAGCAATAATCTGTACATTTTGTACATCTACAATCCAATATTCATCAACTCCCAAATCTTCATACAATAAACGCTTTTCACCTTTATCATCAGCTAAGGAAGTATTAGCAACTTCTATCACTAAATTTGGTACGGGATAAACATCTAGATCGACAATAGAAGTTCCATAAGGAATAGCATTAGCATTTTTACCAATATAGTAGGCTACATCCGGTTGAGCATCGTTAAAAGCATTTTTGCGAAAAGTACAGTTATCTTTACCATTCATCGGAATTTTCTTTACTGCTGCATATAAGCTCGCTGCGTTAATAATAATTGTATGGTCACTAGCATGGTCATTTCCCAATGGTGGCATTTCGATTCTCATCCGTCTATCGTAATAGTAGCCTGTAGCTTTTTTGTAAGTAGGACTTTCAATAATCTGGATATATTCATCCCAGGTTGCTACTACCCATGTATCTGTTGGTATTTTGGTTTTGAGTTCTTGCATAACGCAACCTCAAGTAGTAATGCTTTGGTTCTTAAATTTTATCAATGTCAAGATTAAGCTTTCGATGTTGCTCTGAAATTAGAAACCACTCATTGTAATTGCATCTAACTAATCGCATCTAACAATGAGTGGTTATTTGTAGTAGTTAACTATAAACAGTTGTCGATATTCAGACCAATGAGTTAATGAATCAAAATATAATTTAAAACTTATCTAACTCACACATCAATAACTTCCAATCGAACCCAAGTTTTCGGTCCAACAACTCCATCCATAGTTAAATCATAGTGTTTTTGAAATTTCTTCACTTCTTTCTCTGTCGCAACACCAAATATTCCATCAACAATTACGGGACCCAAACCAATACCATTTAAACGTCGTTGGAGATATTCAACATCTTCACCTGTGCTACCAAGACGTATAGTAGGAGGAAATGTTACATCATTTTCATAAATATCAATCGTATCTAATACTGCCCAAGTTTGAGAACCTACAACTCCATCTACAGTCAAACCATATTGCTTTTGAAAAACAGTCACAGCTTCTTGTGTTGCTCGACCAAATATACCATCAACGACTAAAGTGTTATCAGCAACAGTACCATTCAAAATTTTTTGTAAATCCTTAACGTCATCACCAGTACTACCAAGGGTGAGAGTAGGACGAACAATTGTGGTTTGAGTTGCGTAAGACATAATTTTTTGAATTCCTTTAACTAGATGTTTGTGTGTTTGATTTCCTGTATATTTATCCAAATTAAACAGTCGCTTTTACGTATTTTTAGCTAGAAAAAGTGTCACAATAATATTTGTCACACATTCAAACACTGGCGGTGAACATATTTATTGAGATATCAGTAGACAATTTTAAAGCTGTCACAAATGAAACGATGCTCAGCTTGGAAAAAAACATCTGACAACTTTGTATTAACTGCGTGGAAATTTCTAGAACATTTGGGACAGCAACTACCCAGTCTGTATGAAAATATTAGTACTGCCGTTTATTTTGCTCAAAGGAAGGGGAATTAACTAAAGTGTAAAGGGCTACTAAGTCCTGGAGGAAACAACGCAAACAACCCGAAAACCGAGGTTGTCGTACCCGTAGTCGGAAACGTACCTGATACGAGCAGCAGAACGGCAATTCTTAGGAAGGCTGCCCCACGAACCACCACGCAGCACTCTTTGAGGACGATTATCATTATCAAGCAATAAGCTACCATCTTTGAGTGCATCTTTGTAATTATCATGCCAAGTATCTTGACACCACTCCCAAACATTTCCATGCATATCGTACAAACCAAAAGCATTAGGTGGGAATGTTCCTACTTCCGTTGTCTTCTGACGATAAATTCCTCTTGGTGCAGAAGCGTAAGTATCATCTCCATTGTAATTTACTAAATTAGTTGTAATAGTTTTGTCAAAGTAAAAGGGTGTGGTGGTTCCTGCACGACAAGCGTATTCCCATTCTGCTTCACTAGGTAAACGATAGGTGCGTCCTGTCTTTTGACTCAACTTTTTGCAAAATTCCACTGCATTATTCCAGGAAACTTTCTCTACAGGTCTTTTATCTCCCTTGAAGTTAGATGGATTTGCACCCATTATTTGTTGATACTGTGCTTGGGTAACTTGGTATTTACCCATAAAGAACTCGGGAACCGTAACTTGGCGCTGTGGTCCTTCATCTTTACTTCGACCTTCTTCGTCTTCTGGTGAACCCATTGTAAAAGTATCACCAGGAATTTTGACCATTTCTAGGGTTACACGATTACCCAGGTCTTCTTTAAAAGAATTGGCTTTTCCCTTGGGACGGTCAAATATTTCCCCCTTTCCATTCACTTTTGCAGTTTCAAATTCAAATAGAGTAAGTTTAGGTGTTGATGGTTGCTTATTAACAATCTGATAACCAATTAATGCGATCGCCAAACCTCCACCTCCTAATCCACCCCACTTTAAAAACTGCCTGCGGTCGATTGGTGTTGGGGATATAGCAGTTGTAGTTTGTGTTTGTCGTTTCTGTGCTTCTCGTTGTTGTCGCAAACGTTCAACTTCTTGTTGCTCACGTAATCTCTGTGCTTCCTGTTGCTTTCGTCTTTCAGCTTCTTGTTGTTGCTTTATTCTCTCTTGTTCTTGCTGCTTCCGTTTTTCAGCTTCTTGTTGTTGCCTTATTCTCTCTTGTTCTTGCTGCTTTAGTCTTTCAGCTTCTTGTTGCTGCCTTATTCTCTCTTGTTCCTGTTGCTTAAGCCTTTCAGCTTCTTGCTGTTGCTTTATTCTCTCTTGTTCTTGTCGTTTCTGGTATTCTGCTTCCTTGGGAGCAACAATTGGCTGTTCTATCTGCGATACTTCTTTATCAGTAAGCTGCAAATCTTGTTGTAAGTTTCTTAGCTGTTTACGAGTAGCTTCACTCAAGGGAAATTCTTGTTCGACTGCTCGAGAGAAACTCTGTCCATACAGTTTTAAATTTTGCTGATGCTGAAATGCTTGTAATTTTTGATTGCCTGGATTTTGGTTACAAGCACCTTTTATTAGACGTTCTAATTCTCCAGACGCTTGCGCCCATTTAATTAACTCAAAAATAACCTCACTAAGTTTACTGTTTACAGCAGCGATGTTCCCCAGATCTCTATCTAACTGAAATTTAACCATCATTTCCAAACTTGTATAGCTTGGAAAAGCATCAAGTAAAGCTTCACAAAATTTTTTATATTCACCACCAGATAGCTTCATATAAGTATTTATTTTAACAATTAGCTTGTTAATGTTGACAGGTTACAACAACAACAATAACCCCATAGTCATTGCTATAATACACACCTATAAAACGTAAATATACTGAAAATTGTACCAATACTATAACACCAAAGGCACCTACAAGATTTACCGCCTGAGTTCCGGTCTATTAGGGATTTCCAAAAATAATTCACATCATAATTTGAACCTGTAGGGGCGCACCGACGTGCGCCCTATTGAGTAAGTCGAACAACAACTTCATCAGGTATATCAAAGATAAATTGCATATTTGGAGATTTTTATTACAGCAATTCTTAACCCCCAAGTGCTTCTAACCAAACATGTAAATCATTCATGTTGGTAAAATCAAGTAATGCTTCAGCAAGGTTTTCTAATTCTTCTAATGACAAAGCTTCAATACGCTGACGAATTTCTTGGGGTAATTCTCCCACCTTGCGATTTAGTTGTCGGAGAATCAAGGATAGTTCTCCTTCTTGCTTAATGTCCCGGTAGAATCGTGTTTCCTGGAAGGTAATTCCTAACATTTTTTCGACCTCACTAAACCCGAAAAATATTGTAGAGACGCGACATGCCGCGTCTCTACATTTGAAATAACGTTAAATTTTCAGTTGGTTTAATTTAAACTAATTTAAATTCAAACTCCTAAACCTGAGCTTCTTCTTTCACCAACTTATCCCAACCCAAATCTTTCAAACTATTATTCCGACGTAGGGGACGAGTCACCAACTCAAGAATATCGCGAGCATTAGTAAAGCCGTGAATTTGTGCAAAGGTAAACTCCACAGACCATTTAGTGTTAATTCCCCGTGCTTCTAAGGGGTTAGCATGAGCCATACCTGTAATCACAAGATCCGGTTTAATTTCTTTAATCCGTTGTAATTGATTGTAATTATCTGGTTTCTCCACAATTGTGGGTAACGGTACACCCATGTCTTTACAGGTTTTTTCCAGAAATGCTAACTCTGCAGCTTGGTAACGTTTATCCATGTAGGGAATACCAATTTCGGGAACCGTCATTCCGCAGCGAATCAAAAATCTTGCTAAGGAAATTTCTAATAAGTTGTCTCCCATAAAGAACACAGACTTACCGCGAATTAGTTTCACATAATCTTCTAAGTTTTCCCAAATCTGCGCTTCCCGTTCGTCTAAACCTTTGGGAGTGATTCCAAATACCGAGCAAATCTTTTCGATCCAAGCTCTACTACCATCGGGACCAATGGGGAATGGTGCACCAATTAACTTACACTTACGACGTCGCATTAAAGTCGTCGCGGTTCTACTCAGGAAGGGATTAATCCCAGAAACATAATATCCTTCTTCAATTACCGGTAATTCAGTGAAGCGTTTAGCCGGTAACCAACCAGAAACCTTAATTCCTTGCTTTTTCAGTTCTAAGCTTAACTGGGTAACTACAGGATCGGGTAAAGAACCAAATAAAACTAAGGGGGGATGGTCTACATATTCCGATTCTTCTTGGGCGATTTCTTCTTTCTTTTTACCAAAATTGAGGAGTTTTTTGATCCCACTGCGTTCGTCCTTATCGCTTTGTGCTACCGGAGCTTCTTTAGGACAACGTGCAGCCATTGCAGCGAGAACTGTATCTTCCCCTTGGGTGAAAGCATAATCTAAACCGTTCGCCCGTGCAACCACAATGGGAATCCCAATTTCTTCTTCCAAGTTGGGTGCTAAACCTTCCAAATCCATCTTAATGATTTCAGTGGTGCAGGTACCGATCCAGACAATTACACTGGGGTTGCGATCGCGTTTAATTTGCAAACATAACCGCTTTAATTCTTCGTAATCATTTAATTTCGCAGAAATATCACCTTCTTCCAATTCTGCCATTGCATAGCGGGGTTCAGCAAATATCATTACCCCCATCGCATTTTGGAGGAAGTAACCGCAGGTTTTGGTTCCAATTACCAAGAAAAAGCTATCTTCAATTTTTTGGTATAACCACGCAACGCAACTAATGGGACAAAAAGTATGATAATTACCAGTTTCACATTCAAAATTTAAAGATTCTGGATTTGAAGATTGTGATTGTGCAACGGTCATGTTGGTGTTCTCCCCTTGGTTCGACATTCAGGATTTAAGAATTCAGGATTTAAGAATTCAAGATTTAAGATTTAATAATTGAAAATTCAAGAATTTAAAACTCAAAATATTTTGTAGATTTATCGCACTAAGTAATTAGGTTCGGACATTTTACTTTTTACTTATGTCCTACGGACACGCTACGCTAATGACTTTTTAATTTTTACTTACACCCAGCGCTGGGGAAGCAGAAGGGATCAATTTATATCCCCGTAGAGACGTTGTAAGCCTGCGGCGTTAGCGTTAGACTCTGCAACGTCTCTACAGTGCGCACTGTAGTTGCGATAAATCTTCTCCCAGACTGCAATAATACGTTGCATTTAATACTTAAATTAAAGTAAAACCCCTAAATTTAATAGCAATTAAGTGTCAGGAAAAAGGTTGGCAATTTCCGTATCGTCAAATGCGTTTCCCGGTTCATTTTCCCCCGATTGCTCTTCATTTTGTGCACTATCGGGAACTGAAGATTCTTCTCCCCAGACATCCATCAATACATTGCTGAACTCGTGGGAATCATCATCAGTATCGAGATTTTCTAGGTTTTCTTCGTTGTGGTTTCCGAGGATTTGAGTATCTGCGTCAAAGGAAATATCCCCAAACTCATCGCCGGATTGACCATTATTAAATGCTTGGGAACGATGGCGATCTTGGGTATCTTCATACCCATCAGCTTCACCCACCGGTTCGTGTTCTCCCATTACCCCTTCAGGATGGGAAACAACATCCCCAGACATTTCCGTGGAATGTCCTTTGACGAGAAATTCTTTCGCAACCATGATTTCGCGATCGAATTCATCTACAGGTTCTTCCCCCATTTCATCTTGAGTTGCGATCGCAGAACCAT
Organism: Mastigocoleus testarum BC008; assembly: GCF_001456025.1. Classification (GTDB taxonomy): domain Bacteria; phylum Cyanobacteriota; class Cyanobacteriia; order Cyanobacteriales; family Nostocaceae; genus Mastigocoleus; species Mastigocoleus testarum. Next base: position 14,083 of record NZ_LMTZ01000155.1, read on the forward strand.
CACCATCAACTTCGTCGGTTTCTACCGGAGGAATAATACGGTTACCAAGAGCCATTTCCGGGTCGAAATGCAAATCTAAAACTTCAATTAAAGTATCAGCATCCGCATTCAACTTAGAGAAAGGAAGCATTAACTGCGCTAATTTTGGCTCTAAGGCGTTTGCAACTCCCAGGATGAGGTATGAAGGTGGTCGCTTACCTCCATCGGGTGTATAAACCGATTCTACCTGCATATGCAAGGTAATCCAGTCACGATTGGTTTGGTAAAAATTTAACCACTTTTGTCGTAAAGAATCAGTAAAACTGTAAAAAAATGCCATACGCCTCATCCTAAGAAATAGAATTAATGTTTTATACAATCATTAAGTCTAATTCCTCTTCCGGATTAGTGACCTGTGGTTTACTCGGATTTAGATAAAAATCTGACAACAATGCAAATAAATCTCTATCTTGAGCATCCCTAGGAACGACTCCTTCCGGGCGTGCCAGGATTTGATCGGCAATATTTAAATAATAATCACAAACGTAATTTAAGGATTCTTCGGACTCCGCCATTTCAAATAAGGTCTTTCCCTTCACTCGGGAAACACGGATATCCTCAATTAAAGGTAATACTTCTAAAACTGGCATAGGTACGGCTTCTACGTACTTATTAATTAAATCCCGCTTAGAAGTGCGGTTACCAATTAGACCAGCTAATCGTAGGGGGTGAGTACGTGCTTTTTCTTTCACAGAAGCTGCGATCCGGTTAGCTGCAAACAAAGCATCAAAGCCGTTATCAGTAACAATCATGCAGTAATCGGCATAGTTCAAAGGTGCAGCAAAACCACCACAAACCACATCCCCCAAAACATCGAACAAAATTACATCATACTCATCAAAAGCATTTAATTCCTTGAGTAATTTTACTGTTTCACCAACTACGTAACCTCCGCAGCCAGCACCAGCGGGGGGACCACCAGCTTCAACACAGTCTACTCCGCCATAACCCTTATAAATTACATCTTCGGGCCAAATGTCTTCGTAGTGATAGTCCTTTTCTTGCAGGGTATCGATAATTGTTGGAATTAAAAACCCAGTGAGAGTGAAGGTGCTGTCATGTTTGGGATCGCAACCAATTTGTAGGACTTTTTTGCCACGTTTAGCTAAAGCGACCGATATATTACAGCTTGTAGTTGATTTACCGATACCACCTTTTCCGTAAACTGCTAGTTTCACCTTACTTTGCCTCTTACTGTTGTTTTTATATATCAGTTACTTGTCGGTTAACAGTTACCAGTTACCAGTTAACAGTTAACAGTTTTTTTTTCGTTAGCTGTTTGTTTGTTGTCTATTCGATAGTTTTCAACTTACAACGAAAATAAAGGTCTTTAATCGGCATTTAGGGTCTTAAAAGGGTAAATAGTGATTTTAAAAGTATCATGCCCATTTATTTTGGTCGCTTAGCCTTTATATACATTTAATATTCTTTAAAAATATGTTTTATGCTTAATTAACATAAAAATAGTTACAAAATAAAAAATAATATATAAAAAATTTCCCTGCGATGTAAGCTTTCCAGTTTTGATTTGTGAAAAAATAAATCCTATAGAGACACTGCAGAGGCTAACGCCGACGCCGCAGGCTCTGCAACGTTTCTACAATATTGATTAGTGAACTATTTAGGACTGTGATCGCAGTAACAATTCCTAAGAGATGAGTCCAGCTAGAATTTCATGAATATGTTGAGCGTGATGCGAACGCTCATACACTTTGTGCTCATCGCAATTAATAAAAAATAAAAAAACCATAAAAAAGAAAAATCCAGTTGTGAAGATAAATCCCATCTATTCAGCGTAAAAAGTTCGGGGTTTATGCTCACACAATGTAAAAAAATATAACTTTTGGGGAAAATTCTCAAAACTTAACGAATTTGGTAATGGGTAATGGGTAATTGGTAATTGGTAATTGGTAATGGGTATACCCTTGAATTTTTGTACGGTAATATTCTAATACCTAATCCCTAATCCCTATATGACGCTGTCGCGTCACGCTACGCTAACGCCAATCCCTAATCCCCTCCATGCATTTCTCGTAACGATAACCAACCAGCTTCCCATTGAGAACGATCTTTGAGTAGTTGAGCATTAATCCAAAAACGTACTTCGGGATCGCAAGCTGCAACCATTTCGGCGTAAACCCATTTACTTTGATTTTTGCGGTTAATAACTCGAAAATGTCGCCATCCATCTATTTTTTTTTGCGACGTCCATTTGGAATTGAGTAGATGAGGATATTTTTGTTTTTTCGGCATTGTTGGCGATTGGGGATTGGCGACTGGCGACTGGCGACTGGGTAATATATTTGACTTTAAATAGGAAATTTTCAAATATTGACCGAAGATGGTTGCAAGTATCAAATAATTAGGTAAAACATTTCTTGAAAGGCATATATCTAAATCAAAAGTTCTAAATCAATAATCCAAACAACCAGTTTAGAACTTAAAATTAAGATTTTATTTAGATTTTAAGTTTATCATTTATGTATATGTCCAAAGTGAATTAAATTGAGACTTGTAATAAAGGTTTTAAGAAACGCTATAAACCAATCATATTTGTGATTATTTGCGCGAATTAACGTTATTTCAGCTTCTAATTCACACAACACATAATTTTAATTTTTTTACTCCTTACTCCTTACTCATTACTCATTACTTATTACTTATTACTTATTACTATAAGTTGAGATTTATTAAGAAGTCTATTTCAAAATGCACCTGGAGCGCAAGGCTCGCAAGCACCGCAGGTGCATATCATGGAGGAATTTTTAGTTGTGACTATAGTCACTCCCCACCAATGTTTTTTCATGGCATGATTTGGTGGCCACTGTGACTAAATGTTTGATACACCAACTTGCCATTTTCCCGGATGCATAAGGAGAAAAATTTAATATTTTCCCAACAAGTATTAATGTTGTTAACTATTTTACGTTTTTTCTCAATGAGGCTTTCCACTGCAATTTGACTCGGACACAAAATCTCTAAAGTACCTGTACCATCTGTTTGATAGAGAATTCGAAATAAGCATTCTTGGAGCAAAGCCCGATTACAACCATCAAACAACTGTTGAAAGCGTCTGAGTTTTTCTCCTTCACTCATCTCACCAGTGAGTTTTGGATAAAACAAGTCTTCGCGCTCAAAATTGAATTCTTCGTCTTCGAAATTGTAGGAGTCGGTCATATTTTTAGCTCTACCTCATCTTATTTCTGGCATCATAGTAACTCTATCTGAGTCATACAAAAAACATGGGTTTTTCAGTATTTAGGCGTTCAAGGATAATTAAGGTTTTAAGTAATCAAGCTGTCTAGGGGTATAAACAATCAGAAATGAAACTAAGTAAATTGACATCGTTTATCACAAATAATGGACGGTAATTCTACTTTCAGGGGTCGCGAACACCGATCCTGTCAGTTTTTCTGCTTTTCTACAATATTTAATAAGAACTGATATTTTCTATCTTAGTCATAATTCACAGCGCAAAGTAAGTCAGCGCTGAGTAAGTTATTCGTTTTCCTACTAAGCCTATGCAACCTACTAATCCAGATAAGTTTACGGAAAAAGCTTGGGAAGCGATCGCCCATACTCCAGATATTGCTAAACAAAATCATCAGCAGCAAATTGAAAGTGAGCATTTAATGAAAGCGCTGCTAGAGCAAGAAGGACTAACTAATAGTATTTTTAATAAAGTTAGCGTCAGCGTTCAGCGAGTCCAGGAGTACACGGATCAATTTATCCAAAAACAACCAAAGGTTTCCGGTAGCAGTACTTCTGTATATCTCGGAAAAAGTTTAGATGGTCTTTTGGACCGAGCAGACGGTTATCGCAAAGAATTTGGCGATGAATATATTTCCATTGAGCACGTAATAATCGCTTACGCCAAGGATAATCGTTTTGGTAAAGGTTTGCTCCAAGAATTTGGATTGAATGAAGCAAAGCTCAAAAATACCATTAAGCAAATTCGAGGAAACCAGAAAGTGACCGATCAAAATCCAGAAGGTAAGTATCAATCATTGGAAAAATATGGGCGCGACCTGACAGAAGCAGCCCGAGAAGGTAAATTGGATCCGGTGATTGGAAGGGATGATGAAATTCGCCGCACGGTGCAAATTTTATCCCGTCGCACGAAGAATAATCCGGTTTTAATTGGGGAACCGGGTGTTGGTAAAACTGCGATCGCTGAAGGTTTAGCCCAGCGCATTGTTACTGGTGATGTACCCCAATCTTTGAAGGACCGTCAATTAATTGCACTGGATATGGGTGCTTTAATTGCAGGAGCAAAATTCCGGGGTGAATTTGAAGAACGTCTCAAAGCGGTATTAAAGGAAGTTACCGAATCTGAAGGTAATATTGTTCTATTTATTGATGAAATTCATACCGTAGTCGGTGCTGGTGCGACCCAAGGTGCAATGGATGCGGGGAATTTATTAAAACCCATGTTGGCTCGGGGCGAATTGCGCTGTATTGGGGCGACAACTTTAGATGAATATCGTAAGTACATTGAAAAGGATGCAGCGCTAGAACGACGCTTTCAGCAGGTATTTGTCGATCAGCCCAGTGCAATAGATACAATCTCTATTTTACGGGGTTTAAAAGAACGGTATGAAGTCCACCACGGCGTGAAAATTGCCGATAATGCTTTAGTTGCTGCTGCAACTCTATCCAGTCGATATATTTCTGATCGCTTTTTACCGGATAAAGCCATTGACTTAGTTGATGAAGCAGCGGCTAAGTTAAAAATGGAAATTACTTCCAAACCAGAAGAGATTGACGAAATTGATCGGAAAATTCTCCAGTTGGAAATGGAGAAGTTATCGCTGCAAAAGGAAAGCGATCCCGCTTCTCGCGAACGTTTGGAAAGATTAGAAAAAGAATTAGCCGATCTCAAGGAAGAGCAACGGACTTTAAGCGCTCAGTGGGAATCGGAAAAAGGCGTAATCGCCAAAATTCAATCTGTCAAAGAAGAAATTGACCGGGTTAGTTTGGAAATTCAACAATCGGAACGCAACTACGACCTTAACCGGGCTGCCGAGTTAAAATATGGCAAGTTGACTGATTTACACCGTCAATTAGAAGCAGCCGAAGTTGAATTAACTCAAACTCAACATAGTGGAAAATCATTATTGCGGGAAGAGGTAACAGAATCAGACATTGCAGAAATTATTTCTAAGTGGACGGGGATACCGATCAGCAAATTAGTAGAATCCGAGAAAGAAAAATTACTTCACTTAGAAGAAGAACTGCACGGTCGAGTTGTGGGACAGGAAGAAGCAGTCACAGCAGTTGCAGATGCAATTCAACGTTCCCGCGCGGGACTTGCAGATCCTAACCGTCCCATTGCAAGTTTCATTTTCCTTGGTCCCACAGGTGTGGGTAAAACCGAATTAGCAAAAGCTTTGGCGGTATATCTCTTTGACACCGAAGAAGCGATCGTGCGTATCGACATGTCTGAGTACATGGAAAAACACTCGGTTTCGCGGTTAATTGGTGCTCCACCAGGTTACGTGGGTTACGATGAAGGCGGACAATTAACAGAAGCAATTCGTCGTCGTCCCTACGCAGTGGTATTATTTGACGAAATTGAGAAAGCTCATCCAGATGTTTTCAACATCATGTTGCAGATTCTCGATGATGGAAGGGTTACCGATGCTCAAGGTCACAGGGTAGATTTCAAAAATACTATTATTATTATGACCAGCAATATTGGTTCCCAATACATCTTAGATGTTTCCGGGGATGACTCGCGCTACGAAGAGATGCGTCGTCGAGTTACAGAAGCAATGCGCAATAGTTTCCGTCCGGAATTTCTCAACCGGATCGATGAAAATATTATTTTCCACGCTCTACAAAAACCCCAGTTACGCAAAATTGTCCAATTACAAGTAGAAAGATTGCGTTATAGACTTAGCGATCGCAAGATGTCGTTGAAGTTATCCGACGGTGCTCTGGACTTTTTAGCAGAAATTGGCTATGACCCGGTTTATGGAGCGCGTCCCCTGAAGCGAGCAATTCAGCGCGAGTTGGAAACGCAAATCGCAAAATGTATTTTGCGGGGTGAATTCAATGATGGGGATACAATTTTTGTTGATGTTGAAAATGAACGGCTTTCTTTTAAGCGTTTGAGCGCCGATTTGATTACAACTGAGTCTAATTAATAAGTAAAACTAATATTGTTTTAAGGGTTGCTGTTAATAATTTTAGACTTGTGGAGGCGTAGCGTTGCTACGTCTCTAAGTTTTTTAAGGAAATATCTCGAATTTTGGGCAAATCTGAATCCAAAATTCTGTCATATCCATCCATCATAATTTCTAAAAATGACGAATATCTTACTGCTCCAGGATACCAGGTAGCAAATTCCCAAGCCTCCCATTCACCATCATCAAATATTATTTGTGGATTGAGCAAAATTAATCCTTTTTCTTCCTCTCCCCCTATAACTAAAGTTGTCGGTAAATATTCATTCCTATAGGAATCTGCATATTCTTCATAATTAAAGTATTCTTCGTCAGATATAGAAAATAATTCCAATCAAAGAAATCATATTCCTTTACCGTAGGTTATAAAAATTACAGACTAATATTAATCAAGATCCAGAGACATTAACATTACGAAATTCTACTTTGATATCGTTGTTATAATAGGAACTTTTCAAAGTTGAAGTAATTTCAAATACATCTATCTCATCTGTTTCTAATGGAACATTCTCAAACATGAAAATAGCTTTAATTGGTACATCTTTAATTAGATTATTGCTGGTTCTACCCCATCGAGTAACATCGCTACCAAATTGAATTTTTTCGGCGATGCTTTCCTGACCTGCATCTAATATTCTGCTTCTTCTATCCTCATTTCCACGCAAAGCAGAATACAACTCAATTTTGACATTTTCTTGCGTACTTATAATCGCTACAGAACATCTTATACTTTGAGTTTGGACATTTATATTTAATTTCTCACATTTTTGTAATTCAAATAAAAGCCCTTGATATTCAAAAGACTTATTACTTACACTTGCAGATTGAGGTGAAGCTAATGTAGTTACTTCTGGAGTTGGTGGTGTAATATTTGCTTGTGGTGTAAGTGTGGTATTTGCTTCTGGAGAAGGTGTGATTATTTCTGCAGGGGAAGGTGTAATAGTTGCTTTTGGTGAAGGAGTAGTATCTTGTTGTAAAGGAGTTATTTCTTGTACTGGAGAAGGTGTAGCGATACGCGAAGCGTCGCCTGCGGCTATCACCTCTGATGAAGCTTTAGAAGTTTCATTAACCTGTGCTCGTTCGAGCTTTCTTTCATTTATAAATAAAAATACCAAAGCCACACCCATTGCAAATACAATCAGAGTTAAAAAAACTACTAAAGAAGACAAAAGCATTAGTCTTTTTTTCTGATTTTTCTCATCTAATTTTTGACTTGGAGACGAATCTCTTTCATTTTTCATATTTGTCACTCTCAAACTCTTAATTGCATTAAATAAATCGACTAAATACAAATAAGATGAAACTATTGATACCGTTTGCTTTTAGTATTAATAATTACATCAATTTTTCTTCATTTCACAGTAAAAATAAACATCATAAAAACATGTCATTCTGGATTATATCCAAAAGCATGTTTGCAAAAATTAGAAATTTTTTGAGCGAAATAAAATTGAAATATAAAATTAGATGACTATAGTAATTTGTATTAGTTGCAATAATTGCTAAATCAATTTTTAAGATTGTAAATGGAGATTTTCTCAAGTAAGTTTGAACAGAGCAACTCAATTACAAAGTAACAATCTTGAGCATGCTACTAAATAAAGGTATTCACTAGTGTTGAAAGACGAAACTTATGACCTCATAATTTAGTCGCGTTTCTAAAGAGAAAGGAAAGGAATAAGTCATGTTTCAGCTTAATAGCTTAATAGGTATGTGGAAGGAATTTGGAACTGTGGGACGTATCCCTATCGTTTACCAATTGATTCGAAAGTGTTACCAACCGAAGATTTGAACGCACAGAGAAAAACAATAAAAGTATACATAATAACAGCAAAGTATGGGAGTATTACTTATTTCCACTTGCTGTTTCTTAATTTTTTGTCTAGTTGAAGCAGTATCATACATGCGCACTCATTCATCTTCACTTTAATTATATTTACAAATCTCAATATTTATTCTCGCTTTTTTAAAACGAAAACAAAATAAATGTGCTTATACAAGACGAATTAAAAGTCAAATTAATTTATCAAATTATTCTGAAGATTTTGAGACTTTGCTTATTTAAGGTCTGAAATCTTAGACAAATAGGTGTTTTATGTTCTCAAGTCGAATTTAACTACTACTTAAAAGTCGCATTTGTAAAGTTTTCGCAACATATTGTTAAAAAATGATTTAATAAGAAAATTAAATCAAAAAGTTAAAAATCTTCAAAGAATAACTTATTACATTCTTGATATATTGTGGATCAGGCTACAAATTACGCGGTGTGCAGTTGTTCAATTTTTTTTATCGCGACTCTAAGTTAATGCAATCGGAGGATAATCCTTATTTTTCTAGTGGGAATGAGGGTCATGTTCTGGGAAAATTGTATCTGATGGGTATTAGATGCATCCAAAAACTTGATTCAAACCAACGGAAAATGATGAAGTGACTTCTCTTTTGGAGAAAACTTAAGGTTGAACAAAGTCTAAAAAAGATTAGTGGAGTATAAAGGAAAACGGATACGATAATCTTTGTCTTTCACTAAGTGTTCCTAAAAGAACCAGAAAAAGAACGAAATATAACCCTCTACCTGAGGGAGTTTCTAATAAACATTTTTTCTTGATTTTCCCCTTTCATAGGGAGCAAGAGGAGTGGTAAAGAAAATTCGCAGATCGACGTAATTTGTTGTAAGTAAAGAGTGACTTGGAAGGGAAATATGTCTTACGCTCAAACGAGGACTCAGTCAAAATCAGGATATGAGGCAGGTGTAAAGGATTATCGATTAACTTACTACACACCCGATTACACACCAAAAGATACGGACCTTTTAGCGGCGTTCCGTATGACCCCCCAGCCAGGAGTACCTCCAGAGGAAGCCGGTGCTGCAGTTGCTGCTGAGTCTTCTACCGGTACATGGACCACTGTATGGACCGATTTGTTAACCGACCTGGATCGCTACAAAGGTCGTTGTTACGATATCGAGCCAGTACGTGGTGAAGATAACCAGTACATCTGTTACGTAGCTTATCCTTTGGATTTGTTTGAAGAAGGTTCTGTAACCAATATGTTGACCTCAATTGTAGGTAACGTATTTGGTTTTAAAGCTCTGCGTGCATTACGTTTGGAAGACTTACGTATTCCCGTTGCTTACCTCAAAACTTTCCAAGGACCTCCCCACGGTATCCAAGTTGAGCGCGATAAAATCAACAAATATGGTCGTCCTTTACTCGGTTGTACCATTAAGCCCAAGTTAGGTTTATCTGCGAAGAACTACGGACGCGCCGTATACGAATGTTTGCGTGGTGGTTTGGACTTCACCAAAGATGATGAAAACATCAACTCTGCTCCATTCCAACGTTGGCGCGATCGCTTTACATTTGTGGCTGATGCAATCCACAAAGCACAAGCAGAAACTGGCGAAATCAAAGGTCACTACCTAAACGTTACCGCTCCTACCTGCGAAGAAATGCTCAAGCGTGCTGAGTACGCGAAAGAACTCAACATGCCCATCGTAATGCATGACTACTTAACAGCAGGTTTCACAGCTAACACCACATTGGCTCGTTGGTGTCGTGATAACGGTTTGTTGCTACACATTCACCGAGCTATGCACGCGGTTATCGACCGTCAGAAGAACCACGGTATTCACTTCCGGGTATTGGCTAAGTGTTTGCGGATGTCTGGTGGTGACCACATTCACACCGGTACAGTAGTTGGTAAGTTAGAAGGTGAACGCGGCATTACAATGGGCTTCGTTGACTTACTACGTGAGAACTATGTTGAACAAGATAAGTCTCGCGGTATTTACTTTACCCAAGATTGGGCTTCTATGCCTGGTGTAATGGCAGTTGCTTCTGGTGGTATTCACGTATGGCACATGCCCGCGCTAGTAGAAATCTTTGGTGATGACTCCGTACTACAGTTTGGTGGTGGTACTTTAGGTCACCCTTGGGGTAATGCTCCTGGTGCTACAGCGAACCGCGTAGCTTTAGAAGCTTGTGTCCAAGCTCGTAACGAAGGACGTAACTTGGCTCGCGAAGGTAATGACATTATCCGTGAAGCTGCAAAATGGTCTCCAGAATTGGCTGCTGCTTGCGAACTTTGGAAAGAAATTAAGTTCGAGTTTGAAGCAATGGATACCGTCTGATCGTTTAAGTAGGAAGTAAAAAGATAAAGGACCGAATTCAAATATTTAAGTATTTAAGAGAAATATAGTTGTTTTTCTTTTGACTCTTTTCTTTTGGATTTTGACTTTTAACTTTTTACTTATTACGGGCTGGGGTCAAGCATGAATATTAAACAAATTGCGAAGGACACAGCTAAGACGCTGCAAAGCTACCTGACTTATCAGGCTGTGAAAACGGTGATAGCTCAACTCAGTGAAACCAATCCACCTTTGTCGCTTTGGCTACATCGCTTTTCTGTTAAGGATAAAATTCAAGATGGGGAAGCGTATATCGAAGATTTATCTCGTGAAAGTCCGGATTTGGCTTTACGAATAATGACAGTCAGAGAACATTTAGCGGAGGAAGTTACAGAATACTTACCGGAAATGGTGAGTGCTGGGATTACACAAGCGAATATGGAGCACCGTCGCAAGCATCTTGAGCGAATAACGCAATTAGATATTTCTAACCCCAGTTCGGGATCCCAACAGCAGCAATCTTCGGATCCTAGTTCAGATAATCTTTAGTCAGTGAATAATTAACAGTGAACAGTTAGTTGGTAATTGTTAGCGCAGCGTGCGCGACAGCGCATTAACTGGTAACTGGTAACTGACAACTGACAACTGATAAATGTCAAATTTCGCAAAATAATTAATATTCGCCATGCAAACTTTACCAAAAGAACGTCGTTACGAAACCCTTTCTTACCTTCCTCCCCTCAGTGACGCTCAAATTAATCGTCAGATCCAATATATTTTAGAGCAAGGTTATTTCCCAGCAATTGAATTCAACGAAACCTCTGAACCTACAGAGATCTATTGGACAATGTGGAAATTACCCTTGTTCAACGCTAGAAGCACCCAAGAAGTTTTGAACGAGATTCAAGCTTGTCGTTCTCAGTATCCTAGCTGCTTTATTCGTGTTGTTGGTTTTGACAATATCAAGCAGTGTCAAATTCTCAGCTTTATCGTTCACAAACCCAACCAAGGCGGTTACAGATACTAAAAATTCAATTTTATTTTGGATTGAATTTGAATCAAAGCTTTTCAGACAAATATTACCTTACCTGAAGAATTGAGTTCCTCCCCGTATTCAACGGGGAGGTTTTTTGTGGTTTTGGGATCGTAGAAGTATCATTTCAAAACAAGCTCTAACATCATCCACCACAAAAGAATACTGGTAGGTGCTCCGAACATAATTCCAGTTATCGCCCAACCTCGTTGATGTTCCTTAAAGTGCTTGATACTCCGCCAACGCCGGCTTTTCCAAGCCCACTCATTACCTTTAGCACCAATTACAAATGCCATTATCCAGCCAAAATTAGGCAAAAAGCATAACGCGCCATACCATACTTTGTTGGGAAATATCCATAACCAAGGCATTAAAAAAGCACCCCAATTCCATCCTTTGATTTCATCAGGAATTGTTTCTGCGCTTCTTAAACCACAACCAGAATTGTTAACAAAAGATAACTTTTCTGGTAAATTTTGAGAATAAATAGTAAGGTTTGATTCTAAAGAGTTTAACGCCTGAGTGGCAGTACTAAATCTATTTTCTGGTGCTGCTTGAGCAATTTTTTGCAGCCAACCCACAAAAGCTGGACTTAAGTTAACTCGGTCAAAGAATTGAATTTGTAAATTCTTCTGGGGTAATTCAGCAGGAGAAACACCTGTTAATAGATGAATTAGAGTCGCACCCAAAGCATAAAGATCTGATTGAGGAACGGCTTTTCCACCAAATTGTTCCATCGGTGCATAACCATAGGTACCAACAACAGTAAAGGTAACTCCTTCTTTTGTCGCCTTATCTTGAACCGCACCAAAATCAACTAAGTAAATCCGATTATCTTCTCCCCAAATTAAATTACTGGGTTTGATGTCTCGGTGGAGTACGGGTGGATTCAATTGGTGTAGATAAATCAGAATATTTAAAACTTCAATCGCAATTTTTCTAACTTTATCTTCAGTAAATCTTTCCGCTTGAATTAACTTTTCCTTGAGAGATTCTCCGCGAATATATTCATGTACTAAACCAAACCAAAGTGTGCGATCGTCAATTGAAAAATAATCAATATACTGGGGAACGCGGGGGTGATCGAGTTGCTTGAGAATCTGTGCTTCTCGTTCAAAAAGTTTTAGGTCTTCCCATTGTACATTACCACCAAAAGCTAATAGTTTGAGTACTACTTGTCGTTTTTTCTTACCTGGCGATAAGCGCAAGCTCTGCGCATGCAATCGTAAATCTTTTGCTAACCAAGTTTGACGAATGCCATTATTACTTAGCGATCGCTGTAATCGATAGCGATTTTGTAATACTTGCTCTGCTTGCAGCATCAAATCACCTGCTTTTTTTTCAAGCGCATGATTCTACTTTAACTAGAAACTATTTTAAGTTGTCAAAGATCTAACGGTAACCATAAACTTCTGGGGATATTTACTCAACTAGCTATTATTAGAGATCGGTACGAAATTCAGATCGTAATTAAGTTTAACTTTGTTGGAGAGATCAAATTAGAAGTCTGTGTCAAAGTCTAAATAGTTTAATTTACACTCTCCATCCTTTTCAAAATATAGGTTGAGTAGTGCCAATAGAGAAAGTCGTATTAATGCTTTGTATGACCCACTCTGCGAATATGGGTAACGATAGTGGTAGAATGTTGAACCAACTGCCGCGATAACATAAGTTGCTATTCAGCAAATTCACCCCCAGGGTGGGAATACTCGCCAAGACAGGATATCCTCAGTTTCATTCGCAAGCTTCCGTTTATAAATTCAAATATATTGGGCGTACGAAAAATTAACCGTTCTATTGAGTCTAGAACGGGATTTTGGAAATTGTCAGAGCTAAATTACTGCACTTAAAAAAATTAATCCTATGAATCCTATAGATAAGAGTAATAATCTTCCACAGATAGTTGGATCTAATAGCGACTCACAAAATAATAAACAGCGCTATCAATGTTTAGTTTGCAATAATCACATCGATCCTAAAGATACATCGACGACCGTAAATTTTCCCTGTAATGTGAGAGCCTTTAGTAACGAATCCTTCAAGGTTTGGCGATGTTCTACTTGCATGACCATCCACTGTCTGGACGTTGTAGATCTCGATTTCTATTACTCAAAATATCCTTATGCCCAAGCGCAACTCACATTACCATACAAAATCATTTATTCTAGGCTGCATGGAATGTTAAAGAAATATGGTTTCTCTAGCAGTCACTCAATGCTTGATTACGGTTGTTCCAATGGAATGTTTGTCAGTTATTTGCGAGAACGGGGCTTTAGTCGGTGCTATGGGTACGATCCCTATAGCTCTGATGATGTTTTTCGCGATCCAACAATTCTCGAGCAGGGAGCATTTGATTACATTCTCCTTCAGGATACGATCGAACATATAGAAGATCCTAATGAACTGCTGAGTAAGTTGGATCTTCTGCTCGCACCTGGCGGTTATGTTTTTATTGGTACACCGAACGCAGCGAATATTAAGTTAGATAGAGCCGATTTGTCCGACTATTTTAATCCGGTCCATGTTCCTTACCACCTACATATTTATACTCCGGAATCTCTAAAGTCTTTGGTAAGTAAACAAGGATGGGAATCAGTAAAGTTTTTCAACCGGACATATTCGGATACTCCTTGGCTTTTCCTCAACACTCGAGCTTGGAATCAATACCAGAGACTTTTAGGTGGTAGCTTTGATGTCATTTTTGAACCAATCAAAGTATGGAAGGCATTGACCTCTTTACGGTTCTTATTTTTCGGAATTTTTGGCTACTGGTTAAGTTTACACACAGATATGATGATGATTTTTCGTAAAAAAGCCTCTTAGAAGATCCTGATTTAGAAATCTTAGCTCAAGGTTTATATTGTTAGAACACCTTATCTTCAGTAGTTGTAGGTCAACTTGCTGATATATTACAAGAGCAAGAGATAAGGAACTATCTCAAGCTATTTTTCAGTATATTTACATTAAGGAGAGTAAATTATGTACAATGTTTCTGCCGAAATATCTTTATACTTTGACATATCTTCATTTTAAATTGATATTTATTGCAAAACTTTACTAATTTTTTACAAGATTGTTAATGTCTGGCAAGTAATATTTGTTTAACATTTGAAAAATAAAAAAACGTTAATTTAGACGTATAAAAGCCATAGACTGACGTTTATACCATCTAAGGTAGTAAAGCTTTAAAGTATTCCTGATAGAATTCCAGTTCAGTTCGTTTGTGGTATACCTTATCTTCTTTCTCAATAACTTCATATACTGCGGCGTTGAACTTATTGCTTAAGAACGAAACTTCTCAATCGGTAAATTTATTTTAAAAGTGATTCAATAGGCTTGCTTAAAGCATACATACGAATATTTTTCGTATTAGATTTAGCTATCGGGCAGGTGAGGAGATAAGTGGAGTGCGAAATAGCGAATGAATAATGATTTGAGTTATTCGAGTGAAATTTACTGTAGTAACTCGACCTTGGTCGATTTGCTGCATGTCAGGGCGCAAAATCAGCCCAATAGGATCGCTTATACGTTTTTAGATTATGGAGAATTAGAACCAAATAAGCATTTTACATATCATCAGTTAGAGGTACATGCGCGGGCGATCGCAGTTTGTCTCCAGTCTTTAGTAGAAAGTGGAGAGCGGGCTTTGTTGTTGTATCCACCAGGTCTGGAATTTATTGCTGCATTTTTCGGATGTCTCTATGGAGGAGTGGTAGCAACACCTGCTTATCCACCTCGGCGCAATCAAAAAATGTCTAGGTTAGAAAGTATCGTAGCTTCTTCTCAGGCTAAGGTAGCACTCACTACTACTTCTGAGCTAGGTAAGATCAAAGAGCGCTTGAGTGAGAATTCACAACTGAGTAAGCTGCACTGGATTGCAACAGATAGCATTGACAATGAATTTGCTCAAAAGTGGCAAAGACCTCAGGTAAATAGTGACACCCTAGCTTTTCTTCAGTACACCTCAGGCTCTACAGGTATCCCGAAGGGTGTGATGGTTAGTCACGGGAATTTATTGCATAACTCAAACATTATCCATCAGTCCTTCGGTCACAAACCTACTAGTCAGGGTGTAATTTGGTTGCCGATGTACCATGACATGGGTCTGATTGGCGGAGTTTTGCAACCTCTGTACGGGGGATTCCCAGTTGCGCTGATGTCTCCAGTAGATTTTCTGCAAAAGCCGATGCGGTGGCTTGAGGCAATTTCCTGTCACAAAGCAACTACTAGTGGGGGACCAAATTTTGCTTATGATTTATGCGTACGCAAGTTCAAACCTGAGCAGTTCTCAAATCTCGATCTTAGTAGTTGGGAAGTAGCTTTTACTGGAGCCGAACCGGTTCGCGCCCAGACTTTAGAAAATTTTGCTGCAACTTTCGCCCCTTACGGTTTTCGAGAAGAAGCCTTTTTCCCGTGTTATGGAATGGCTGAGACAACTCTAATGGTATCTGGAGGTTTGAAATCTGATCCACCCACGACTCTTGAAGTTGAAGCAACTGCACTGGAGCAAAATCGCGTAGTAGTAGCTAATGATAAAAGTGAAAATGTCCGGACCCTTGTTAGCTGCGGTGGGAGCTGGTCGGACCAAAAAATTGCCATAGTCGATCCTGAATCTTTAACTGAGTGTAAGACGGGTCAAATAGGAGAGATTTGGGTTTGTGGTTCGAGCGTGGCTGGTGGTTACTGGGATTTATCGGAACAAACCGAAGAAACTTTCCATGCTTACTTAAGACATGTCAAAAATGAAGATACAAAGAACGAAGAGCAAGAAAGTCAAGTAACTTTAGGACCATTTTTACGTACCGGAGACTTAGGGTTTTTGCATGGGGACGAGTTATTCGTGACCGGAAGACTCAAAGATATGATTATTATCCGCGGACAAAACTATTATCCTAATGATATTGAACTTACAGTAGAAAAGAGTCACCCAGCACTGCGACCTAATTGTGGAGCCGCATTTGCGGTAGAAATGAAGGGTAAAGAGCAACTGGCGATAGTTCAAGAAGTTGAGCGGAGTTACTTGCGCAAGCTGGACGTAAATGAAGTAGTTACAAGTATCCGTAGGGCTGTAGCTGCAGAGTATGGACTACAGATTTATGCTGCTGTTTTGGTCAAGACTGGAAGCATTCCTAAGACCTCTAGCGGTAAAATTCAGCGATATGCTTGTCGGGCTGGTTTTCTCAACGGAAGTTTGAATGTCGTCAAAGATTGGAGTGAAAATCCACAGGATAAAGCTGAGTTCAGAAATTTACAAGCAGAGGTTGACAACATGTTGCAGGAATTATCAAGCAATAGAAAGATATAGTATGTTGTTCTATCGACTCAAAACCATCGGGTAGAGCCAAAAAATTTATACTAAATCCTATTTAATTACCCCTCTTTGAAAAATGAGAAGAGGAAGTTGGAAAGTATGGTTAGTATAGGGGAATTAGGAGGGAAATTCCGATAGGGATTCGGGAATGAGATTTAGTATTGGAAAATAATTTTACTTCCATCAATTAGGTACTCTATCCTGAATTTGAAAGATTTCCCCTTGAGAGTCCATCGTCAAAGCCCAACGATTGAGATTGAATATCTTTTACTTCAAAATCTTCTATCTCAAAATTTTCATTTTTCGTTTTCTAATAATTAGTTTTCCAATAAAATTACGAGGTCTAATAATAATGGAAACTCAAAATCTCCAAGCGGCAAATATTGATACAAGTAAACAGTCACCAACAGTAGCACAAATTGAAGCATGGATGATTTCTTATCTTGCAGAATTACTTGAGGTTGAGCCAGATGAAGTTGACCCAACACTTCCCTTTGACAGTTACGGTTTAGATTCCTCCGCAGCAGTAGGTTTAACTGGAGATTTGGAAGACTGGCTTGGACATAAGCTAGATCCAACTCTCCTTTATGACTATCCTACAGTTGAGGCTTTGGCTAAGCATTTAGCTTCCTGAGACTGCACTTATCAGCAATTACCGCTTACCAAACTAAATGGATTGCGAATATCACTACCATAAATCCCAATTTATGAGAAATTCCTGACAACTGTCGCAAAATTTGACAGATTTATTCGCTCGAAGTCAACTGTCGACAGACATCTAATAAATGATAAAAATCTATCTATCAGAGGAGAGAATATAAGAGTAAAGAGGAGATAATAGCTTCCAATATTTTAAATAAAGGAACTGTCACTTAAGTTAGAGATAGATATTTAGTGTGTGACTTTCTCAAGGGTAAATTTATGGTAGATATTACTGCTTCATCAGTTCAAGAAAATCACTCTGCAAATAATTCTGAAGTAAATAATTCTGAAGTAAAAAAGCACGTTAAGCTCACCGAGATTAACTATCAGCGCAACACTGAGTCTGATTACACCGAGAAGATACAAGAGCTAGACAAAAACTTCAACTACGCTAATAACAGTAGTTATTATTGGAGCAAGCCAGAGCTTTCTACCTTATATGGAACTCCGCTCTACGAACAAGCTTCCGATTCGCAAAAACTAGCTCTCAATCATCTCTATTGGGCGACACAGTATAATCAAACTGCTGCAACTGAGGCTAATGCTGTTCTTTACAATCAAGTGACTGCTGGTGTTTTCGGTAACTTTAGCGGTTATGAAACGCTCTGTCGAATGCTTGACTTAGAGACAGATCAAGAACGCGATCATATTCATGCCTTTCATAATATTGGTTATAAAACCAAAAAGGCACTGCTGGGTAAAACAGCATTTCGCGCCTCTACACAAGGTAGGAAAAATGCCCCAACGATGAAAATTTCCCCAAGAAAGGGACGCCGTACCTTATCCTCAAGCTTGCAAAAGTCTACTTTGTCATCGTTTCAAGATTCAACCTTTCGCTTTATTACCAATAAAATTGTACTAAAAGACCAAAGTGAGTACTATTCGCAGTATTTAAGAAACTTGGATGGAAAAGGCGAACCTCTCCCAGCTCAAACTACTGGTTTACTGGGACAGTTAGCTTCTCGTCCTGTACTACAGTTTTTTACTTTGAACTGCGGAAGTTCGCCTTTTTTGGCGTGTTTGTTTTACCTTACACGCTTTATTGCCAATATGTTGCTGAAAAACTATGAGTACCGTTTTGTGCAATACTATCGGGAATTGGACAAAAAAGGCGAGTTTATTCCTACTCCAACAGCAGTATCCTTCAACCATTTGATGGATGAGGCTTTTCACACGACAACTTCCCAAATGATTGCTCAAGAGTTGTACAAAAATTTTCCAAAACCCACAGCTTACGAGCAATTCGTTGCCAATTTAACCATCTATCGGGCGCAAAGTGTGGGTCTGAGTGGTCTTTCTGCGGCTCTACCATCGGTATTCCGAACTGATGCGGCTTTCATTGATTCGTTGTATAGATTATTGCAATCATCCGTTTTTGGATTCTCTAGTCAAGAAGCACTTTATTGGCTGGAGAAATGCTTGTGTCAGGAACATGAGGGTTTCCATGTCAACCTGAAATACCACCAACGCCTATTATCAGATTTGCGACGGTCTTTTACTGATATAGATTACTTATGGTCTGTTAATCGCGAATTAGAAATCATGAATTCAGGTGGCTCTATTGGTAAAGCGATTGAAACTAACAGTAAAACCTTTAAGCAGTTTTCCCAGTCTCTTAACTGACACGAGTGAATCTGATTGTATTTTTTGTTTTGACTTTTTGTTTTTGAAAGTTGATTTTTTAATGCCCATTATAGCCGATCAGTAGCTGGGCAAAAATTTTTACAGTGTGAGGTTTAGAATTGGAACCCATAGCAATTATCGGTATTGGCTGTCGTTTCCCGGGAGCACAAGATCCTGAGTCTTTCTGGGAGCTTTTACACAATGGTGTGGATGCGACCGCTCAAGTACCATCTAATCGTTGGGATATTGACAGGTTTTATAACGAAGAACCTGTAACGCCAGGGAAAATGAATACCCGTCGGGGTGGTTTCCTCAAAGAAGTAGATCGATTTGATGCTAGTTTTTTTGGAATTTCTCCTCGCGAGGCTGAGCGAATGGATCCTCAGCAAAGGCTAGTTTTGGAAGTCACTTGGGAAGCTCTTGAGAATGCGGCAATAATACCGGAGAATCTATCTGGCAGCCAAACAGGGGTTTTTATTGCTATTGGTAATTATGATTACGGCAGGTTGCTAGCGAAGGATGTGGATCGCATTAGCGCTTACGACGGTACTGGTAATACTTTATGTATCGCAGCTAATCGCCTTTCCTATGTTCTTAATCTACGCGGACCAAGCTTAGTCATTGAAACGGCTTGTTCCTCTTCTTTGGTTGCACTGCATTTCGCTTGTCGAAGTTTACAGACAGGGGAGTCTAATTTAGGTTTAGTTGGGGGGGTTAGCTTAATGTTATCTCCAGAGCCAACTATTACTTACTCGCAAGCGAGAATGATGGCTAATGATGGTCGTTGCAAAACTTTCGATGCTAGCGCTGATGGTTACGTTCGGGGAGAAGGATGCGGTGTAGTTGTTTTGAAGCGCCTCTGTGATGCTGTAAGAGATGGAGATCGAATTCAAGCAATTATTAAAGGCTCGGCTGTGAACCAAGACGGTACTAGTAATGGACTCACAGCTCCTAACGGACCTTCTCAGCAAGCAGTTATTCGTCAAGCCTTGGAAAATGCGGGAGTATCGCCAGACCAAATTAGTTATGTAGAAGCTCACGGTACTGGTACTGCTTTAGGAGATCCAATCGAATTCAAATCCCTTAAAGCGGTGTTGATGGAAGGTCGCAAGCCAGAGCAAATTTGTTCGCTCGGTTCGGTTAAAACCAATATCGGTCATTTGGAAGCAGCTTCTGGAATGGCTAGTGTAATTAAGGTAGTGCTTTCGCTTCAACATAAAGAAATTCCTGCTCATTTACATTTACAAGAATTAAATCCTTATATTTCCTTGCAAAGAACGACATTTTCTATTCCTACTGAGTCTCAACCTTGGAATTGCTCTGGGAGTCGCTTAGCTGGGATTAGTGGATTTGGCTTCGGTGGGACTAATTGTCATTTGATTTTAGAACAAGCTGCCGATCAGAAGAAACTACTAGATCGCGATCAGGGGGAAAATCGAGCGGATCGAGAATCTGAACGTCCCTTGCATGCTCTGGCTCTATCGGCGAAAGATGATGGAGCTTTAAGAGATTTAGCCCAACGTTATGCAGATTTATTAGTCAGCGGAATATCATTAGCAGATCTTTGCTTTAGTGCGAATACGGGGCGATCGCACTTTGAGCGTCGTCTTGCTGTGGTTGCGGAATCTAGCATCCAGTTGCGCGACTCTCTGCGGGCTTTTGCAAGGGGAGAACAAACTACCGGATTGACGAACGGTAAAGTAACGACTAAAAAACGCCAGAAAATCGCATTTTTATTTACTGGTCAGGGTTCCCAATATTTAGATATGGGGCGATCGCTCTACGAAACTCAACCGATTTTCAGGGAAACTCTCGACCACTGCGATCGCCTTCTCCGGTCATATTTGGATCGGTCCTTGCTGGAGCTTTTGTACGCTAATTCCGATCGTAAAATTCTCGATCAAACTGCTTATACTCAACCAGCTTTATTTGCTATTGAATATGCTTTATTCAAGTTGTGGCAATCTTGGGGGGTAGAACCTGCAGTTGTTATGGGTCATAGTGTAGGCGAATACGTTGCAGCCTGTGTTGCAGGGGTCTTTAGCCTCGAGGACGGCTTAAAGCTAATTGCCGAACGAGGACGTTTAATGCAGGCTTTACCAACAAATGGCTCAATGGTAGCAGTGTTGGCATCGGAGAGTAAAGTTAATTCCTTAATTCAAGCCTATGAAGGGGAAGGCGTGTGCGCAACGATCGCAGCCATTAATGGTCCCCAAAGTGTAGTAATTTCTGGTCATAGCGATTCCATAGAAGTTATAAGCACAAGCTTGGAAGTAGAAGGAATTAAGACGAAAAAATTACAGGTTTCTCATGCTTTTCACTCTTCCCTGATGGAACCGATGTTAGGGGAGTTTGAACGAGTTGCAAATCAAATTAAATATTCTGCGCCACAAATAAGCTTAGTCAGCAATCTAACTGGTAACATTGCTACATCTGAAATAGCTACACCTGAGTATTGGTGTCGTCATATCAAAGAGCCTGTCAGATTTGCTACGAGCATGGAGCTTATTTATCGAAAAGGATATCGAGTTTTTCTAGAAATAGGCTCAAAACCAATATTATTGGGAATGGCTCGTCGTTTTATTCCGGAAGAGGGATGTGTGTGGCTTCCTAGTCTGCATCAAGCTCAGTCAAATTGGCAAACGATGCTCAGTAGCTTGACTAAGTTATATGTGCGAGGTGCAAGTATAAATTGGTTTGGTTTAGATCGAGATTATTCTCGACGTCGAGTTGCGTTACCAACTTATCCATTTCAACGACAGCGCTATTGGTTTGAGGACGACCAAAATCAGGACCGAGCAAAAGACTCTTCATCTCAAGTTAAAATTCAAACCCATATAGTTGACATTCTCGAACGAGAAAATGTCGATCTGTTAACTCAGCAGATAGTTGATACGGGAGAACTTTCTTCAGAAGAGGTAAAATTACTACCCAAGTTATTGGAAGTATTGATTAAGCAGGGGCAACAACAGAAAATAGCAACAGAAATTGATGATTGGTTCCACGAAGTAGAGTGGCAAACAAAAACACGTCAGCTACCTAAGTTGGATAACGGTATTGCTCCAAATATTGAACCTAGTAACTGGCTGATTTTTACAGGAATATCTGATGCTGGGCAAACTCTCGGTAAACTTTTACAAGAACAACTACAGCAACAAGGTCACGATTGCACCCTAATATATCCTGGGGATGTTTATCAAGCTCCAGAAGACGGATTTGCGAGTTTAAATCCATCCGAACCCGGTCACTTCGATCTTTTGTTGCAGGAGTTTGAGAATCAGCAACCAACTCAAGTGCACCCGCACAAAGTCATTTACCTTTGGGGTCTAGAAGCAAAAACCACCTCTGAGTTAACGATTTCTGTTCTGGAAGAAACCCAGAAGCGGTTGTGTGGCAGTTTATTGCACTTAGTGCAATCCTTGAGTAAAAATAATACCTCACTGACTTCTCAATTGTGGTTGGTTACCAGGGGAGCAGTACCAGCTTGTGACTCTGAGCTTGCAGTAGCTCAAGCACCTCTATGGGGTTTAGGAAAAGTAATTGCTCTGGAATATCCCCAACTGTGGGGCGGTATGCTGGATTTAGCACCCAAATCCGAATCAAATGAAGTACAAAATCTGTTAGCAGAAATTAGTCATCCCCAAGGAGAAGATCATCTCGCATTTCGTAATGGAGAGCGTTATGTAGCACGTTTGGTGAAAAAAACGCCACCAAAATTTTCCCAAGCAGGGTTTAACCCGGATGGAACCTATTTAATTACTGGTGGTTTGGGAGCTTTAGGGCTAACAATTACTAAGTGGATGGTGGAACAAGGAGCCAAGCACCTAGTGTTAACTGGACGCAGTCAAGTTTCCCCCCAAACCCAAAAAACTATTTCCCAACTAGAAAAAATAGGAGCGACAATTAAAGTTGCTCGGGCAGATGTAACCGATCAAGCAGATATGCTGAGGGTTTTAGAAGGAATTAAAACCTCAAATTTACCCTTGCAAGGAATTATTCATGCTGCGGGGGTGACTAAATATGAAACCCTTGAAGATATTAATCTTACCAGCCTTGAGTTTGTGCTTCGTCCTAAGGTTATAGGAACATGGATTTTGCACCAGCTTACCCAGAGCATGAAGTTAGACTTTTTTGTTTGCTTCTCTTCTATCGCCTCGGTATGGGGTTCCAAAGGACAAGCCCACTATGCTGCAGCAAATCATTTTCTTGATGTTTTTGCTCATCACCGTCACCGACTTGGACTACCAGCATTAAGCGTAAATTGGGGACCTTGGGCTGGAGCTGGTATGGCTAAAGAAGAGTTTCAAGCTTTGTTGAAACTGATGGGTGTAAAAGGACTAGAACCAGATAGTGCGATCGCAGCTTTAGCAAGTTTACTTAAGGGAGATTCGCCCCAAGTAACCGTCGCTGATATTAATTGGAATCTATTCAAAGAGATTTATGAAGCTAGGGGTCCTCGCTCGCTGCTAGCACAAATAGGAGAATCAGCAAACTCCCAAGAGTTAGAGCAGTTTTCAAGAACTTCGCAGCCAGGGCTTTCAGAACCAAAAGTATCACAACCAAAGATACTGCAACAATTTGAATTGACAGCCCCAAGCGATCGTCATGCTTTCTTAATTAGTTACCTTCAAGATCAAGTGAAGAAGGTACTCAAACTGACATCATCTCAATTACCTCCCCCAGAGCAAGGTCTATTTGAGATGGGTATGGACTCGCTAATGGCAATAGAATTAGTTAACTTGGTTCAAACTCAATTACAAGTAAAATTATCTATGTTGGAGGTTTTACAGGCACAAAATATCACCAAAATTGCGAATCTATTACTTAAGCAACTTACACCCGATATTGCGATCTCGGAGGTAGGAGAAAATAGCTTGAATCTCTATGACGAAGCCATCCTTGAAGAATCAATTTATCCCGGATTAACAGTTGGATTAACAAATAGTACCGAGAAAACTAAGACAGATTCAATTCTTTTGACCGGTGCAACTGGCTTCTTGGGAGCTTTTTTACTTCAAGAATTGCTAGAGCAGACTACAGCCGAGATATTTTGTCTGGTGCGCGCCAATAACGCAAGCATGGCTCGACAGAAAATCAAAAATAACCTCAAATTTTATGAACTGTGGGAATCCCGGTACGATTTAAGAATCATTCCCATTGTTGGCGATCTATCCAAGCCACACCTCGGTCTGACACCACAAGAATTTGCTAAATTAGCGAAGCAAATCGATATTATTTATCATAATGGGGCAGTTTTAAACTTTGTGTACCCTTATTCTGCGTTGAAAAAAACAAACGTTTTAGGTACGCAAGAAGTATTAAAATTAGCCTGTCAGTGGAAAGTTAAACCATTGCACTATGTATCAACAGATGCAGTTTTTGATTCCTCTGCTTATTATGGCAAAAAAGTAAAAGAATCAGAACCAATTATTTATACTGATGGCATAGACTTGGGCTATACACAGACTAAATGGGTAGCAGAAAAATTAGTAACTATTGCTCGCGATCGCGGACTTCCGGTTACGATTTACAGACCCCCATTAATTGCAGGAGATAGCCAAACAGGTATTTGGAACACCGATGATTTTACCTGTCGTTTTCTCAAAGGTTGCATTCAAATGGGTAGCATACCTGAGATGGACTGTGGTATAACCATTGTGCCTGTAGATTATGTAAGCCGTGCGATTGTTTATCTATCGCAGCTTCCAGAGTCATCAGGAAAAGCTTTTCACTTGAATAATCCCCATTTTTCTAGTTGGAATAACGTTGCTAACTGGATAAATAAATTTGGTTATCAAGTACGCCAAATTCCTTATCAGGAGTGGGAAGCACAGCTAATTAAAACTTCGGCTGCAAAAGAAAATGCTCTGAGTGGTTTAATACCTTTCTTTATGCGGAGATGGTCTGAAGAAGAACTAACTTTTTCGGGATTAGCTCAAAGAAGGGTCAAGCTTGACTGCTCAGGGACAGTATCAATGCTTGAAGGTAGTTCTGTTATCTGTTCTCCCGTAAACTCTCAGTTACTCAATACTTATTTTTCTTATTTTGTTCGTAGTGGGTTTCTAGAAACTCCGAAAGTTCCGGTTTAAAATCTGGGCTTTACCCTAGAAAGGTGTTTTATGTCATGTTCGGTAAATTAGTTATGATTCCCGTACGCGTGAAAAAACAGGAAATCCTTTCTCCCTGTGCACCCCGCTCCCTTCTCCCTTGGGTATTTGATGAGGAATAATTAAGCGAACATGATATTACTCCTGTAAACCATAGCCTACCACCAATTAAAAGTGAGATTAAAGCTTTGATTTTGGAGGAAACTCTTAACAAGAACAAGACTTACGCACAAACAATGTAATTATAGTCATTCCATCTAAGGTTAGTGCTCAGTTACGAGTGCGTAAGTCCTAAGAAGTAGAAAACAAGTATTATTTCGGAGAACAAATGTAATATTGCTTATAGTAGTGTGTTTATAAATAAAAAATCAAATTCTCGTAGGGTGCATTAGATCCATCATTATGTATGACCTTCAATGATAACTTGCGTGGGTGTAACGCACCGACTCCAATAGGGTGTTATGGCAAATTCTAACTTAACCAAACCATCAAATTCTTGGGTAGTTATAACAACTCCTATTTAAGATTTATTTTATAAACTCCTTCTATAGCAACGCTGTGCTAGTGTAATCCCTTAACTGTCAAATGTTTGCCATGAATTTAAATAATGAACAAGTCAACTGAACTGGATAAACAACTGTTTTACGAGCAGCTTCAAGAGGAGGTATCAACGACAGGGGGTAGCATTAGAAAAAGTATTCAAGACTTATTTTCTAGAGCGCCAGACGTCACATCCACCAAAAGAGAACCCGTGAAGAAACTTCCTCGAGGGTTCCGACAAAGTGAGATTGGACGAGTTGAAAATGAAG
Organism: Mastigocoleus testarum BC008; assembly: GCF_001456025.1. GTDB lineage: Bacteria > Cyanobacteriota > Cyanobacteriia > Cyanobacteriales > Nostocaceae > Mastigocoleus > Mastigocoleus testarum. Next base: position 40,021 of record NZ_LMTZ01000155.1, read on the forward strand.
TTACTATTCCGGAGTTCACAATCCAAGTGTATACACCGGGAAGTGACCTCGCGGTGGGAACAGCGAAAAATCAACTCATTTACGCTCGTGATGGGAATGATACTCTTATCGGTTTCAACCCCTATGATAATCAGCCCAATGAAATACAAATCGATATTTTAGTCGGCGATTTACCAATTATCCAGCCACCGACCCCGCGCAACTGGAGCGATCGATTTGTTCTCGGCGATGCTAAACAACCCTTCTATAGTGATGCTGGCTTTAATGACTTCGGTCTTATTTTAGATTTCCAAACAGATCAGGATGTAATTCAGTTACACGGTTCTCGGAAAGACTACCGACTGGCAGAATCATTTCTAGGAACGGAGATATACTACGAGCCGAAGAAATCTAAAGGAAAATCTGACTTCATTGGGTTTTTACCTTTCGTCAATGATTTGAACCTCAGAGATAACTATTTTCAGTTTGAAGGGAAGGGTAAGAAGAGAGGTGGAAAACCGAGAGTCAAAAAATCAACCCAATTGGGAACCATTGGTTTTGACCTTACTGCTAGTGCAGCTGTAGATATACGCGGTAATGTTTATACAGCCGGATATACAAGTGGTTCGTTGGGAGGAACTAATGCTGGCGGACAAGATGCTTTACTTGTCAAATACGATCCTCATGGAAAACTGGAATGGATTGAGCAGTTTGGTACTTCCGATGTAGATACAATCTACGGTATGGCTACCGATAAGCGAGGTAATATTTACCTAACGGGATTAACTGGAGGAGATTTAGCCGCTCCCAAGCAAGCAAGCTCTACTGATGCCTGGATCGCCAAGTATGATGGTAATGGTAACCGGTTATGGATTGACCAGTTTGGAACTGACGTTATTAACCAAGCCTTTGATATTGATGTTGATAATGATGGTAACGTTTACGTATCTGGTCTAACCGTTAAAGATACAGAATCAGAAGAAGCATTTGCCTCAACGGATGATTACTGGATAACCAAGTATGACACCAATGGTAATCGACAGTGGTTTGAAGAGTTTGGTAGTGCAGAGAATCCCAATGGTTTTAACTTTGACGAATCTTATGGTGTCGCCGTAACTGATGATGGTAGCAGCGTCTATGCCTCAGGATGGACTTTCGGTAACTTAGGGGGAGAAAACGCTGGGCTTTATGATGCCTGGGTAGGTAAGTACGATAACAACGGGAACGAGGTATGGCTCAAACAATTTGGAACTCCAACTTATGAGTTTTCATGGGATGTTGATACTGATAGTAAAGGTAATGCTTATGCCATAGGATGGACCCTAGGAGACTTAGGAGGGAAAAATGCTGGGCTTTATGATGCTTGGTTAGCCAAGTACGATAAAGATGGCAACCAAGAGTGGATTCAACAATACGGTACTAGCGGTGACGATCAAGCATTCGGGGTAGAGGTTGACAACAAAGGTGATGTTTATGTCGTAGGATATACCAACCAGGTTTCGCGAAAAAGAAATACTGGCTCCTTCGATGCTTGGGTGGTTAAATATGACGAAAATGGTAATCAGAAGTGGGATAAGCGGTTTGGGGCTCCGAGTTTGGATCAAGCTTTAGGGGTTAGCGTTGATAACGTTACTGATAGCCTCTATGTAACAGGTTCTACCGGGAGTTCCTTCGGCGGTAAAGCCACTGGGATTACGGATAGTTGGGTTGCAAAGCTTGATACCAATTCGGGAAGATTACAAAGATTTACAGATAAGCAAAAACGAAGTGGAAGAAAGTTAAACGGTACTGCTGGTGATGACCGCATCATTAGTACCAAAAAACGGGATATTATCACCGGTGGTGGTGGCGATGATATTTTCGTTTATCAAAATTTTAGAGATGGTAAGGATACAATTACCGATTTTGATACCACTGACGATTTGATAGATGTAAGTTCAATTTTTGCCAGTCCGAAATACCATAGCACAACTCCATTCGATGACTACGTACAGCTAATTCAAAAAGATTCAAGTACTGTGGTTCAAATTAACCCCTTCGGTGATGCTCGAGATAGCTTCAAGACGTTGGTTACTTTGGATAATGTTATTGCTACTGAATTAACTCAGAGCAACTTTATCATCTAAATTAATCTATTTAACTTACTTATTTACTAACTCACACACTTACTTATTTACTAACTCACACACTTATTTATTTGCTCTCTCACACACTTATTTATCAACCTAATAATTCACTATTTCTTTAAATCATCAAATTAGCATTTTTAAAAAATCTAGGACTTACCCAATGAAAACAGAAAATCATTTCAGCTACAGAAAACAGCGCAACTATCCCGCGCTAATTCATCAGCGCTATCCGGTGTAGCCACCCCGCAGGCTAGGAATGCTGTTCACCGTAGATACGTGCAAGCAAGACAGGGAACAGGAAACAGAAGATTACAGGCGTTGGATCTGTCTGGGTGCGTAAGTTCTGTAATTCACATCGAACAATTTTTTTAAAACATTTATAAACTTTTATAAAGGCTGAAATTGATGGGAACCAAGAAAATTCACACATTAGCTTTTCTCGTTACGGGCTTTCCTCCGGATGTAAGTGGCGTTTCTCACTTTAATTGGGAACGCGCCCTATGGCTAGCCAAACAAGATATATATCGTGTAATTGTGTTCGCTCCTGATTGGCAAAACAAAGTAGATTCTTCTTATGCAGTACCAGCGGATCTAGACGACAAACTAATTATTGAACGTTATCCGTCTAAACCTTGGCTTCCTTATAAACTAACTCATGTTCCCAAGTTTTCTGCCGTAGGTCAAATCAATCAAAAATTAGCTCATTATCAACCTGAGTTAATTGTTATCACTGACGTGGAACGCTTTTTCTTATTAAGCGCTTGGCAGTTACCAGGTAGGGATTACGCAAGAGATAATCAGGTTCCCTATATTGCTGAATATCATACGGATCTTTACAATTTCTCTGCGGCTTATCCGGGTTGGCAATGGGTGCGAAATACTGCTCGTAACCTTAATTTAACCAGTTATTTATACCGTCAACTCGATTTGACCGTATGTTCTAGTAAATCTGCTTCCCAAAGCTGTCAAGAAATGGGAATTCCCAAAATCGAGACAATTCCGTTTTTAGGTATTGATGTTTCTACTTATAGTCCTAGTCGTCGCGACCGTAAATGCTTGGAGCCATGGTTAAGTGAAGAAGAAAAAGATAATCGCGTGTTGCTTTTTCTCGGTCGTCTCGGTTTCGAAAAAAGAGTAGATTTACTCATACAAGCTTTCGCTCGATTGAACCCCAAAGAAAATAATTATTCTCTTGTGATCGCAGGAGATGGTCCGATTGATGTTGTCAATCAATTGAAAGGTCTCGCCCAAAAAGTTGCGAACGTTCACTTTACCGGTTTTCTCTTGGGAGAAACCAAAGCTAATGTTTTAGCTTCTTGCGATCTATTTTGTAGCCCTTCGCCTTATGAAACTTTTGGGCGAACTGTGGTCGAAGCTATGGCTTCCGGAACCCCAGTTATCAGTGTCAATAGCGGCGCTGTGTCTGAATACATCTTTGACGGCGTTAATGGCTATCTTGTCGCACCAAAGGATGTTGAAGGATTAGCGAATAAAATTCAAAAAGCGTTATCAAATGACAACACAGACATTATTCAGCGCGCTCTACAAAATGCCAATCAATTTTCTTTGAAGCAAGGATGTCAAAATCTTAGTAATTATTATCAGAAAATATTGGCATGAGAATTGGGAAAAGAGTATTTTTAGAACAACAAAAATGGTGGGCGATCGCCTTTATTGTTGCAAGTTTAACTGGTGGAACAGCGATTTGTTATAAAATTATTAGCTCGCATATTAGTTCACAAAATAGTCGAGAAAATTCTTCATCAATCTCTTCAGGGAATACTTTTAAGATTGGTGCTGTTAGCGCGAGAGGACTTTTAGAACCTGAAGGAGAATTAATTAATCTTTCTGCTCCTGGCTCTTTTGAAAGTGCGAGGGTGAGCAAACTTTTAGTAAAAGAAGGAACTAGAGTTAGTGCTGGACAAACAATCGCTATTCTAGATAGCCGCGATCGTCTTTTTGCAGCCTTAGAGCAAGCAAAGAAACAAATAAAAGTTACTCAAGCCAATCTCGAGCGAGTAAAAGCTGGAGCAAAGATTGGAGAAATCAATGCTCAACAAGCAAAAATAGCTCGACTTGAAGTTCAACTCAGGGGAAAAAGAAAAACTCAGCAAGCAATAATAGCTCGTTTAAAGGCTCAACTTAAGGGGGAAAGAAGAACCCAGCAAGCAATAATAGCTCGTTTAAAGGCTCAATTACATAACGCTTCATTAGAATGGGAACGCTATAAAATGTTACATCGTGAGGGTGCGGTTGAAGCTTCCAAATTTGAGATTAAGCGCTTAGATCTAAGAACTACTCAAGAACATTTAAACGAAGCCCAAGCAAAACTTGATCGGATTGAATTAACTTTACAACATCAAATTCACGAAGCCAAAGCTACTCTCGAGCAAACAGTAGATTCATTACAAGAAGAAATTAAAGAATCCAAAGCAACTTTAAAACAAATTATTGAAGTTCGTCCAACTGATATACAAGTGGCTCGAGCTGAAATGGAAAGTGCGATCGCAAATGCACAAAAAGCACAAGCAGAATTAGATTTAGCCTACGTGCGAGCTCCTTTTGATAGTCATATTCTACAAATTCATACTTTTCCTGGAGAACTAGTAGGAAAAGAAGGAATTGCTAACTTAGGTCAAACCGAAAATATGCACGCTGTTGCAGAAATTTACGAAACAGATATAACTCAAGTAAAAATAGGACAACGAGCTAGTGTCACTAGTAATGCTTTTTCAGGAAAGTTACATGGAGAAGTTTCTCAAATTGGTCTACAAATTGCCAAACAAAATAATTTTAGTACCGATCCAATTGCTGATGTAGATCGTAGAGTGATTGAAGTAAAAATACGCCTCGACCCGGAAGATGCACGCAAAGTTAAACATCTAACAAACTTGCAGGTAGAGGTTTTAATCGATACCTAAGTTCCTAATATCCAGAAAATACTACTTCTCTTTAATAATTTGTTTTTCAAATTCAAAAGCTTTTGAATTCAAGATTTTTCAACATAAAAAAATCAAATATAAAAGCTTTAAAATTCAAAAATAGACATCTTCTTGTATGTTTTCTAAAACACCTTTAGCCTGGTTACAACTGAGTAGAGAAAAAGTACGCCTCGCGGTCGCGATGACAGGAATTGCTTTTTCTAACATTGTTATGTTTATGCAGTTAGGCTTTGAAGGTGCTTTATATGATAGCAACGTCAGGGTGCACAGCAGTTTAAAAGGGGACTTGATTATGATTAGTCCTCGCTCCGAGTCTCTTGCTTACATGAGACAATTTTCCTGGCGTCGTTTATATCAGTCATTGAGCGTCCGGGAAGTAGAATCTGTAAGTCCTTTATACGTCGGATTTGCTGATTGGAAGAATCCTGAAGAAAAAAATTATCGAGCAATTTTAGTTTTTGGGTTTCAGCTAAATAAACCAGTTTTTAATTTAATCGGCGTAAATCAAAATTTAAATAAGCTTAAAAAATATAATAATATTCTTTTTGACCGAACAGCACGAACAGAGTATGGTCCGATTGCTCAAAAAGTTGAAAAAGATAAAGTAGTAGTTAGCGAACTAAGCGATCTAAGAGTAAAAACTGTTGGTTTATTTACTTTAGGTCCTTCATTTGCTGCTGATGGAAACGTAGTTACCAGCGAGGAAAGTTTTCTCCGTCTTTTCAAAACTCGCAACCAAGGGGAAATCGATATTGGAATAATTACACTCAAACCAGGATTCGCATCCGAGGAAGTCTTAAAAAAATTAGCAGCAAAATTACCTGAAGATGTGAGATTACTCACCTATGAAGAATTTATTGAATTCGAGAAAGAATATTGGCGTACGAGTTCGCCAATTGGTTTTATATTTGCTCTAGGTACAACGATGGGATTTATTGTTGGTACGGCGATCGTCTATCAAATACTTTACGCTGAAGTTTCCGAACATTTGCCAGAGTATGCAGCATTAAAGGCTATTGGTTACTCAGACAGATACTTTCTTGGTATTATTTTTCAGCAGGCGTTAATTTTAGCAATTTTAGGTTATATCCCTGGATTGGGTATTTCACTAGGTTTATACCAACTAACCAGAAGTGCAACACTTTTACCAATGACCATGAATATTGCTAGAGGAATATTTGTTTTATTCCTAAGTATTTTCATGTGTTTTATTTCAGGTGCAATTGCTATTAATAAACTACGAGAAGCAGATCCAGCAGATATTTTTTAGTCGGACTGTATATTTTTTTCGTACTAGAACATAATTACCAATTATTAATTACCACATGACACTTTAGACACCCTCATTGTCTGTGCTTACGCCCCGTCTTGCTAACACTTTGTGAACGAGTCGCGCTTTGCGGTCTGTAAGGTGCGGGTTTTTACCGATTACCCATTACCAATTACCAATTTTCCCTTCTCCATATCCCGGCGTCTGGGAATTTCATAAGTCAAAAAATCATGAGCCATCTGGGTTTTCGGAAAAATTGCTCGGGCTTCCTGGAGTAGATCTTTAAGTTCTAAAGCATTTCCAGGAGCATAACGGGGACTAAAATGGGTAATAATTAAACGATGAGCTCCAGCATTTAAAGCTGTTTGGGCCGCCATTGTCGATGTAGAATGCAAGCGTTGAAAAGCCATATCTGCATCTTGATGAGCAAAAGTAGATTCGTGAATTAATACATCTGCATCTTGGGCTAATTCCACCGCACCATCGCAGTATACTGTATCAGTACAGTATGCTACTTTACGCCCGATTTCAGTTTCCCCACAAAAATCTTTTCCATGAAATACTCGACCGTCGGTTAATGTTACCGTCTCACCACGCTTAAGCTGTCCGTATACCCGACCTGGGGGAATTTCCATTGCTTGAGCTTTTCCAATATCGAAGCGTCCCGCCCGGTCTTTTTCCGCAACTCGGTAACCAAAAGCACTTACTCGATGATGTAAAGCTTCGCAAGAGACTACAAATTCCTGATCTTCGTATATAATTCCTGGACGAACAGCATGAACTTTAATTGGATAAGAAAAATGAGTGTGAGAGTAACGTTGACAAGCTTGCAGATACTCACTAAGACCAGGAGGACCATAAATATCCATTCTTTGTACGTTACCAGCTAAACCACAACTAGCAAGGAGACCCATTAACCCAAAAATATGGTCGCCGTGCATATGAGTTATAAAAATTCGGGAAAGTTGACTGATTTTCAGTTCGCTACGCAGAATTTGGTGCTGTGTTCCTTCCCCACAATCGAATAACCACAACTCTGCCCTTTGTGGTAATCTGAGGGCGACACTGGAAACATTACGCGATCGCGTTGGTACACCCGAACTAGTCCCTAAAAATGTTATCTGCACGACCTTATGTAGCCTTCCTCTTGCTCTCGATGAACATTATTTTTTCTATAGTGGCACGTAAACAGAAAAATAATCTTTCCAGCGTGATATAGCTTTGGGTTATTTTAGAGCATATTAACAGTTATAAGGAGTTTTTATACTTAATTATGGCACAAGCAGGCGAGCAAAATTTATTAGTATTAACTTTCTACATGATCGGTATAAGTTACGTCTTTAACCGCATGGTAGATTCGATTGATGACAACATTAAGTATGAATTTGATAAGGGAGCAATTGACGAACAATTAAAAGAATACGACCTTCAGGATCATGTAGGGGTTGCATTCAAATTTAAGCCTTCTTATGAGATCGGTAATCTCAAAGAAATGATGCTACTTCTGAGTAACAAATCGGATAATCTTGGTGTGTACGTAGATTGGGATAACAGTTCGTTAGTTATTGATTACGATAGTTCTTCCCATAGAATCATTAGAACTTCCCCAGACTTATCTCGTGACTTGGGTACACCCCAACATCCAACTTTAGTTGCACCTAAGAAGGGAATAGCCGGAACGTTCAGTATTGAGGGTGTTTTTAAGCGGGATCAAGAAAAAGGCACATATTCAGCAGAAAAGGCGATTATTCCCATTGCTGGATTAAAAAATCATCCAGTGAAAGCCCGGAGAAAATTGTACAAAGATTTTATCACGAGAAAAACAAATATTACCTATTCAATGCAATTAGTTCTAAGGGTCTCTGAGTTACGAGTGGGTGTCGCACCTGGTGAGAATAAACCGCCAATGTACATTATTAATTGTCCGTTTACAATTAAAAAGCTACCTTGGACTTACGCAATGCCCTGGAATAAGAAAAGATAAAATAACTACAGTAATTTGAGTCACAATTAATAAGTAAGGTCTATACAATTCAGGAGTAATGAGTAACAAATTTGGATAAATCAAATTTAGATTAACTAGCACAAAGTTTAGTATCTCAGCAAAATTCATTGCTGTTGTTTGCAAACAGGTAAATTTAATTTAGATAGAGTTTGATGTTGATATTTATCTAAAATGAATTACTTATTTATTTGAAATTCGGTTGATTGAATTTAGGTAACCCTTTAATTGAGCGACCTAAATAATACATTTATAACTTGGGTGTGGGAAACTCTTGACTATAGCTAAGACAAAAGATATTACTTTTACTCCTTACTCCATATCCATAATTCCTTACTTCAGCTAATTTCTGTCTATGTCTAATTTTTACCAGCCCCCCCCAGATATTTCTACTTCCTCACGATCCTATAACCTGACGACACAAGCTAAATTGGGATGGTCATTGGATCGACGAGACCCAAAAACAATTGAAGCTTTTATGCCACTGTGGGAATGGTTTTATAAATATTATTTCCGCGTACAAACTAGTGGTTGGGAACATGTTTCACCAAATAAAAAGGTTCTGTTGGTGGGTTCCCACAATGGGGGACTTGCTGCTCCTGATATGATTTTGATGATGTACGATTGGTTCAAAAGATTTGGAACCAACCAACCTATTTATGGTTTGATGCATCCTTCTGCTTGGCAATTCCCTCAAATAGCAGAATTAGCAGCTAAAGTTGGAGCAATTGTAGCTCATCCGAAAATGGGTTATAGAGCTTTGCGTTCTGGAGCTAGCGTCTTAGTTTATCCTGGGGGAGCAAAAGATGTTTTTCGCCCCCATTCTCTACGCGATCGCATTTATTTTGGCAACAATCAAGCTTTTATTAAATTAGCCCTGCGAGAAAAAGTACCTATCGTACCGGTGATTTCCCACGGCGCTCATGATACTTTTATCGTACTTGCAGATATTTACGATTTTATAAAACAATTTCACGACTGGGGTATGCCCTGGTTTATGGGAATCGATCCTGAAACTTTTCCTATTTATCTGGGTTTACCTTGGGGAGTTGCTTTTGGTCCTCTCCCCAATATTCCATTTCCCGTAACTGTTCGTACGAGAGTTTGTCCACCAATAGTTTTTGAACGTTACGGTCGGGAAGCTGCTTGCGATCGCCAATATGTTAATGCTTGTTACAATATGGTCGTCAGTCAGATGCAAAGAGAATTAGATATTTTGGTTTACGGGTAGGTAAATGAACTTGAAGAAAATAAAAATACCTTTACTTTAAAACTGTATAAAACTTCTACAGTATCCCCAAGAAATTTAACTCTCCAGATACTTCCTGGAAATAAAATATTCCTACTTAAATAATGGAATTGATACTTAATTATTTCCAGTTGCTGGCTGGTTAAAAAGCTAAATGATTAAACCAACTCAACCACTGTATGAGCGCATTGCTGTGGTTTTTGATTTTGACGAAACTCTTGTCAGGGACACTTTTGATGTTCTTTTAGAAAATTTTAATCTTGATGTAAAAGAATTTCGTCAACAAAGAGTTAAACCTCTAATTGATTCCGGCTGGGATAAGGTTCTAGCAAGGGCTCATTGTTTGATTGAAGAGTCAAAACAACGAGAGACTAAAGATAAAATTACCGCTCAAAGATTAGCTCAAATTGGTAAGGAACTTGAACCTTTTAGCGGTGTTGAGGAAATGTTTACTCGCTTAAGAAAACGCGCTTGCGAGGTGGTTCCAGAAGTTGAAATTGAATTTTACTTGATTACTGGCGGTTTTTTGGATATTGCTCGCAACACATCTATCGCACCCAACTTTAAAGGTATGTGGGGCTGTGAATTTCATTATGCTTCTGATGGAGAAATTCAGTTTCTCAAAACACAGATGACCCACACCGAAAAAACTCGTTACCTCTTCTATATTTCCAAAGGAATAGATAAGGCTAATTCTAAGGATTTAATTTTCAGCTACTCTAGTATTCCGGATGAAGAATTGCACGTACCCTTGAATCAGATGATTTACGTTGGTGACGGTACATCCGATATACCTTGTTTTTCTATTCTTAATAAGTATCAAGGAATCCCCATTGGTCTTTACAAAGACGGAACTCAAGAATGGGAACATCAAGCAGAAATAAGTAATAACCAACAGGTGATAAACTTGGCTCCCGCAGACTATTCTGAAAATTCAGAACTAATGCGATCGCTATTTCTCGCAATTGAAAGTATTTGCAAGCAAATAGCTTTACACCAACTTAGTGTAAAGAAATAAATCCCATTACTATTGCGTTCTAACAAAACATCTAAAATATCAAAGATATCTAAAAGATAAAGATAATTTTTAAATTCCACTCTTGACCGTTACGAACAATCTTAATTTCCCGAATAAATTCTCGAAAATAAAATCGACGTTCTGACTCAGATAAATCCCACCAAAATTGAGGGATAGAGACAGCTTGTGCTACTGACAGTAAATTAACAGGAGGTAAAGTAGCTAATTTCGCCTGGAGTGCAGATATTTCTGTACGTAATTTGTAGATTCTGATTTTTGCTGTTTCTGAATCTAAAATCCCATTTTCACTTAATTCAGGAATTTGAGTCAGAATTTTTTGCTGGCGATCAATTGTTGCAGTTAAATTATTTTTTACCACATCTAACTGAGGAAAATCTATTTCGCCAACAGCTGAAGGAAGACTGTGACAAACGGCATTGATAGTATTTTCTAATACCTCTTGGTAAGGTAGAGCGCGACATTTTTTTGTTCTGGTACAGCTAGCAGGACGTAAGTAGAGATATTCCTTTGTTTGGTAACGTTGAGTAACGCGGGTAACAATTGTGTGGGACTGACATTCACCACAAATCACTAAACCAGCCAAGGAGCGGGGTGCACTAGCACTTCGAGGTGCTAAACGACTATTACGACGCAGTAATCTATCTACCTGTGCTGCTTCTTCTCGGGAAATAATTGGCGTGTGGGTATCGGAAATAATTTCCCCATCTCGATATGCTGTGTCACCTCGATAAACCGGATTGGTTAACCAACGACGTCCGGTAGTTACAGAAATCTTTTTACCGTATTTTTTTGCTAAATAACGAACCGCACTCCGAAGAGAACCATATAACAAAAAATGCTCGAAAAAATCTTTGACGACAGGGGAAGTTGTGCGGTCAATAATGTATTTTTCTTTCCCGCGACGGTAACCATAGGGAATTTTACCCGGTGGTGGTGCAGCATTCAAACGCTTGCGAGCATGACCTTGGCGAATACGACGACTACGTTGCTGTTTCTGAATCTCATGTAATAATTTCAGCAATTCTAGCTGGGGATGATTCTTGGTTGATGAATCTATTTGCAAACCTGTTTGAAAATCAATTTGAGACTTTACCCAAGAATCCACCTGAGAATTAACTTGAGAATTAACTTCAGTATCTGTGGGAGAAGACTTGTAACCCTGCTCCACAGCAATTAAGATAATTCCCATCTCTTCAATTTTTGATAACTGGGAAGTTACATCTTGTACGGTATCCCCCAACTCTTCCAAACGTCGCACCAACAATAAATCCGGTGCTTCTGTTTGACAATCTATGATTAATTTTTGTAACTGCGATCGCTTACCTAAATCTTCATACACTCGGTCGATATCCCACTCCCAACAGCTAAGATCGGGAGAATTTTCTATTAAGGGATCGGTGTAAGTGTAAGCAAATATTCTCATCTACAATGAATTCTCTTGGAGCGGCGTTATACGTCAGTTAGCAGAACCTTTGTATATTAATCTTAGATGGCGGTGCATCAAGGCTTGTTCTATATTTTTCTTTTCCCCACATAGTGGTGCGTTACGGCTTGTTTTATATTTTTCTTTTCCCAAATATCTAAACGTAGCTTAACGCACCCTACAAATGATAACTGGTAACTGTTAACTGTTAACTGTCAACCCTGACTCAACTCAATTATGTTTCCGTCAGGATCTTGGGTGAATAATGCAGCACGACCAGAGGCACTTGGTTGAATTTGGCAGTTATAATTTAATAGTTGCTGTTTAGCAGCAGCTAAGTCGGAAACTGAAAAAGCAATGTGGGGGTTACGTCCCCATTTTTCATGTCTAATTTCTGTGGGGACAGATGGAGCGACAATGATGTGAATTTGGGAGTTTCCGATTTGGTACCACGAACCAGGAAATTTCATTGGACGTTCTTTGGCTTTAGGCAATTTTAAGATTTCACCATAGAAGTGTTCTGCTCGTTTTAAGTCCGTAACTAAAATAGCTGTATGCAAACACTGGGTAATTTCCATGGTTACACCTCGTCAGTGATAAGTAATGAGTAATAAGTAATAAGTAATAAGTAATAAGTAATAAGTAATAAGTAATCAAGTAATCAAGTAATAAGTATTTATACTTTTGTATTAGTTTAGAGAATTTAACTTTTTGTATATTATAAAAGCATTCTACTCCTAACTCATTGCTATGCGTTTACGCCCCCGCAATACCTTACAGTACGCTTGCGTTAGGCACTAACATTACTCATTACTGTGCGCTGTGTACACTTATGTGTCCCGCTAGACCGCGCCGCGAGCGGCGAACGCTAACGCGCCCCGCAATACCTATAGCTGCGCTGCCTTGCGGATCCGGTACGCTGACGCTAGCTGCGCTAACATTACTCATTACTTATTACTTATTACTCATTACTCATTACTCATTACTCACTACTCACTACTCCCAATTCTGGCTTGTTTGCGAAGACAATATAAAACCAACAAAATAAATAAGACCAAGCCAGTAAAATACTTTATAGGGTCGGGTATTCCAGGATTAGGAGAAAAGAAGCCTTCTATTGTACCGGCAATAATCAGCATGGGTACAATACCAAATACTAATTGTGCAGCTAGGGAACCATACAATTTTAAAGCTTCGCCACGGCGATATTTTCCTGGGAATAATAATGCTCGACCAATCAAAAACCCAGCCCCTCCAGCAAAAAATATCGCTGGTAATTCTAGAGAACCATGGGGAAAAACAAACGCCCAAAATGGATAAGCTAAGTTGTTTTGTCCAACTAAAGTTGCAATTCCACCAATATGTAAACCGTTATACACCATCAAAAATAATGTGTATGCACCAAAAGTAATTCCACCTGCAACTGCACCAAAGGAAACAGATATATTATTAATTGTTATGCTACTTGAGGCTAAGGGCTCAACACCTACGATTGAACCCATCCATAATTTACCCTCATCCCTCACCAGGGTAATAATCCGTTGGGGAGCAATTAACGAGATAAAATTTGGATCTTGCCAAGCATACCACCAAGAAACTAAAGCTGCGAACAAAAATAGAGTTGTAGCAAATAAAATATAGAGAAAACTTTGTTGAACTACACTTGGGAAACCCCACAGGTAGAAATCTATCACAGCTTTCCATTCCTGTCGTCGCGAACCTTGGTAAATTTGCGAATATGCACGGGTTGTTAAAGTTTGCAGATTTTGTATCAAATTATTACCAACTTTTTGCGTGCGCGCTCGGGCGAGGTCTGCACTTACCGAACGATACAAACTTGCAAGCTCCCTAACTTCTCCAGATTTTAAAGATTTTAAACCTTTTTTTTCTACTTTTTTTAATAAGTTATCCAAGCGTTGCCAATTTGCTTCTCGCCTACCAATCCAACGTTGAATATTCATAAGTTTTGGGAATAATACCTTTGACTTGTCCTAAGATAACCACACATTCATTTATATAAGCATTGCTGTCCTTTTAAAATATGACTCCCAATAATTCTCCAGAATCAATAAAACCTTTGAGTGTAGGTAATGTTGTCACAGCAGGTATTCAGTTGTATCGTTCACACCTGAAGTCTTACTTTTTACTTGCATTAATTGGAAACTTGTGGGCTTTTTTGCCATTTATTTTTATAGTACCTGCGGTTTCACTATTAATATTTGGTGCGACTAATGGTAACAATGTTGTTGTAGCTTCTTTGGTTGTAATGGCCATTGGGACAGTAATATACTTCTATTCCTTAGGTAAAGCGGCAATTAATACAGGTACTATTTCCCGGTTAGCATTTCAAGAATTAATCAATCAACCAGAAACGGTAAGTACTGCTCGCAGTCAATTACAACCAAAATTATGGGTTTTTGTTCGACTTACTTTGTTGATGATATTAATATTTTTGGGAATATTTATTCCCTCATTTATTTTACTAGTTATTCCATTATTAAATTTATTAGTTATTATTCCAATTTTTGCCGGTTGGTTGTGGTGTTTTGCTCGCCTGATGATTTCTTACATAGTTTTAGCAGTTGAAGACACAAATAGTTCTAGAGCATGTATTAGTCGCAGTTGGGATTTAACAAAGGAAAGTGTTTGGCGTATCGCTTTAGTATTAGTAGTTGCATTATTAGTCACGGCACCATTACAAATAATTGTTCAATTTGTGAATCAAACTATTCAGGAAGGTTATATGCTACCGGCTATTGAAGCTGCTAGAACCGGTTCAACGAACTCGATCGGTTTGGTCGCATTTTTTTACTTACTAAATTTAGCCCTAAGCTTTATACTTAGTTCAATTATTTCACCATTTTGGCAAGCTGTTCAAGCAGTTATTTACTACGACTTACGCAATCGTCGCGAAGGTTTGGGATTGAATTTGCGTAGCTAGAGCAGCTAAATTAAGAGTTAATCATTATTAGTTGAAGGCGCGCCGAATCCTTGCACGTCTTTACGAAAAAAATATAACATCAATACACTTAAATGAATATATTTAACCGTGTAAAATTTAGTACTCCAGAAAATGTAGAATTAGAATTAACTCTTGCTGGAATTGGTAACAGAGCTTGGGCATTGCTAATTGACTATTTTTTCTTAGGGCTAATATTATTATTTTTTGTCATCGTTGGATTAATTTTTTCTTTTATTTTTATCAATTTTTGGACAAATCTATTTGGCGATCAAGCACCTGTATGGTTATTCGGTATTGCTATATTTGTTAACTACATAATCTACTCTGGATACTTCGTTTTCTTTGAAACAATATGGCAAGGTCAAAGTCCAGGAAAACGTCTGGCTAAGATTCGAGTGATTAAGGATGACGGTAGACCAGTAAGATTGACACAAATTGCATTACGTTCCTTGCTACGACCAATTGATGAATTATTATTTATTGGTGCGATTTTAATTATGTTTAACCGTTGGGAAAAGCGTTTGGGTGATTGGTTAGCGGGAACAATCGTAGTTCAAGAACAAGTTCCAAATCTATCAGACAGTTTAAGTATTTCAAAAGCTGGGGAAGATTTAGCCACCGAATTACTAGAAAACGCATATTTATCCGGACTTCTACCGGATGATTTTGCTGTAATTAAGGAATATTTACAAAGACGCTATAAATTAAGCCAAAAAGGTAAACATGATACTAGTTTGCGTTTAGCTCGGGACGTGCAAGAAATCATTAATTTTCCAGAGCTTCCAAAAGATATTAGTACAGATGATTTTTTAGAAGCAGTTTATTTAGCTTATCAGCAACAATCATCTTATTCTAGCGATTAATATCATAAGTCGTTAATGCAATTTATCTCAATTATTTACATTGAAATGATTTTATTTAAATTAATATTTTTGCTGCTTGATTAATTTGGTTTATCAAAAATAATTTTCTTAGGTTTGTAATAGAATCAGCTATCGCAATCCTATTTAACTTCAGGAGCGCTATGATAAATCTACTGATAAATATTTTCTTGTTAATCATTACGAATTACCTGTTTCTCACTTATTACTAATACCACACATAAATAAATCGATTAAATTGGTACAAATAATCAAATTAAATAAATTAAATCCAGTGGGGTAGTACATTGCAACCAATAGAAAAACCGCAAGCGTGGTGGATATTTCGTCTCGGCTCTGCTTTACTGCTAGTAGGTCAAGTGTGGCTGCACCTTCTCCAAGGAAAAGTTTGCTTGCGTAGGACAGTCGAACACATGGTGACAGCTGGACCTGCTGCAATCTCACCGGTACTTTTGGTGAATGGATTTGCAGGAATGATTTTTACTATTCAAACAGCAAGGGAATTGGCACAGTTCGGTGCTTCTAATGCTATTGGTGGAGCTTTTGCTCTAGCTTTTTGTCGAGAACTAGCCCCGATTTTAAGTGCAAGTATCATTGCTGGACAAGTGGGTTCAGCTTTTGCTGCTGAAATCGGTTCAATGCGAGTTACCGAACAAATTGACGCGTTGTATATGCTCAAAACCGACCCCATTGACTATTTGGTTATACCTAGGGTTATCGCTTGCTGTTTAATGCTACCGGTAGTGACGATGATTGGTTTAGTAACCGGAATTGCTGGAGGAATGTTCGCAGCCCAGAAGTTTTATCAAATAGACCCAGCAATATTTCTAGAATCAATTAGAGAATTTTTAGCTCAGGCAGATATTTTAATCGTACTACTTAAAGCATTCATTTTTGGCATGGTAGTTGCTGTTATTGGTTGTAGTTGGGGACTAACAACTAAGGGTGGAGCAAAAGAAGTAGGAGCATCAGCAACTGCAGCAGTTGTAACTACTTGGGTAGCTATTTTTGTCATAGATTTTTTTCTTTCATTACTACTTTTTGAAGGACCAGCTTTATAGAGAATTAGATTCATGTATGGCGCTACGCACAAACCATTAGCACCTAGCAAAGCGTACCGGTTTCACGCGTCTAAGGACGAATGCACGCGCAATGTAATAACCCCGCTCTGCTCTTAGCGCAGCTAGAGCCTGCGGCGTCAGAGGGAGCCTAAGTGCCTGTCCGTAGAACAAACAGGATTCATCAATGTCCTAACCTGACTACGTAATGCTATAACTGACAATTTAACAATTGTGCCAAAAAAAAAACTGGTTTTTATTGCTGTTCTGGAATCAACTCTTTGTAAAGTGATGTTATTATTAGCAACCTGAGTGTTGATAATTGATTACAGATTTATCAATGCTTGTACAACTATGATTGTTTCAACAAGTATTAAGAGGTTAAAGCGATGAAAACTGCAACAGAAACCAGAACCAGTAAATCAACGACAAAATCTTCTAAGAAAAGACAGAAATCTTTTGCTTCTAGCAATATTGCTTGTCCTCCAAGAAAAGTCTCAAAACGTCAGCCAAAGCGTTCCTATGAATGCCTTAGTGATTGGGAGAATGCCAGCTAAAATTAACCATAAATTTGATAATTAGGTGTAATGTAGCAAGATTTTGTTCTGAAGTCCTATTATTTGAAGTCTTAAGATTTAAATTATTAAGATTGGAATAATCAAGATCTGAATAATTAAGATTTGAAGTATTGAGATTTGAAGTCCTAAAATCTGAAATCGTAATGTTTGACGATTTAACTATGATTCTCCCTCATGATAAGGTAATCAGGCGATACCAATTAATTTGAATGAATTGATTTGAATTAGATGTCAGAGGGAAAACTATTGCTACAATCGGGTACTTTATGGACAAGCGTTGTCAATAGTACCGCACACGCTCTCGAATGTGGGGCTTTGTTATCCATCCCAACAAATTTTGAGTTTGTCGAACAAGATGGTGTCAATTTTTTGGTTCGCGTTTTAGCTAATTTAGAAAGAAAGGAGGAAGCCAAAAAAAAACTAGAAAAATTATCCGCAGAAACGGGAAAGGTAAAGGTAGAAAAATTTAACCCATTTTTACCTTATGACAAAGATTTATTTGTGGCAGATATTTCCGAAACTCACGTGTGTATTTTGAATAAGTACAACGTAGTCGAACATCATTTACTAATGATTACTCGCGCCTTTGAAGAGCAAGAAAGTTTATTAACGTTGCAAGACTTTACTGCTATGTGGGCGTGCTTAGCACAAATCGATGGTTTAGTTTTCTATAACGGTGGTAAGGTCGCCGGTGCAAGCCAACCGCACAAACACCTACAATTAATTAAACTTCCCCTCACACCTTCTGGGTTAAATATACCAATTGCACCTTTATTAGAAACTGCAGAATTTAAAGGTTCAATTGGTAGTCTGACAGGAATGCCATTTTTACAAGTTTTTGTGCAGTTTGACCCCAGTTTAATCGATTCTCCCCTAAAAGCTGCTGAGGTAACCCTGAAACGTTATCATGATGCGTTAGACGCTGTTGGTTTATTAGATGATAATGGGGTTATCTCCGGAAAACCGAAGGGAGCTTATAATTTTCTGGCTACTCGGGAATGGATGTTGATAATACCAAGACAAAAAGAAGAATTCGCATCAATTTCGATCAATTCATTGGGGTTTGCAGGTTCGCTGTTTGTTCGTGATGAAAAACAAATGCAAATCCTCAAAGATAGTGGTCCTATGAATATGCTACAAAATGTTGCTTTTGCTCAGATTTAACCCATCTTCCGCACTCTAACTGTCACAATCGGTAATTACTTAAATAAATCAATAATAAAAGAGTAAAAAAGTACTTTTTACCAC
>NZ_LMTZ01000156.1 GCF_001456025.1 Mastigocoleus testarum BC008
GCGTCATGGGTCATATTCTACGACACATGCTCTACTTTTGTTCCTTCTTCTTTTTTCTTCTTACCCCGACTTACTGAGCGGATACAAAGATTGTGTATTTTGTAAAAAAAGTAATAATGCTCGGGGAAAATGAGACAACCGAGTTATTACAACAAATAAAAAACTATATTCAAAGACTAATATCTCTAATTAGGAATCAATCTCTGCTAGTTCCATCCAACGTTCGGTTGCTCGATCTATTTCTTCTTTAAGTATTTCTACTTGTTCGTAGAGTTGTTGCACTTGCGTATAGTTTCCCGGAGGGACACTTGTCATTTCCCGTTCTACTTCTGCTTTGTGATTTTCGAGTTGGGAAATTTTTTCCTCTAACTGTTCAAACTCCTTCCTTTCCCAATTCGATAACCTATGTTTCTTCTTCTTCTCTATTTTCTGGGGTTTTGGCTGAGTTGTTTCTGATTCTGCTTTTTTAGTTTTTTCCTTAGCAGCTATACTTTGTTGCTGTTTTTCTTCAGCTTGCTGATAATCCAAATAGACAGAATAGTTACCCGGATACTGTCGCAGTTTACCAGATTCTTCAAAAGCAAAGATTTTATCTACAGTACGATCTAAGAAATAGCGGTCGTGAGAAACTGTTATGACACAACCTTTAAAATCTTCTAAGTATTCTTCTAGTACTGCCAAAGTTTGAACATCTAAATCGTTAGTCGGCTCATCCAAGATTAAAACATTTGGCGCACTCATCAACACGCACAACAGATATAAGCGCCGTTTTTCTCCACCCGAAAGCTTATGAATTGGAGCATATTGTTGATTGGGAGGAAACAGAAATCTCTCCAACATTTGAGAAGCTGTAATCCTGTTTCCATCCGTAGTGTTGATATATTCCCCTCCCTCTTCTTTAATATACTCAATTACTCGTTGATTTTGATCGATTGCGTCTAATAATTGTTCGGAGTGCTGATCGAAATACCCAATGTGAATGGTCGAACCAATGTCAACAGTACCGAAATCAGGCTGTACGCGTCCAGTGATGATGTCCATTAAAGTTGATTTTCCAGCACCGTTACCACCAATAATCCCCACGCGGTCTTCTGGGCTAAACTCATAGCTGAAATCTTTAATTAAAATACGACTATCGTAAGATTTAGCAATATTATTTAGCTCAATAACTTTTTTGCCAATACGACGACTAACAGTGGACATATCAACTTTACCCTGAGCTTGTTTAAACTCAGTATTTTGCATTTCCTGAATGCGATCTATTCTTGCTTTTTGCTTAGTACTTCTGGCTTTGGGTCCTCTTTTAAGCCATTCTAACTCGCGTCGTAGTACTCCTTGATGTTTGCGTTGGGTTGTTACAGCAGTTTCTTCAGCTAAAGCTTTCTTTTCCAAATAATATGAATAATTACCTGTAAAACTATAAATATCTCCTCGGTCTATTTCTACAATTCTGTTGGTTACTTTGTCTAAAAAATAACGGTCGTGAGTTATTAATAGTAATGCACCACGATAGCGTTTTAAATAACTTTGTAACCACTCTACGGAATTAGCATCTAAATGGTTGGTTGGCTCATCCATTAATAATAAATCTGGCTCAGAAAGTAAAGCTGATGCTAAGCTAATACGTTTGCGATAACCACCAGACAAACTACCAACTTTTACGCTAAAATCTGTTATTCCTAATTTAGAAAGAATAATTTTGGCATTTGTTTCCAGATCCCAAACACCATTTGCTTCCATCTGCTGCATGACTGTGGAAAGACGAGACATTAATTGGGAATTTTCTGGATTATGGGCTAATTTATCAGATATTTCTTGATATTCTCGCACTAAATCAATTTGTTCGCCACGGTCAGCAAAAACTTGTTCTAAAGCTGTGTAATCTTCATTTAAATCTGGATCTTGTGGTAAGTAAACGATATTAGCACCAGAATTTACTAAAATTTGACCGCTATCAATTGATTCTATTCCAGCAATTATTTTCAATAAGCTTGATTTACCAGAACCATTAATGCCAATTAAACCAACTTTATCACTATTATCGATACTCAAGTTTGCATCTTTGAGGATTTCTTTGATGCCAAAATCTTTTTTTACTGATTGTAGCGTAACAATACTCATAGTATTTAATATTTAGTGCTTATATTTTCAATATTTATATTTTGGCTTACAGATTTTACAATATCTATGGATTTTTCGACAATTGACTACTTTAGTAAAGACTTTTTTATGTTTGGCTTAAGGTGAATTAATGCAAATACATTGTTGAATTTATTGCACAAAATTGATTTTTTTAAGTTTGGACTTTGGATTGATGAATTTACTTTCCCATTGATGGATTTAAATTGTTATATGTGGGCTTCTATTATTGTAAGATAGTAAAGATATTCAACTAAGAACACTTGCATAAATAATTTCCTAAGTTTTGAATGGTGAAGGCTAAGTAATAACGCAGAGCAAAAAAAGTTATTGGGAAGTTATTTTTTCTCGCCTCCTAAGTAAGTAGACGAGGAAAAATTAAACTATGTAAATAAGTATAAAATATCTGTATTTGGCTCGTAGTAGCGCTTTAGCGCTAAGATGCTATTACAAACAAGTTATGATTTTTCTTACTAACCTACTTAAAACCAATTATTCAACAACCTCAATAGTCGCAGATAGTGCTGCTAGTTGACTACTATCCACAGCCTTTACGCCAGCACTTTTCAAACCGATACTTGCACGAGTAGTAGTATCTAAATCCCCTAACAGACTTTCCATTGACGATACAGAGTCATCTCCAGTAAGTTCTAACGGCTCACCAGAACGCGTTCCCCGACCTTTGGCTATCTGCTTGAGTCCCCGCAGAGCATTTCTTAAAGGTTTTTTACTGGCTAATATCAGTAATTCTAGAAAGCCAGATGGACCTTGGACGACAAAGCGGAAATCGTTTTGCAGGTTAGGTGTGGTAGGAGGTACCACTAGTTTATTTCCAGGTGCAACCAATGATGCATCTTCCGGCGAATCATAATCTGATGGGTACAGCAAAATAATGTTACCATTGCTGTCTATTACCAATACGGAAATATACAGATTGTGATTTTCGTTATTACTTACGTGTATTTTAATTTCAGTGTTCGGCTTGAGTGTTGGTAACTCGGGATTAAAATTTTGCATTACAAGCCCACTTTCTTTTGCACCCCGACTACCAATCCTACTAGAATTTTCTTTAATCCTATTGGGAACGATATCTGCAACTACCTTGAGACCAGATGTATTTTTGTTGAGGATGGAGTGCAAAATTCGACCTGCAAGCAAAATTTTAAATTTGGGTTGCAGTCTTTCTATTGCTGCATCGACTGATTCTTCTCCAGACCCAAAACTATCAGCAATTGGAATCATTCCGGAAGTAAATAAGCCAATACTTTCTAAGGATGGTAAAGGTGTGACTTTTTCTTTTTCTGCCAGTTTCAGATATTCTGGTGTCATTTTACCGAGAATAAAGTCTAAATCTTGCTGTTGATTAATAGCCACTAACTTTAATCGGTTAATTTTTGCCAATTTTTTACGGGCGATCTCAGTCTCATTGACTAAAGATGAATCAATTCCAACTCGCAAGCTCAGATCTGTAGGTATTCCCCTTACTCGTTCCCGCAATAACACGCCAGGTTTAATTGCTCTTCGCTGTCCGTTGAGGAATTTACCTTGTCCTACCATACCCTCACGAGAAGTTTGTTCGATCTGTGCCAAAGTCTTTCCTTGGGGATCGACTAAATTAAATATTGCTCCTTTTTCAGATAATCCCCCACCCAACCACATTGTTATTTTTTCACCTTCGACGCTTTGAACCACAGCTTCAGCAACTTGTGTGGTGGGTTTAAGGAAGTAGACTGGTTTTTGTTTATAATTACTTTGCGGCTTATACTCAATTTGAGGTACTTGAATTCTATGGCTTAACTTCGCAACATCTGCGGTACTGCGTTGTAAATTGACAAAAGTTATTCCCATAGACTGATTGACAGTTTGCTGCCAAAGATACCGAGTTAGCAGATAACTAAATGCTCCAGCATTAAAACCATTAAAGCGTGCATCTACGGCTAATTGGTCGCGCTTTGCTGAACCCCAACTTACACCTTTGGCAATCCCCTTTTGTCGTAGCTCCTGAAATTTAGCAGGGGAAAGCTTCAAGCGAGAAAGCCACTTGGCTTGATATTCAAATTCCTCAGAACTAGCTTCAGTTTTTTTCCCACCTAGACGCGTATCTGCTGCCCGCACTAGTAAATTACCCCGCGTTCCACCTCCAGAGTGACAACTATCCAGGACTACAGTGATGTTTTCTGTTTGCAATGCATAGGTTAATAGGAATAGTGTTTTGCCCATAATATCCCGAACTCGACTGGGGGTTGGCGTACCTGAGGCAAAACGGTCTATTGGTACCATAGTACCATTAATTCCATCAGGGTGAATCGGGTTAGGATCGACGACCCGCGAACCATGTCCAGAAAAGTGAAATACAACAACATCACCGGGTTTCGCCTGCTCGATCAAATGATTTTCAAATGCTGCGAGGATATTCTCACGGTTTGCTTGTTCGTCTGTCAGGGTGAGAATATCCTGAGGACTAAAACCAAAACGATGTAGTAGGAGTTCCCGTTGCATTTCCACATCGGTGACACAACCCCGCAATGCACCGATACCTGAAGTGTAATCGTTGATGCCGACTAATAAGGCTAATTTACGAGGGGTAGTTTGAGCTAAAACCTTACCGATTGAGTTACCCTGCTGGATGATATCAAGTTGATTTAAACCTAATGCAGTGAGAGTTGAACCGGCGAATTGCAAGAAACTACGGCGATTGACACGAGGCATAACTAAACTCTCTTTATTTTAGACAACTAACTGAGGTGATAATCTCCTCAGTCAGATCTTCGTGATTATCAGTATAAACCCAGAAAAAAATAGGAATATATATTTAAAAATTACTATCTTGCTTAACTTTCGATTAAGTTAAGTGTAGACTTTCATGGAAGAGTAGTATTTTTTTGAGAATAACCGATAAACTTGGGATTATTTACACATTAAAAAATTGAGATTAGCCGATTAAATTATGACAAAACCTAAAAATTTCATATTTAATTAAAATTTTCATTAGCTATTGCTATAAGTAATTTAACTTATTTTACCTTGCATAAAAAGTAGTTTATTTAACTATTAAATTAAGGCTGTGTAAATCACAAAACTAAATTGTTCAGATATTTAATTAATTATCTGGAAAAAATAAAATACGAAATATACCGGAAGTTGATTAATGGATTCACAACTTCTAACAGCTTGCTTGTGTGGTTTAACTGGTAGATTAACAATCTGTAAATTAATTATTGGTAGTTCACTCGTTGTCATTATTCTACCGGTGGTTGCTCAAACATCTCTCATACCAAGCACGAGCAACGAGCGATTACCCAATATTGATCGTTTCCCCCAACCTTTACCTATATCTTTGTTTGGATTCGAAGAAAAATGATGTTTTGGAGTAAGTTTGGTTTAACTGTTTTGTTAACAGCTAATTTGATTGCTGCTATACCAAGTTCAGAAATTCATTCCCAAACTCTCTCCTTAGGAACAAAAGGAGAGCAAAATGTCCTCGCTCAGTTTCAAAGCGATCGCACCAAAGCAGAAAGTTTATCCGAACAAGCTTTAGAAAAATACCAGGCAAATCAATTACCAAAAGCAGTCAAGCTATGGCAACAAGCTTTGAAGATACATCTTCAATTAGATAACAAAAAAGTTAATACTAAAAAATCAGATAACAAACAAGCAATTGCAACAATTTTAAAAAACCTCAGTGCTGTAAACCTGGAATTAGAAAATTACCCCCAAGCAATTACTTATTTACAGCAATATCTTACCCTTTCAAGAAAACTCAAAGACCAAACGGGGGAAACCATAGCTCTGACAACTTTAGCCAAAACCCGCAGGAAACAAGGTCAATTAAGCAAAGCCGCACAATATTATCAACAAGCTTTAATTTTGGTGCGTAAAACAGCTAATAGATCGGAAGAGGGCGTAATTCTGGGTAATTTAGCCATTGCTTATAAAACATTAGGCGATTACGTTAAAGCCATTGAAACTAACAAACAAGCGTTACAAATTTTTCGGGCGATCACAAACCCTAAGGCTGAAGGAATTGTTTTAAAAAATCTGGGTAACGCTTACGAAGCTTTGGGAGACTATAATAGCGCGATTAAATCCTACCAACAAAGTTTAGACATTGCCCACAAAATTAATCATCGAGTGGGAGAAGCTACCACTCTGAGCAACTTAGGACAAATTTACGCTAATCAAGGTAAATACGATCTGGCGATCACAAACTTCCAAAACAGTCTCAAAATTAGTTCTTCTGCAAATGATATTGCTGGAAAAGCAAGTACGCTGATTAACTTAGGCTCCACTTACTATTCTTTAGGAAAGCTAGATCGAGCAATTGAAAATTATCAACAAAGTCTTAAACTCGCTCAAAACATCAAAGACAAGCAAATACAATTTGAAGCTTGGGGTAGTCTGGGATTAATTTATGAAGACTTAAAGAAATATCCCACAGCAATCAAATACTTTGAAAAAAGTTTAGCGATCGCCCGCGAAATCGACGATCCCAAAGCACAAGCTTTAACGCTCAACAACTGGGGACATACTTTATTTAAGGCTAATAGATTAACAGAAGCGAAAGAAAAACTTACACAAGCAGTTAAGCACCTAGATCGACTTCGTTCGGGGCTCAGCGACGCTGACAAAATTTCTATATTTGATACTCAAGTTTATACCTACAACCTATTACAACAAATTTTAATCGCTGCGAAAGATAAAGAAGGAGCATTAGAAGCTGCAGAACAAGGACGCGCTCGTGCTTTTGCTGATTTAATCGCAAGTAAAATAATCAAACACCAAACAAATAATTCTCAAGAATTTGCGACCTCAATCGAAAAAATTCGAGAAATAGCGCGAGCACAAAACGCCACCTTAGTGGAATATACAATTATTCCTGCAGATGACTTTAAACATCGAGGTAAATTGCGCGCAGAAGCCGAGAAAATCTATATTTGGGTAGTTAAACCTACGGGTGAAGTTCTTTTTCGCCGTAGTGGTTTAATGTCTATGGGAGACAAAAACAAAATATCTCTGGAAAAACTTGTAAGTAACAGTCGCATTCAATTGGGTACGAGAAGTAGAGCCACTATTACAGTAAGCTCCAATACCAATATTCCGAAAACAGGTAATCAATTAAAACAGTTACATAAATTATTAATTCAACCTATTTCAGACTTATTACCATCCAAAGAAACAGATAAAGTCATTTTTATTCCTCAAGGTTCTTTATTTTTAGTTCCCTTTAACGCATTACAAGACGAATCAGACAAATACCTAATTGAAAAACATACTATTTTGATCGCACCTTCGATTGAAGTATTAAATTTAACTCGTAAGCAAAGTCAAAGATTAACTAAGGAAAATAAAGAAGTATTAATAGTAGGCAATCCGATCATGCCTAGGGTTGCATCCAAACCAGGAGCCGAGCCACAGCAATTAGAAGCCTTACCAGGTGCAGAAACAGAAGCAAAAGAAATTGCTCGCCAATTCAACACTACAGCTACGCTCGGCAGTCAAGCAACCGAAACAAATGTAGTGCAAAAAATGCCCCAAGCACGAATTATTCACCTCGCAACTCATGGTTTACTTGATGATTCCCAAGGTTTAGGAAGTGCAATCGTACTGACTCCCAATGAGAAAGATGATGGTTTACTTACTGCTGAAGAAATTCTCAATTTTAAATTTAAACTAAATGCAGAATTAGTAGTTTTAAGTGCTTGCGACACCGGACGGGGAAAGATTACAGGTGATGGTGTAATTGGGTTATCGCGTTCGTTTATTAGTGCAGGTGTTCCAACTGTAATTGCTTCTTTGTGGGCGGTACCCGACGCACCTACAGCATCACTCATGACTGAATTTTACCATCATCTGGAAATAGGTCAAGATAAAGCACAAGCATTACGCCAAGCAATGCTAAAAACCATGAGAAAACATAAAAACCCAAGAAATTGGGCGGCGTTTACTGCGATCGGTGAAGCAAATTGAGACATCTTTTGCTGTTCTTTTATTTTGCTCTTCTCTGAGAAACTTAATAATTGCTTAAGTATTTTTAATTACTTTGTATAAACAAGACGCATTAGCAAATAGTTTTGTTAAGAGGTTTTATTAATTTATTTGCTTAATTTTTGTATGAGTCCTGCCAACATTCAATACGCAATAACAGTAGGAATAAATGACAATAAATAATTCCTTATTTATCTTCATATAGATAGAAAATTTTCTAGTATATCCAGTTACTTGTACTCTCTTTAGCTACTCTAAAGTTAAGGGAGTATCATCTATACACCCAGAACTTATTATTATCTTTCCTCTATTTATTTAACTCTCCTTTATTTATTTAAGCACCCCACTAAATATCTTTTGTCTTTCGTCAAATATAGTGACCAATGCAGCTTGGGTCGTACATTTGCTTTAAATTTATTTGCTGATTGGTCTTTAAACCGTTAATTCCTGTTACTTTCTCAAGAAAGGGAAAATTAAAGTTTGAGCATAAAGTAAACATTATTAAAAGTGTAAGTTTATGCTCAACCATGAATTAGTTAATTTCGAGATGCAAATCATCAATTAATTTCTTGTTGATTCCCAATCACATCAGTTGGGTGCAACTCACCCCAACATCTAAACAAATAAATCTAGGGGTAAATGACCGTACATCTCATTGACTCCCTGTTCGGAATAAGACTGACAAGAAACTAAAACACCACGATGATGTCCGAGATAGGAATCAATATGGCATATGCCGTTTTTACCGTTTAACTTAATGTAAACCGGACCATCAATATGGGGTAAGTTACTAGGAGCTTCGTAACCAAAAGCATGAGAATAAGTTTTCATAGCCAGTATGCCTTTTTCTGCAGTCTCAGCACAAATTCCTAAAATTTGATAATCAGAAAGATTTCCTAGCAATAACAAAGCCGAGCGAATCCGGATTTTATCTGATTGCTTAATCGGTGGTGCCACATCTACACAATTGAATTTGTTTAAAATTCTTTTGGCTTCTGAAAGACCGAGATGATTCTGATTTTTACTGGTCATAAACCTGGATTATGAACTCACTTACTTGGTGTTGTTGCTTGATTTTAGATTCGATAATATAGCAGTTCTCATACGAATACAATACAACTGTCTCTGGTTTCAGAAGCAATAGTAATTTCGGCAGCCATAAAGGATTTGTATATTCATGGTCTGGAGAACTGCTATATCTAGTCTAGATTCCAAACTAGTTCTGAAGGTTTCCGGTATTAAAAATGAAAGGAACGCTATTACTATTTTTATCACTTCCACCCATTACTAGAACCCTCGGCATTTGAGCGCCACCCATTTTCCAGGCTTCAATTGCTTCTTTCTGTAGTACTAATTCACCACCTTGGGCTTTTAGGGTTTCTGCTAGAAGTCTTTGAGCTTCTGCTTTACCTTTGGCGCGATTAACCTCTGCTTGTGCTTCTTGTTCTGCTTCTTGGGCTACATAAACTGCTCTTTGTGCCCTTTGTTCTGCAATTTGTTTTTCCTCAACAGCTCTGGCAAATTCGGGAGAAAAAGTTAAGTCAATAACGCTGGTATCCAGTACGATAATTCCATATTTATCTAAACGCTCTCCTAAGGCACTATCAAAATCTTCTTTAAGTTCGCTTCTGCGGGTAATTGATTCTTCTACTGTTCTCCTTGCGGCTGCGATTTTAAATGATTCTTGGGTTTGGGGAGCAATAATTTTAGTAACAATATTTTGTAGAGTCCCCTGTTTGCGTCTAATTTCTACCGCTTGGGTTGGGTCTATTCGAAAGTTAATTGCGAATTTAGCAGTTAATTCTTGTAAGTCTTTAGTTGAACTTTGGGCTGGGATCTCATATTTTTGTACTGTAACATCATATATATCTACAGTCGAAATAAATGGTGGTTTAATATGAAAACCTTCCAGTAAAGCTCCATCTCTTGCTTTACCTAATATACTCAGTACACCCGCTTCTCCCGGATTAACAATCACAAAGGAATTGATACTGAGAATTATAATTAATGAAGTCAAAATTCCTGCCAGTAAACTCTGCCAATTACCAATCTGCTGATTTTTCACCCTTCTGTCTCCTTTGATTGATTCTCAGATATCCTACTTGATTTTCAGTAATACTTTAGTGCTAATAATCGTGGTAATATCAGTTTGAGGTAAACTTTTTTTCAACCTTGACTACTGTAGTTAAATCCTCTGGATCGTCAAGCACAAATTCGCGTTCGGTGCACCCTCTAAAACGTTTGCTTGACTACGGACACAAATATCATCAACAAATTTGGCAAGCAACAGCCTGTTCTATCCTCAATAAACTTTTTGACTTAGCACCACCAGCTTTGATTGGTATAGCTGTAGATGTAGTTGTCAACCAGCAGGATTCTATCATTGCCCGGTGGGGAGTTAAAGATATATTCGGACAATTTGTTATTCTTTCGCTTTTGACTGTCATCGTTTGGGTTTTAGAATCAGCCTTTGAGTATGCATACGAAAGACTTTGGCGTAATTTAGCACAGAATATTCAACACGATCTGCGTTTAAATGCTTACGGGCATTTACAAAATTTAGAATTAGCTTATTTTGAAGAACGCAGCACTGGCGGTTTAATGTCTATTCTTAATGATGACATTAACCAGTTAGAAAGATTTTTGGATGTGGGAGCGAATGACATCCTCCAAGTACTAACTACAGTCATTATTATCAGTGGTGCTTTCTTCTTTTTGGCTCCCAGTGTAGCATGGATGGCTATGTTACCAATACCTGCAATTCTTTGGGGTACCTTTGCTTTTCAAAATTTACTTGCGCCTCGTTATGCTGATGTTCGAGAGAAAGTCAGTTTTTTAAATTCCCGCTTGGCAAATAATTTGAGCGGTATCATTACGATCAAAAGTTTTGTTGCTGAAGAATATGAAAGCGCTCGTTTGAACAGGGAAAGTGAAGCATATCGTCAATCTAATGCTCGAGCAATTAAACTTTCGGCTGCTTTTACTCCTCTAATTCGCATGCTCATTTTGGTTGGTTTCACCGCCCTAATGGTGTTTGGTGGAATTTCAGCAGTTAATGGTAATTTATCTGTTGGGGCATATAGTGTTTTAGTATATCTCATTCAAAGATTACTGTGGCCTTTAACAAGACTGGGAAATACCTTTGACCTATATCAGCGAGCAATGGCTTCTATAAATAGGGTTATGAATTTATTGGATACTCCCATCACTATTCATCAGGGAGATATTTCTTTACCTATAGAGAATGTCAGAGGCGAATTGCTGTTTGATAATGTTACTTTTGCCTATAAAGACCGCTATCGGGTGATTAAAAACCTTTCATTGGAGATTCCTGCAGGAAAAACTATTGCTATCGTTGGCTCTACAGGTTCCGGTAAGAGTACTTTAATTAAACTTTTACTCCGATTTTACGATCTCAGTTCGGGCAAAATCGTCCTCGATGGAATTAATATTAATAATTTAAAATTGGCAGATTTACGTCGCTGTATTGGTTTAGTTAGTCAGGACGTATTCTTATTCCATGGAACAGTAGCAGAAAATATTGCTTATGGCAAATTTGACGCTACAGATCGGGAAATTCAAAATGCTGCAAAAGTCGCAGAAGCCCACGAATTTATTACTCAATTACCCGAAGGGTATAACACCGTAGTTGGCGAGCGGGGACAAAAATTATCTGGCGGACAAAGACAGAGAGTTGCGATCGCCAGAGCAGTATTGAAAAATCCGCCAATTTTAGTTTTAGATGAAGCAACATCTGCTGTAGATAATGAGACAGAAGCTGCAATTCAACGTTCTTTGGAGCGCATTACTGTAGATCGAACCACAATTGCGATCGCTCATCGTCTTTCAACTATTCGCAATGCTGATCGTATTTATGTTATGGAATATGGTCAACTAGTAGAATCTGGAACCCATGAAGAGTTAATAACAGAAAATGGAATTTATGCAAGTTTGTGGCGAGTACAATCGGGCTTAAAGTTAGTCGATGATTGATAGTCCATCATTAGTTGATCGTTAGTACTATTGTAGAACTGGTTATGTAATAAGTGGGACGGACATAGTCTTATATTTTTGCAATTCTTATACAAATCAAAAAAAAGAATGCGACAAATAAATTTCTCTAGAAACGTTCAATTGAACGTCTCTACCGAGGAATATGTTGCAATCATTTATTGAATTGGTATTATTTTCTCATTGATAAATGTTCGCACCGATCTACTCCTTTTGCGACATTTGCCAATAATTCATCTGCTAAATCGAGAAATTGTGCTACTCGTGGATCGCTTAGTCGGTATACTACATAACGACCCTGTTGCTCGCCCACAACTAGTTCGCAACTGCGCAGACACGCAAGGTGATTAGAGACGTTGGATTGGGTCAGTCCGGTTACTTCAACAATTTCATTTACGCTTAATGTTTTGAGACGTAATGCTAACAGAATTGATAAACGAGATGAGTCTGCCAATCCTCGAAATAATTTCAATTTGGGATCTTTAGTTTTAGCGATTGAATTAGTGGTCATAAGTTGATGATAACCGAAATGAAATTCATTTTCATATTAATAAACTACCTATTACATATCAGTACTTGCTGATATCAGATTTTAGTGATATCAGTAAATAATGATATGTGGGTGAAATTTGAATAAATAATCACCATGTTTTTCGTTTCAGGTTTGGAAAAATTCTTATTTTTCCAAACAAAAATGAAGGGGTTGTCCTATGCAAAAATTTTTCCAATTACAGACATTACAAGCTCGAATAAATGGAATGGATTGTCCGAGTTGTGCGAAAACAATTCAATCAAATCTAGAGCAGCTAACGGGTGTAAATGAGGTAAAAGTAAATTTTGGCAGCGCACAATTAAGTGTTTCCTACGATTCTCAAGGAATAACTCAAAAAGATATTTTTCATCGTGTGGAGTCTTTGGGTTACCAGATTCAATCAGTTATGACCCAAGGAGAAATGACTCAAACAGAGATAAATCAGGTTACAAAGCAAACAGCATCCTCTCAAACTAATTCTCAATTACCTCAGAAATCGAAACCTCAGAAATCTAGTATCTGGCAATTTTGGTTGACAACTCGTCGTGGACAAAGAGTGATTTTATCCGGTTTAGGGTTAGTACTGGGATTAGTTGCTCATTCCCTGGGATTATCAGTATGGGTGGAAAGAGCTTTCTATGGATTAGGAATGGTAGTTGTAGGATTTCCCATTGCTCGTGCAGGTTGGTTTGCACTTTTATCTCAGGAAGCTGATATGAATTTGCTCATGACCATTTCTGCAACTGGTGCTTGCATCTTGGGGGATTGGCTAGAGGG
Organism: Mastigocoleus testarum BC008; assembly: GCF_001456025.1. Lineage (GTDB taxonomy): Bacteria > Cyanobacteriota > Cyanobacteriia > Cyanobacteriales > Nostocaceae > Mastigocoleus > Mastigocoleus testarum. The sequence goes on from NZ_LMTZ01000156.1 coordinate 13,445, forward strand.
TGCAATGGTGGTGTTTCTATTTTCTTTAGGAACAACACTACAAACTTTCACTTTTGGAAGGACTCGCAATGCAATTCAAGATTTGATGGATTTAACTCCATCGGTTGCCACTGTTAAGCGTGATGGGGAAGAAAATACAGTTCCCATCGTCAATATTGAAGTTGGAGAAATCATTACAGTACGTCCTGGTCAACGTATTCCCCTGGATGGCATAGTGGTTTCTGGTATTAGCGCCATTGACCAAGCACCTATTACTGGAGAATCCATACCTGTAGATAAAGGACCTGAGGAGACTGTATTTGCCGGTACTTTCAATCAAACCGGGTACTTGGAAATCAAAACAACTCGCCAAGCAAATGAAACCACAATGGCACGAATTATTCATTTGGTCGAATCAGCCCAAGGAAGTCGTGCTAAAACTCAAAAGTGGGTTGATAAATTCGCTTCAGTTTATACTCCTGCAGTAATTATTGTGGCAGCATTAATTGCCTTTATTCCCCCTCTGCTGTTTGCTCAATCTTTGCAGACTTGGATCTACCGCGCTTTAGTACTTCTAGTTATTGCTTGTCCTTGTGCTTTGGTTATTTCTACACCTGTCTCCATAGTTAGCGCCATTGGTGCAGCTACCCGCAAAGGTGTTTTGTTTAAAGGTGGTATGAGCTTAGAGGCTGCCGGAAAAATGAATATTCTAGCTTTTGATAAAACTGGAACTCTCACTGAGGGTCTACCAAAAGTAATCGACATTTATAGTTTGGAACAAAGTAATTCAAATTCTATTGTAAATAATCCTGTTTTAAATCACTCCGTTTTAAACATTGCAGCGAGTTTGGAGCAAAATTCCGAGCACCCTCTAGCTAAAGCAATCTTAAGTGAGGCAAAAGTTAAAAAATTAATCTTACAGCAACCCCAAGATTTTATTGCTATTCCTGGAAAAGGTATTCAAGGGAAGTTAAACTTAAAGACTAGTTGTAGCTGTCATCATGATTCCAACCCCGTCACTTACTTGGTTGGTAACCGTCGTTTATTTTCTGAGCTTTCCCCACAAGTTGAATCAAAGCTCAAAGAGATCGCTCAGCTTGGTCAAACTCCTATACTAGTGGGAACTAAGCAAAATTTGCTTGGAATTATCGCTTTAGCCGATGGATTGCGCTTGGAATCAAGGGAAGCAGTCAGATTACTCAAAGAGACTGGTTTAAAAGAAATAGTCATGCTTACCGGGGATATTGAACCTGTAGCCCGAGAAATGGCGCAACAAGTGGAAATTTCCCAATATAAAGCTGAATTATTACCGGAAGATAAACTGACACAGGTAAAACAACTACAAGAACGAGGTATGGTTGGTATGGTTGGCGATGGGATCAACGATGCTCCAGCTTTAGCATCAGCAAATGTGAGTTTTGCCATCGGAAGGACAGATATTGCTTTAGAAACTGCAGATGTGGTTTTAGTCAGTGATGATTTGCGAAGACTTGCTTATGCAGTGACACTAAGTCGTCAGACAGTTTCTGTGATGCAGCAAAATATTGTGTTTTCCCTAGTTACCAAAGGTCTATTTTTGCTTTTAGGAAGTTTTGGAGTCGTAGGTTTAGCCGTTGCGGTGTTAGCAGACACTGGAAGTTCGCTGTTGGTGACTCTGAATGGAATGCGATTATTTAAGGTTTGAGGAAATATCATTCATCGGGAGGTACTTATATCGGTGCGTAGCTGCAGATAATAAGTTCTGGTGAATTATTTGTTGAAAATGTCTATACATTTCCAAATTAGCAACAAAAATCAATTTCGTTAAATGTAATGCCACATATCTAACTTTTTTCTGTTCCCTATTTCCTTTTCCCTATTTATTAGTCGCCAATATCTGAAATTTTTTACCCCAGAGATTCTCCCAATTCCTTTTATCTCGATCAACTCCATGAATAAAAAACCTGACGCAAGACAGTACGCTTATGCTACTCAACGCAACCGCGAACCAATTCTAGAAGTACTTTTGCAAGTACTACCACCAAACGGTACTGTACTGGAGATTGCTAGTGGTACAGGGGAACATGCTATTTTCTTCGCTCCTCGATTAAATCAACATAAATGGCTCACTTCCGAACCGAATCCCCAATTACGTGCCAGTATCAATGCTTGGTATCAGCATCATCCTGCAGACAATATTTATCCACCACTTAATATTGATGTTCGAGACCCTGTTTGGGCTGTAGAAACTGAATCCCAATTAGATTTACTCCCAATCATGGCGATTGTTAACATCAACATGATTCACATATCACCTTGGTCTGCTTGTTTGGGACTAATGGCTGGTGCTAGTCGTATTTTACCTGCTGACGGTATTCTCTATCTCTATGGTCCTTTTAAACGAGATGGTAAACACACTGCACCAAGCAACGAAGCGTTCGATCGCAACCTAAAAATGCAAAATTCCGATTGGGGAGTGCGGGATCTAGAAGATACAATCGCAGCCGCCAGCAAGCAGAATCTAAAATTGAAAAAAATATATCAAATGCCTGCTAATAACATTTCTGTTATATTTGAACGTTGCAAGTAATACTATTTATGACATTAAGAAACATTTTTTTCAAGATTGTTAACATTTCTACCCGTAAGCAGTAGACCAAAGGGGAAGTATTTGTTTACAATAGTTGTAGACCTCACTAGTTGTGTGTTTTAGAACTTGGTTGCATTTTGGTCAGGGAGTGAGAGCCTTGACCATTTTTTTTATTCTATTAGATTTAAAATATTTACACTGAAAGCATTACATTTATTATAATACTTATTGCATCAGTGTAATTACGAGTTTATATCTTTTTTATCTTCGATATTGGGTAATTAGATATCGACCGTTCTAATACTCATAAAAAAATAAATTAATTTGCGAATTCGCAAATTGATTTTGATTGTGTTTGAAAAGCAAGCTAAAGCCAATTAAAGCAAAATACTATTGAGAGGGCTAGATTTAATAGGACTAGATTTCTAAACTATTTAGATTTCTAAACTATTTAGATTTCAACCCCTAAAATTTAGTCAGCAACTATTAAGGACAAACTATGTCTTAATTCGTATGTCAATTTTATTTTTCGACTTTATCTATCGATTTGACCAACACGATGAATATTGATAATGTCGCTCATTTTTTTGATTTGGCTAAAAACCTGTTCTAGTTGGTAGCGATCACTAATTTCTATTCCTAAGTCAATCAAGGCTGGTTGATTATGACCGGTTTTGACAGTAGCATGACGGACATTGATCCCTTGATCGCTCAAACGTGAAAGGATATCTTTGAGAACCCCCACTCGGTCGAGTGCTTCTATCTGCACATTGACTGGGTAGGTGTGGGTATGACGACATCGACGGTTTGCAGTTCCGCAGTTCCAACTCACAGGTACCAGACGCTCGCAATCGACTGTTTCTAAATTGCGACATCCTTGACGATGGATGGTAATTCCTCGACCTCGAGTAACCGCACCAACTATCTGTTCGCCAGGAATTGGGGTGCAACAACCTGCAAGATGATAAACTAAACCCTCAATCCCAATGATGGGAGAATCACTTGCACGGGAGCTTTTAATCGTTGCGTCTCGTGATGTTTTGCTGCTTTCTTTGGGCAGACGATCTATTTGTTCCGGCTCAGATATTAGCGGTTGCTGTGCTTTAATAATTTCTCGCCAGCGGTTGAGGACCAAGTTTAAAGTAATTTCCCCATACCCTAAAGCTGCAATTAAATCATCCACACTGTGATAATTGCATCTGTGCGCCACATTTTGCATGGGCTCGGATTTAAGCATGGAGTCAAAACCCTTCTTGCCTAATTCTTTTTCTAACAGCTCTCTACCACGAGCAATATTCTCCTCGCGTCGAGAACGCTTGTACCATTGCTTAATTCTATTTTTGGCTGCGGAAGTGGCTACAAAGTTTAACCAATCTAAACTGGGGTGGCAATTCTTATTTGTAATAATTTCAATGATATCACCATTTTTTAGTCGAGATGACAGGGGTACCATTTTGCTATTAATTTTTGCCCCAGCACAATGATTCCCAACTTCTGTGTGAATGCGATAGGCAAAATCTACTGTTGTAGAACCAGGACTTAGGGAAATAACATCACCCTCAGGGGTAAAGACATAAACATCATCTTCGAATAAATTATTTTTGATGTTGTCTAGATATTCCTGAGCATCCTTGAGATCGTTTTGCCATTCCAACAACTGACGTAACCAGGTGAACTTTTCATCTTCTGGAGTCCAAGAAGTATTTAGAGAGCCACCAGTTTCTTTGTATTTCCAATGGGCTGCAATACCATATTCAGCAACTTGATGCATTTCTAAAGTACGAATTTGCACTTCCAAAGGACTACCCCAAGGTCCTATTACTCCAGTATGCAATGATTGATAGCGGTTGGGCTTAGGCAAACCAATATAGTCTTTAAATCTTCCAGGAATTGGTCGAAAAGAATCGTGAACTACAGCTAAAGCACGATAACATTCTTCATTGGAATTAACTATAATTCGCAAGGCTGCTAAGTCATAGATCTCGTGAAATTCTTTACTTTGTCGCTGCATCTTTTGATAAATACTATAAAGATGCTTGGGACGACCGCTTAAATCAAAACACTTAATCCCAGATTCTGCCAATTTATTACGCAGAGTTTCTGAGACTTTTTTCAACCTCTGTTCCCGTTCGGCACGCTTAGCTGCTACAAGTTTTTGAATTTGACGAAAAGATTCCGTTTCTAAATATTTAAAAGCTAAATCTTCCAGTTCCCATTTAATGCGCCAGATCCCCAAGCGATTCGCCAATGGAGCAAAAATGTCTCTGGTTTCTTGAGCGCTGCGAAGACGACTTCTCTCCGACATATGGTCTAAAGTTCGCATATTGTGGAGACGATCTGCTAACTTAACCACAATTACCCGGATATCTCGCGCCATCGCCAAAAACATTCGTCTAAAATTCTCGGCTTGACTTTCTGTTTTATTCTTAAAGTTAATCTTGGAAAGCTTTGTTACGCCCTCAACTAGACGACTAACTTCGGAGCCAAAGCGTTTTTCAATTTCTTCAATGGTTACATCTGTATCCTCCACTACATCATGCAAAAACCCAGCTGCTATCATATCAGCACTGCCACCTAAGTCACGTAACATGCTAGCAACAGCAACGGGATGGATAATGTATGGCTCTCCTGATTTGCGATACTGTCCTTGATGCAATTGATAAGCAAAATCAAAAGCATCCGCAATCAGTTGATTGCGCTCGAACTCGCGTTGATTTTGGGCATCATCACTTGTTTGTGATGATGCTTGCAAACAATCTTTTAACCATTCAGGAAGGGGAATATCGATTGGTGTAGTTGTAAGTGTACAGTTCATACTATACAGACTTGCTTGTACTCAGTTTTAAAGTTGGTAAGTTAGGCAAAAACGACGAGATTACTGCCCCAAATACTTTCGCAAATACATTTAGACAGACAAAGCTTTGGGTGAGAGTTTCCCTTCACTACTTATTCATTCCTTATAGTGTGGGATTCAAGCATAATAATCTCTTAATTTGATAAATGGCAAATAAATTGCAAAATCCGCCTCCTAACAACAGCAGGCAGAAAATTTGGTAAAAAAGTCAAAAAAGTTTATTGTGAAAAAAAAATAACTTGTTTCTAATACTATACTAATTAGCCTTAGATGTCTCTCTATTTTGAAAAATATAACTTGTTTGCAAATTTGTTGAATCAAATGCGTGAAGAACTTGATAGTTCTCAAACGAACATAGATAAACAAAAATTGCGTCAAGCTTTTATTTCCTTGAAACATTTTTATCTGGAAGAGATATTATCTGCAAAAACAGATATAGTCAATAATTCTTATTTTCAGCGAGAGCAATCTTATTTGACGGAAATCAGTAAACAAATGCGATTACTGGAGATGGACATAACTTTTTTCCAAGGCGCTCGCCAAATTGCTACTCTTAGAGGGCGCTTTGCATCTATCCATCAGCGCTTAAGTACTCTACTAGAATATTGCGATAATTTGACACAATCTACTGATAGGGAAAACTCGTAATTAAATTAACGATTGAACATGAAATATTTATTTTTATTTGTATTTTAAAGTACACAGTCTTTATCTGTTTTTTTATCCTGCAAAGAATTGAAATCTATCTTCTGTATGATTAAATACAAAATAAAATACGACTATATGATTGAGAAAAATTTTTAGCTTTCTACTTAAGCCTAACATTGCAGAATAATAGAAAAAAAGCACATAGAAATAGTACTTAGAAATTGAAAATAAGAAATGAAATATAATACAGGCTATTACTACTGGTAAAGCTAAAAGATACTTCCCCTACCAGATAAATATATTTAATCTGCTACAGTATTTGAAATTTCCAGTTCGAAAAATTAATAGCACTTAGCTAATTACTGATCGCGAACTATGAGTGAAGCTTTATTTCGTATTGAAAATTTGCGGGTATCATACCCGCACCGCGTTAATGAAAAAGCACATTGGGCTGTAGATAATGTGTCTTTTACTCTTGAAGCCGGGAAAAAAATGGGGTTGGTAGGAGAATCGGGTTGTGGAAAGTCTACCCTAGGAAGGGCAGCTATGAGATTGTTACCCCCGAAAAGCCTAGTTGAAGGTCGAGTAATTTTTCAGGGACAGTCAGTATTGGATATGTCTCCAGACGATTTAAGAAAATTTCGTGGCGAAGCGGTGGGTTTGGTTTTTCAAGATCCCATGACACGGCTCGATCCGTTAATGACAATCGGCAATCATTGTTTGGAGACTTTGTTGAGCCATTCCCCAAATTTATCTCGCAAAGAAGCTAAAAAAGTTGCAATTGAAACTTTAGAAAAAGTTAATATCCCCGCAAATCGCTGGGGTCAATATCCCCATGAATTTAGCGGTGGAATGCGTCAAAGGGTTGCAATCGCTTTAGCTTTATTACTCAAACCCAAATTAATTGTTGCTGATGAGCCCACTACTAGCTTAGATGTAACGGTATCGGCGCAAATATTGCAAGAGCTTACCCGCTTATGTAGTGAAGAGAATATGGCGCTGTTACTAATTTCCCACGATTTAGCATTAATTGCAGAGTACTCTGACGACATTGGGGTAATGTATGATGGCAAAATCGTAGAAATAGGTGCTTCTAAAGATGTTTTTGGGCGACCGCAACATCAATATACTCGTTCCTTGCTGGAAGCTGCTTTACACGTACAAACTATAGATGATGGTGAATCCCAACCCCAACTTTCTTCTGTAGGAAGTAACAAAAGCGATGATATCGAAAATTCTGAAAATCCTATTTTGCGAATTAGTGAATTACGTCAGCACTTTTCCATCGAACCAAATCTTATAGAAAGATTATTTAAAGGAAAAGGTCAAACCATCAAAGCTGTCGATGGAATTAATTTGGAATTATATCCTGGAGAAATCTTGGGATTAGTTGGAGAATCTGGTTGTGGTAAAAGTACTTTGTCGCGGACAATCTTACAGTTGCTTCAACCAACAGACGGGAAAGTTGAATTTTTGGGAAAGGATTTAACTACTTTATCTCGCCGCGATATTCGTTCCCAAAGACGACAAATGCAAATGGTGTTTCAAGATCCCCATGCTTGTCTTAACCCAACAATGACAGTGGGACAAAATATTGCAGATCCTTTACTAATTCATAAACTTGCAGAAAAAAGTCAGGTGAAGGATGAAGTCATTTCCATGTTGGAAAAAGTTGGTTTAACTCCCCCATCGATTTATTACGAACGTTACCCATCTGACTTATCTGGAGGACAACAACAAAGGGTTGCGATCGCTCGCGCTTTAATTACTCGTCCCAAGTTACTAATTTGTGACGAACCTGTGAGTATGCTGGATGCTAGCGTCCAGTCTCAGGTTCTAGACTTGATGTTGGAGTTAAAAGATGAATTTGATTTAACTTATTTGTTTATTACCCATGATTTATGGCTTGCAAGATTTTTGTGCGATCGCATTGCTGTGATGAATGGAGGTAAAATTGTTGAAATTGGTCCGACTAAAGAAATTTTTGCTGCTCCGGAACATGAGTATACTAAGACTCTTTTAGCTGCCGCGCCTTTACTTGCGAGAGTGTGACGCAAATTGAAAGTAATGAGTAATAAGTAATAAGTAATGAGTAAGGAGTCAGGAATTAGGAGTTAGGAGCTAGAAATGAGATCTTTGATCTGTTATTAAGGTTTACTCTGGGTTTCTCGCCGAAAAGCACCTGGAGATATTTGCATCCAACGCTTGAATGCATTACTAAATGCAGCTTCCGACTCATACCCGACCTCAGAAGCAATTTCTGCTAGGGTTTGATATCCCAAACGAAGCAAACCAGCAGCTTTTTGCATACGCCATCGAGTCAAGTATTGTAACGGTGGTTCTCCAACCAATTCCCGAAAATTACTAGCAAATCCCGAACGTGACATCTTCACCTCTGAAGCCAAACTTGCAACAGTCCAAGGCTTTTGTGGATAACGATGAATTAATGTAATAGCCGTGCCAATTTGCGAATCTTTTAAGGCTTTTAACCAACATCCTCCAGGTTTTTCTGCCTGACATTCTTCGCTTTTACTGTGGATATAGTAACGTATTGCTTGGACAAAAAGAACTAATAATAAATGATTGATAATAGCATTATTACCTGGGTTTTGACTGGATAATTCTGCAGTTAAAAATTGTACAGTTGTATTTAACCAAGGTGCAGATTGTGTTTCTTGCTCTCGAATAAGTATGAATTGTGGTAAAGGTGTTAACAATTGATTGACGATAGGGCCTTCCAATTGTAGTTTCCCATAAAGCAAAGTTGTTTCTAAGCCTTCTCCTAGAAATTTTATTGGCTCGGAAGGTAAATGAGAATGACAATTCAACCAATTAGTGTCATTTGAGATTAGACTTTCAGGTTTGTCGTAGAGTATGTGCTCTTGAAAACGGGGAAAAAGAATAAAATCTCCGGCGACTAAAGAAAGAGGTTTTTCTGTATCTGCTACCTGAAGCCAGCAACTACCCCGTCTTACTGTCCAAAAACTAGTACCGATAAACTCTTCACTGCGGATCCCCCAAGGCGCACATATTGTTAAGGGGTAACAGGTATTGTTTCCGATATGAATTGTTGCGAGAACTTCACTTAATGCGTCCATATCAAAATTATAAATTATTTTGGACTAATAAGCATAAAAATTAGTGTTTTAATTATTGGTCGTCCAAATTAATTGGATTATGCTAATAACTGTCTTGGAACGCACCGGTGTTGTTTCCGAGCGCAAAAGCAAGCAAATACTTACTGCGTTTGGGAAATAAAAATGATTGATTTGTATACAGCAAGTGCACCTAATGGTTATAAAATTTCTATTGCTTTAGAAGAATTTGGTCTTCTTTATAAGGTAAAGCGAGTAAACATAAGTGAGGGAGAACAATTCAAACCAGAATTTTTAGCTTTAAATCCCAATGCCAAAATTCCAGTGATTGTTGATAACGAAACTGGACAAACAGTTTTTGAATCTTGTGCGATTTTACTTTACCTTGCAGAGAAAACAGGTAAATTTATGCCTAAATCAGTTCGAGGTCGTTGGGAAGTAATTCAATGGTTATTTTTTCAAGCAGCTTCCATCGGTCCAATGTTAGGACAACTAGGGCATTTTATGCGTTATGCTCCGGAACAGATACCTTATGCTATTGAACGTTATAGCAAAGAAGCCCATAGACTTTTTGGAATTTTAGAAGAACGGCTCGAGGATCGGGATTTCATCTGTAGTGAGTATTCAATTGTTGACATGGCTCATTTTGGTTGGTTGTACTTTGCAGTGAAAATGGGTGCGACCGATGCCGAAAAATATCCCAGGCTCATAACTTGGCACGATAGAATTATCAGTAGACCTGCTGTTGTAACAGGATTAACTGTTCCTGAACCATCTAATTTCAGATAAGTTATGTTGGTATTGCTTGGGGTTAACCATGGAGTTTATAAATATAAAATAAAGTTTTTTGAGGCTTTCTAAGGTCTCCCTGCTCCTATACTTATCCTCACCAAGCAAAATTAATTTGCTCGACCGCTACATCACTTCCCCAAGTAAATCATCCATTGGGTAATCTTTATCTTTAAAATCTAGTGAGACTTCAGATCTAGTCAAAGGAAAAGGTGGCAAAAGCTTACCTTTTTCTTTACTTTCCAGTTGCCACCAAAGGGTTTGGACAACAATATCTTTTCCATCTACTGATTCAAAAGTAATTTCGGCAATGTTATTTAATCCAACAATTTCTTTGCCATAATTTTTGCCAAGTTCGTGATGATGCTCATTTGTCGCAAGAGCTAAATATTGCTCTAAAAATGGCTGGCGATTTTGTCCGGGAAGAGGTGTAGGTATTGAGATTAAATCTTTAGAATTTGAATCTTTGGAATTTGAATCTTTGAAATTTGAATTTACGTAAGAAAAATCTTGTTCGATCTTTTCCCGCTTAGCATTAATAAAATCAATGCGATACCACCACTGGGGCTTTTTAATAATTTCTAATTTTTTTAAGCCACCACGTTTTTTCAATAAATCTAACTTTGCTGGATTGTTTTGAGAAGATACTAACGGAATTGGTTGCAGTGCTTCATTAATTGCGGTGTAACAAACTCCCAGATTTAGCTCCTCTTTTTGTGGATTTTCCCACCCCAAAACCTCTGCACTTGGTGAATTCATCAACAAACGAAAAGGAACAAAACCTTTTATATGTAAAGAATGGCTTCCACCAATACCTTTTTTTTCATTTTTGAGAGAGCTACTCGTAAGTTGAGCGATCGTAAGTTCAGTGTGGATGTTTGTTGCAGCTTCAAAAGGTTTGGTTGCACGATACTGTAAACGGGCACTAAAGCTATAATGTACATCGCCTGATAAGATAACTAATTTATTTTGCTTATTTGGTAGTCCCCTTAGCGCCATACGCGACAACATTCTTTCAAATGCGTTTTCTTCTAATCCCCAGGCTTCAGTATCAAAACCCCATGCAGCACTACCAAACTTTTCAGATATATTTTTAGCTACTCTTTGTAGATCTTCCATAAAAGGAACCCCTACGAAAGGACCAGGTGAGATCGCTAAAGTAACCTCAATTTCAGGATCGCGGGGCACATTAGAAATTTGTTCTTCGTAAGCATCAGCGTGTAAAAGTCCAGGGAAATCAAAATCATTTTTCCCAGGAAACTCTCTTTGGGTGCGGGTATCAAGTACTAAGACTTCATACTTGGGTCCAGGAACTATATAATGCCAAGTTAATGCTTCGGGATCTCGTGTTAATCTTCGAGGATAAGTTTGAGCAATCTCAGCAAACTTGGGTAAACCTATAAATTTGCTAATGTTTGTTTCTTGTTTTCGGTCTGTTCCTGCCGATCTTGACCATAACTCAGTTGCTTGAAGTAAAGCCCAACCAGGTTTCCCTTCTGTAAATTGTTCTGGTGTATTTCCCCAACCTTGGCAAAGTGCATAGCCCAGCATGCCATTTTGTAAGATTCTTCTTCCTAAGGGTTTATTTAAAAGGCGATCGCACCATGCGACATTGAGATACCAATCATCAGTAATTTCGTGATCGTCAAAAATTGTATATGTGGGAATATTTGCCAGAGCACGTCTAACTTGCTTTAGAGTCGCCCAAAATTCTTCGATATATCTAACTTCTCCTTGAAAGGTATTTTTATTTTTCTTAGAAATCTCTGGGGTCGAAGAGCCCAGATTAGAATAAACATCTTCGAAATTAGGAAAATTTTGTGGCTCAACCCATAAAACATCACTCCAAGCAAATAAATACATTGCACAAAATTCACCAAGAGTGAATAAATGACTTTTGGCAAGATTAGAAATTGTGCCAATTTTGCCAATGCTTGCTGTAAGACCAGCAATATGCGTGGCGATACTATTTCTTTGACCGGGATTCAACTGCTGGAGATCTTCAACATCTGGCAGCTTTTCTGACCAACCTAATAATGCTTTTTCAGCATCCATCAACATAAATAGTAAAACATCTGCCACATCATCTGCATAAATTTGGTCGCCGGTGAGAAATAATTGATGGGGTCGTTTTTTTGGATCTCGCGCCAATGCTTCGCCAATCATTTTATCCAGACTAGCTAGAGCATCCATACTTTCACCATGTGGTTTGCGACAAGAACCATGAACTAAACGTAATTCTTGTAAAACTTTGGGTACGACGGGAAAACTAGGTAACTGATATTCAGGGTAAACAATATCTTCAACAGAACCCTCTAATGTTAATATACCTGGTGTTCTCAGGCTTGTGGCATCATCAAAGCCCAAGTCGTAAAGATACTGTTTGCCATATTCGAGAATTTTGACATTATTTTTAGCTGTTACTGCAACAACATGTAAATTTTGGCCAACTTCAACAGTTCTTCTACTACCTGCAAACAGAATATTGCTATCCAAATCGAATATTTTTAAGGTAACATTATGGCTTTCTTTTAAGGCAATCCAAACAGTAACGGTATCGGGTTGGGTACATCGCACCATAGGTCCAGCCAGAACAAGTGGTATTTGATGAATGCGCTCTTGTAATGATTTCCATCCCATGAGACTATTACCCTAACAACTTTATTTGACCACATCAGCCAATACTTTTTAGGATAACGATGCCAAGGTTATGGGACAAGAAAATTTTTCGATTCAAAAAATCTGCTAATCTAACTCTGAATCCTGTCCGGTTTGAACTGAATTCGCTATCCTTCCCCATTCCGCGTTGCTAGATACGAACGGACTGATGACTATAACGTGGCGTTAGGTCTAAACTAACAAATCAAGCAAATTAACTTTGGTGACGAATAACTAAATTATTTCTTTGAAAATTCACACCTGTGATCCTACCGATCCCAAATTTTTTTAGCTGTGAATATAATGAAGCAGCTAACCGTTCGCGGGTGCGTTGATTATTTAATTGGGCACGGAGATTACTTTCAATTGCTGAGGCAATACGTTTTTTATATTTAAACATCCTATTGCAGATATCTGTACCCCTTATATTACAGACTCCACCTGCCTGAATATTAGCATCAAATTTTACATCAATACTATCATAGCTCAAACGACCAAAATTATCTTTTGCAGGTTTGAGATAGACATCCAAACGCATATTATCCATTTCAATATCTGGCGCACCTCGGTCGCCAAAATCAACAAATCTTGCGGTGTGATAACCTTTCAACTCAGTACCATTACTTTCAAAAAATAAACTCAATTTGAAGGCGTCATTTTCTTTCTTTACATTCAGTCGTGAAAGCTTAATATTATCGACATAGTATCGCAATGTTCCATAAGCACGAGCCTTAACTGTCGATTCGGGAATATCGAAGTTCTGTTTTCTCCCACCTAAAGTTTTACTTAATTGAATATAAGAAGAATTTTTTTGATGCCAGCTTTTACCCTTTTTTGGACCAAGATTATGTAAATAAATTTTAGTTCCTTTAAATAAATTTTCAATAAGCTGGGTAATGATACCAGTTCTAATACGTGTTATCTGGCCGGAATTTTGAGCAAAAATCGAGTTATCATTACCAAGAGATAAATCAGTTTCAATTTTTTTTTGTTGACGATTATTTACTTTCTCTCCTGCCATAAATATTTCATTTTGGGAGACTCTTGCAGAAGCATAACCAATCATTAAATTTGCAGTTACAGCTACAAGAAAAAGAGATTTAACAGATTTATTTAGCATCTTTCCGTTCTGATAAATTCAAGAATAAATAGATAGTAAATTACAGATTAGTAATGTTTACACAGCAGCTATATATTAATCTGTATAATATTCCAGCTAAGTTGTTACTACAGGTTTGAATTGAGAGCAGTAATTACTTAACAAAAGTTAGACAATTACTATACTTGTTATTTGTTCATACAAAATATAAATCAGTATTGCAGTCCCAGAACCAATCTTAAGTATAAACCAGTGTTTAATGGGTTTTTTTAACTACTCTATAGTATACTCTGTACGCACAATGTTTAGCTTGTTAAAATCAGCGAGATATTCTGACAACAGAAGTGTCCCCTTGGGAGGATGGACCTCGAGAAGAAAATTCTTACAATAATTCCCAGAGGTGCCTGTTATTCAATATTTAAAAATTATGTTAACCCTGATTTTATTGTTCTAGTTTTAGGCGTAAGCACGTATAAGATACTATCAAAATTAATTCAAACAATCGCCTGATAAATTTGGGCAAAGAATTTGGGATTTATAGTTAAATTTTAGTAATTTATGAAGTAACTTTAATCCTCTAGGAAAGTCTCTATGCGAAAATCAACATTAAATTGAGTAATAGTTTCTGAGATAATTCATGCAATTCATGGTGGATCAAACCCTGGGTGGACGCTACCGTATGATTCAATTATTGGGGCAAGGGGGTTTTGGGGTTACCTTCTTAGCTGAAGACATTCAGCGTCCGGGAAATCCCAAATGCGTTGTCAAACAATTTAGACCAATGTCTACCGACTCGAAAACTTTCGATGCTGGTAAACGTTTGTTTCATAGGGAAGCTCAAACTTTAGAAAAATTAGGAGTTCATAAACAAATACCACGACTGCTAGCGCACTTCGAAGAAGAACAACAATTCTATTTAGTACAAGAATATATAGAAGGTCACGACCTCGAACAGGAATTACTTTCGGGACAAAAATTTAGTGAAGATGAAGTTATTAAACTTTTACAAGATATTTTAGAGGTCTTAATATTTGTTCATGAGAAGAATCACGTTCATAGAGATCTTAAACCTTCAAATATCCGCCGTCGTCCAGATGGAACAATTGTTTTAATAGACTTTGGGGCTGTCAAACAGATTAGTACTCAGATTATCAATTCCCAAGGAGGTACCAGTTACAGTGTTGCAATTGGTACTCGTGGCTACATGCCAGGAGAGCAAGCCCAAGGGTTTCCCCAATTTAATAGTGACATCTATGCGCTTGGAGTAATTGCGATTCAGGCTTTGACTGGAACAACACCTCACAACTTAGTTACAGATCATCAAACAGGTGAGATTGATTGGCGTCATAGCTTAAATGTTGTAGTCAATCCTGAATTAGGTGATATTTTAGATGGGATGATACGCTACGATTTTCGACAACGCTATCGTAGTGCAAGGACGGTACTTGATGCCTTAAACTGTCTTTCCGATCCTGCCATGTGCACAAAAACTCTTTATGGCAATCCACTGTACAATAAGATAAGGAAGGGTCGTAATCGAAGTGCTTTCTCTTCAAAGCTCATCAAAATACTTATAGGTTTGGGCGTGACTGCGAGTCTTGCAGCAGGTTTTGTTGTTTGGAATAAATTTAGTCCTCGAAACGAACTATTGGAAATAGCACAACCTGTAGAAACTTTTTCTACCTATGAGAATAATAGTCGAGGTCTCAAAATCAAGCATCCTACAAGTTGGGAGGCACAAAATATAGAAGATCCAATTGCAACAGATGTTGTTATCTTTAATTCACCCCATCAGAATTCTCAAGATAATTTTATCGAGCATTTAACTATTAGTGTGAGAAGATTTCCGGGTACTTTAAAAGATTCTCAAACATCATTTGTCAATATTATCAAAGATAATTTTCCAGAAGCAAAAATAATTAGGAATGATACAGCAACTTTAGCTTATAGACCTGCTAACAAATTAATTTATACTCGTGAAGATAGAGGAAAAACTTTTAAAAGTTTATTGATTTGGACCTTGAAAGGTGACAGGGCATATACTATTACATACACAGCAACAATTAATGAATATGATACTTTTATCCAAGATGTAAACCAGATGATTGAATCATTTGAAATTAGATAGCTGTTAATTATGAATTGGTAAATATCTCCCCTGGGTTCAGGATTTTAACTATTACTTTAGTTACCGACTCGATGATTGATATTTAAAAGTACAATCTCTTGAGTCACTGCTCCTGAAGCTTCTCAATTAAATTTTGAGCTTTGTGATAATCATCTTCTTTACCTTGCTTGCGAAAAACATCTGCAGCTGTCTTTAAATCTTGGATCGCTCCTTTTTTATCACCCGAACGCAAACGAGCTAGACCCCGGTTACCGTAAGCTTGTGCATAACCAGGGTTAATTTTTAATGCCAGATCGTAATCTGAAATCGCTCCTCTATCATCTCCTAAACGGGAACGAGCAACACCACGATTATAATAAGCTTTAGCATTTTGAGGATTGAGTTCTAAACTTCGACCAAAATCCTTTATTGCTCCTTGTTTATCTCCCAAACGAAAGCGGGCTATAGCTCTACTATCATATGCTTGTACATCATTAGGGTTAATATTTAAGGCTTGATCGTAATCAGCAATTGCTTTTTCTTTTTTTCCCAAATAGAAATAGGCTTTACCCCGATTGAGATAAGCATCAGCAATATTAGAGTTTATTTGCAAAGCCCGATCAAAATTGGTAATTGCTTGCTCGTAATTCTTCAAATTTAAACGAATAATACCTAAATTTACATAAGCTATAGAATATTGAGGATTAATTTTTACAGCTTGCTCGAAGTCTTTAATTCCTTCAGGTAAACTTCCCAGAGCAGAAAGAACTACACCACGATCATTATATGCATCCGTATATTGAGGATTAATACTGATTGCTCGATTGTAAGCAGCAATTGCTTCTTGAAAGTTTCCTGATTTAACTTCAGATGAAGCTTTGATATAAAAATCATCTGCTTTGGATTTTGTAGAATCTTTGTTAGTGGGACTAGTTTCAGGAGAAACAAAATCTACATCAATCCCAGCACTTTTAGAGAATTTTAAAAAGGTACCGATGGGAATAGCTAAATTCTTTCCCGTTTTTAGATAAGTAGCAGTGGGATTGGGTATTAGTTTCCGGTTTTGATAATTTTCATCTCCTAAACCGTGAATCCCAATGATTTCACCTTTTTCATTTAGCACCGGTCCTCCATTCATACCCGGTGAAGCATCTATTCTGTAGGCTAAAGCATAACCTCCCGGTAATGCTTGAGAAGCATTTGCTGTAATTTTACCTGCTGGAGGAAAACTGTAAGGTAAGTTTTGTTTCTCATTGATAGCTTTGGGAAAACCAGCAACATAAGTCGTCGCTCCCAAAACAGCTGCACTAGAATTTCCGATCTTGGCAATTGAGTAATTATTATTACTTGTAAATTCTAGTAAAGCTAAATCTACGTTCGGTATTTTTTTTATGTTCTTAAATTGGATCGCGTGCTGTTTACCATCTGGAGTTATAACGGTGTACGCGTCTTTTTTTTCTACAACATGGCGGGCAGTTAAGACAGTATAAGTTGTATCATCTTTCTTAATAAGTACTCCTGAACCAGATTCATTTTTGCCACCAATTAATACTGTAATTTCTCGAGCAATTTTTCCTACTTCACTATCAGATAACCCTACTGCTATTTTTGGCGTAGCCAATACACTTAATGCGCCAACAACTATGGGATACAACGAATAATTGTGCCTCATTTATTGAATGCCTTAATTTTCCCTATAAGTAAATACTTCACTATATAATATAATTTATTGGCTGTTTTCTATGTTAATGAACCTCTAATATTAAAAATTTTCGTTGAAATATATATCACATATATACTTGTAAATAACTAAATTTGATAGTATTATAAATGCAAAATAAATATTGTAATAATTGTTAGTTTTTGATAAATATAAAAACATAATATTTGTTTATTGATTCATAGCCATTAAATTTATAATTAAAACAAATTATAAATAACACAAATACTTTAGAAACGTGCTTCAGAAATGTACTTAGATACAAATCATCATTAAATCCATACATCACTTTCATTTTATGCCCTAGGTACAGATTTTGACTAAATATATAGCGTGGGAAGTGTTTAATATCAATACACTTTGATTAGCAATAATAATAGACTTATAATCTAGCAAATATTTTTATAACTTTTTGCATGTGTAGCGAATCTCCTTAACTTGTATTAAGTTATCCGACAGAAGAAAGTGATTTATGCATATTTATTGAAAATTGTTGGAATTTATGAGATCTGATTAAAGAATATTTGCAAAGTATAATGCTTGATTAAGTAGCGATGCATAATTAAATGTAAGATAATAAATAGTATTAAGCTAAAAACTAGACTCAAATGTAATGTTCTTTCTCAGAAAAGAGAAGAAAGTTAAAATTAGTGTGTTAGCCCATCAATAAACTATTTTTAAGAAAGGGACTGCAAGCAGTGTTTGCCTGTCACTATGATTTAAAAATAGTCTTGTGTTATTGGTTGTTATGTACCTTGGTGTTTACTAAATATGCGTGAGGTGGATAGTATACCTGGAGTACATATTAAAATGCTTAAGCTTTGTTGTACCTATCTACTGTCTTAGTATAAATGAATCAACGCCTACGGAGGAATACAAGTTAGGAACTATTTTCCCATTTTGTGGTACAAATGTTAGCCAGGTGAATCTCTGTTCAAGGTAATGGTTCTCTATTCATAGAAATCATACCTTTTTCAATGTGATGATGTGGTTAATATTTTTCCGTATCACACTCTTGCTTATCTTCGAGGGTTGAAGGCTTAATGTTAAGTTTAACTGGGAATCTAGGGACTTAATCTATTTATATTAATGCTGTACCCTATTTTAATCATAGCCTTTTCAATATGAAATCTTCTCGCAATTTGATTGATGCAGGACCCCGGTATTCTAGTAATTCATTGGTAGTTGCTACAAGTTGAGACTCGTTACTCAGTCAAATCTCAAAAAATCACATTAGATATTGATGTACGACTTGTGTCTTTAATATTTTCACCTCCTTGTTAAACACGCATCCACCATGCTGTCGAAATATGCAGGTGACCCATCGCATATTTCAGTTCAGGAAAAATATCTTTGGCTATGAATTATGTTTGTGTACATTTTTGTATTGAATAGTGTATTAAATAACTAATTTTCGTATATAACACTACCTAATTAGGTGAAGATATTCATAAATATTAAAAGCCATGAGGAGTAAAACGCATGCTATGCTTACGCTCCATATTAGCGGAACTGTAGGTGCTATCTATTTTGATTTGCACGTAGAGCTACATCTTCTCAAATACAGGATGTGAATAAGTGAACAGCTTTCTTTGCTTATATTAGTGCTGATGTACCTCTCAGGGAAAATGTAGGGAATTTGTAACATCAAAATCTATAAAATCAAAATCTGCCGAGTATTTCCATATATTAATCACTCATAATGGATCTATTTGCATGATAGATATCACGCTTTACTTAAAAAAAATTAGGGATTTTGGAAATAATGAACCAACAAGTTTTCTCTCAAAATATATTTGACCTGATTCATGCCAAAGCAGTTAGTATGGTGAATCAGGTAGAATTTTAAGAAAGATATTTTGTGTGTTTCGTGCAATTTCTCTGCAAAATAGGAATTGAGGAGAGCTTGATATTTTGAAATTTTTGTTTTGAAATTTTTGATTCTCCAGCTAGAGAAGGTAGTTATTTCTGGAATTAAGAACTCAAAAATGAACCAATCATTACTCGTTCTAAATAACAAATATTACAAAATAGTACTGTTGTTATGAAGCCACAATTAGTAAATAAGGAATTTTTACCTCGTTATTTGAGCAAAAAACTTCAAGTAGGTTTTGAGAACGCGAGCAAAACTTCCTAGTTTAATTTTTAAGCTTCCAGGTATTTGCGAAATAAGGACATAGATGTCAATATAAATCAGGCTTGAGGGTCGCTAATAGGCATCACCGGATGCTGAATAGCTATACGCTAGTGAATAATTATTGCAAGCTTGAAACCCCTTCATCCAGACCTAGAGTGGTATAAGAGCCAGTTCAATAAAAGCTTTACTTAAAAGCTGTAACAGTTATGTAATAGAGGAAAATTCTATTTCTAAAATGTTCTCATACATCATCAACACAACTAAATACCAGACCTTTAACAATGGGAAAAGCTGTTTTATTGTTAAAATTATCCCAAGCCAGATATGGCTTTTTCTCAGTGCTTATATATTCAGATTTGACACTTTATGAAGTGAAATATCGAAGATGATGAAATTTGACTTAGATTATTTTGATTTATCTTTACTCTAAGTCTTATAATTCATATACTGTCTAAGTAAATCCTTTTATAAGTTAGTAGTGAATTAGAAAGTGCTTATATACGAACTGATATAATTCTCTAACTTGTAAAGGCTGTTGTAAATTCTGCTTTTCAGTATTGGCAAAAGTCTTCACTCTCCAGTATCAGTTATTATCTATCCACTGTGCCGTTAGATTTGACTTAATATATTGAGAGGGTAGTTCACCGAGCAAGATTATTGCCTAAAAAAGAGGAGTTTAAAAGGCTAGTTCAGTGTATCTGCAGTTGTGAAATATAGTAAATTTTTATCAGGATTAATGTTTCAAGACATCAGAGAGTTGGTAATTATGCTCACCAATATTTTGGAGGTTAGTCTGTTGGAATTTCCAGCCGGTAGACTCGACCTTCCATTATCGTCCTGACCAAACTAGATAGAGGATTAAAATTTATGTCGTCAGTCTATCTTCATATTAAGGCACTATTTTTTAACAATAAATTTATTCAGTCGTAAAATCAAATATTGATTTCCTTATACCTGGATTCAATTTTGTCGGTTTGAATAATTATATTGGTAAGAACGTAATTCACATTTTTTGATTATGACAAGCAAGTACGTCAATGTTAAGGAGTATACGGTCAGAGCACACAAGCGCCTGATTCATACCAGAGTTTTTCACTTTGTCTGTAAGCAATGCAACTCTCCTACGGAGAGAGAAACTTTTGGACCTCGCCCACTATATTGCGAAAAGTGCCGTCCACCTCAGCCATCCGGGAAATCACGCTTTAGATCTAGTAATAAGCGTGTTAAACCGGTACCAATGACCTATAAAGGTGAAACTGACGATAGAACACAACTTTAACTAAAGCCCTATGAACTCAAAAGGACAATTGAAACCTCCCCCCCAAGACTTTATACAACCCCTCCTGGGATTACGAGACCATTATGCTCGTCTGGTAAAAGAGTACGAGACTCTATATCAAAACGCACGTTCCCAGCTAGCCCATGTAGAAGCATTGCTAACAAATAATAGCGATGTAAATGGTCTTAATGGAAATAATTCTGTAACGTTACTAGATGCAACACCAGTTAGTGTTACAGAAGCATCGTTAACTACAGAGGAAATTACTAGCAGCAGTGACTCTTTACCAAAATCTCTCACAGCAGCAAACAAAACAAGTGAGGATACTCAACAAGCAAACAAGCAGGAATTAGGTGGAACTTCGGGTTCTTCGCAAGACTCAGATGCTTCTTCTTCTCCACGTACAACTGCAACTGTTCAGAAAAGTAACAAATCTAAGCAGCTGGTTCCTGATATTCCAATGGTTGCTGAATATGAAACCCTAACCAGAATGCAAGCAATAGAAAAGCTATTGCAAGAGCATATTGGTGGAGTATGTCACATAGATTTTATTGTGCGATCGCTTTACGGAGATTTAGAGCCAAACTTATTTAAAGTGGTCAAAGGGAGAGTTCAATCTTCTCTAACCCACGGTAAAGAAAAGACTTATTGGTCTGCAGTTCCTGAGGAACCTGGTTGTTACACCTTTGATTTAGAAAAGTTACCGCTCAAAAAAGGTAAGTCAAAATCTAAAGCAAAACAAAAGAAACGTAAACCGTTTGTGCTGCCGAAAACCAGGCGTATACCAATGCTCAGAGCCTACGAAGGTAAGTTCTTAATTGACGCCATTTCTGATTTTCTAGAAGAAAATAAAGGAACCATTTTCAGTGTGGCTGATATTATTACTGGGCTTTATGGGGACTTAGACGAGCAGCAATTGCGGGAAATTAAAAGCGCCGTCCTCAATGAATTATCTAGAGGTTATCGTATCGGCAGATTCTCTAGAGTACCGAAAAAAATAGGCTATTACACCTGGGAGATGGATGCAGCTAAAGAAAAAACAGCGAATTAGTTTATTTTATCTGTTTTAGTTGCCCGAATCCGTTAAAACCAGTTGAATCTAAATCTCTAAAAATCGCATGAGAATCGGATTTTATCCTTTATTACTGCGATTTTAGAGATTTATATTTTGTACAAATAATTGGCGTAAATTTGACTTACTTTGTATTTGTAATTTCCTCACTTTTAGTTCTATCATCATAATGATCGCAAGAAAATCTATAATTATTTTTATACCAAGTATCTGTTTGGACAAAATCAACTGAGCGCAAGATTTTAAAAATTAGGCATGAATTCACTTAGAAGAAATGCTACTAGTAGTGCTAGGCGTAAGTCAAAATATAATCTCTGCCCATTATGGTACGCTTGGGGCACAGCAAAGTCCTAAAAAAGTCAAACGTCATAATAGACTGGGCAAGAAGGTGATAAAAAGTTTACTAATCATGGTTTTTAGGGCGTCTACGACGTTAGCGGCTCCGTAAGCAGTGCAGCTATAGCTATAGCGTGTCCGTAGGACAAACAGGATTCTATTAATGCCTAACCTAGTCACTAAATGCCGTACAAATAATTTGGACTATCAGTTAAAAGCACTTGATTCTACTTATATTTCTGACTGATACTCCTTAATTTTCTTTGCTTAATAATAAGATAATTTAATATTTAAAGATAATTAATTATTTAAAGATAATTAATATATAAAATTAGGTGGCTGTTACAGCCACCATTACTTCTAGTAGATTTAAATCGTAACTTTCAATCAAGCAGCTAAAACAAAGTCAACGTCCTCGCTACCTTCGGTTTCAGACTGACCGGATTGTAATTTGTTGCCATTTACATCAATAGCAAAGGGAGTATCTTCAAGATTTAAGTTATAGTCTGTTTTTTCACCGGTGTAACCAACACTAGCAATCATTTTTCTGCCAGCATCAGTATACTTAAAAGCTAACATTTGATTTTTTTCTTGTTCATTGTCATACGCCCAGATAACCATATATTGTTCGCCTTGATAGTCAAAAATTTTGGGCGGACGATTGGGAACATAACGACCAGCATCACCAAAGCTCACATCTAAAAATTCTTGAACAGAGCTTTCTTCTACAGTTGCATAAGCAACTTCTTCTGGTGAAGTTGCTTCAGCATCGCCTTCACTCTCATCAATAACTTCTTCTTTCCCGCGATTTTGAAAATAATCTACTGCTGCTTTGGTTCCGATTGCGCCAACAGCTGCAATTCCAGTCCCAACAAGTATATTGCGCAGTGTTTTATTCATGATTGACTCCGATTGCTGAAAGTACCGTCGTAAATAGTAGCATCACTTACGCGAAATTATCTATCTCTATATTGTTTTTTTGATATCAGGATAAATGTAATATTTGTATCCTGAAATTACTTGAATAGCTGCGTTAATAAGTGACGTAATTTTAAATTATTTATCGACTGTATTGCAGTTATTGAAAGATTATAAGGAATTTATCATTAGTTGATTAATAATTTATAATTTATGATTATAACCTTTTATGAAAATTGCAATAATAAATATGAGTTATATTGACTCAGGTGCACAATCATTCAATAAAAGCCAATAAGATAATATTTTTATACACTAGTTGTAGCGATAAAATATAAATATCTATTAGGATGGGAATCCTAACTTTAGTTAATCGAAAATTAAAATTTTAATTAAAAATTAAAATCTAAAATAAATATATTGAAAGTATGAATTCATAACAGTCTTAAATTATTCGCGCAAATAGAAATCATTAAAATATAAAATGTAGAGATACGATATATCGTACCTCTACCTAAATATCCGATATTTCAGTTAAAAATTAACCTGAAAGTGAACCGTTAATTAAATTTAGATTTGTTACTTGGACTTAGCTTCCAAATTTTCTAAACGGCTTCTTAAGTCCTGATTCTCCTTCTTGATTTGATCAAGTTCTTCACGTAATTTACGCACAGCGCTATCGGAGCCAATACTTTTTTGTACTTTAGGGATTTGCTCTTCTGCAAGACGACGTACTCTTCCATCTGGAGTTTGATTCGCCAAAGTTTGCAAAATCGCGATCGCTTTAGGTGTTTCCATTTGTCCCAAAGCTACTGCAACTGCGACTTGAGTTAGAAAGAAGGTTTCTTTTGCTAGTTCTTTTAACTTATCTAAGATGTTTTCTAAATTAGCAGGAGTTTGACCGATGCTAATTTTACCCAAGGCGCGGATTGCAGACAAACGTAGTGCTTGGGGTACTCCAGGCTTACTATACTCTATCAAAACATTCAAGGCTGCTTCACTGGTTTTTAATTCGGCTAAACCTGCTATAGCACCACTTCTAACGACCTCATTCCAACCAGCTTTTTCTTGTAAGACAGATTTGAGTAACTTGATAACTTTTTCTTCCTTGGGTTTTTCATCTTCCCCAGAAGCTGCAGCTATTGAACCAATAGCACTGGCTGCAGAGGCTTCCACATAATAACTGTTGTCTCCATCTTGAACTAAATTTTTCAAAGCTTTGTAACTTTCATGGGTTTTGATATCTGCTAATGTTTGAACCACTGCTCGGCGCACAAAAGCATTTTGGTCTGCTAAACCAACAATCAAAGCATCAAAAGCTTGATTTAGTTTGATTTTGGCAATTTGCTTTGCAACTTCAACCCGGACGCCCCAAAATCGGTCATTTTTCAAAGCTTCTGATAGTGCTTTCAGGGCTTCTAAACCACCTTTCTTTGCTAAAGCTGCAGCTGCATAGATCCGAGAGATAGGATCAGGATCTAATTCTAGCTGTGCTTTCAATTCTGGAATTGAGTATTCTAAAGATACAGTTTTGAGAAAATGATTGCCTGCATCAAAACTAATAAAATCAGGTTTGGATTCCAGAGGGAAGTAAAAACTTTGTTCGCGTTCATTAATCCGCACAGTGAAGATTTTAGATGTTGGTTCTCCTTCCTGCTTATAACCAAACCCGATGGGAATTTTTAGATCAAATAAATCTTTGCTGCTACCATCTGCTTTTGCTTGGGTTTGAGTAACTGTAACTTTTGCTAAATTTGCATCTCCGTCCCAGGAGTAAGTAACTTTAAAGTCAGGATGACCTCCACGATAAACGTATTGATCGAAGAGAAACATTAAATTGCGACCAGTTGCTTTCTCAATAGCCCGCAGTAAATCTATTGTTTCTACGGTTTGATGGGCATTATCCCCTACAAAAGTTTGAATTGCTTTCCAAAATAACTCGTCGCCTAATTCAGCACGAATCATATGATATACGCAAGCACCTTTCTCGTAAATATGGCGATCGTATAACTCTATGGCTTCCCGGTAAACGTGAGTTACCATTGGACGACGATAGCGATTACTATCTTCAGCTAAATAGCTTCGGGCTTCTTTTAAACGATAGTATGCAGCTTCTTCGGCTCCATATTCATTGTCTGTCCACATGACTTCTGAATAAGTTGCCATTCCTTCTTTTACCCAAGCATGGGACCAATGTTTAATTACAACTAGATCGCCAAACCACTGATGTGCAAGTTCGTGAACGACTAAACTTTCAGCAAAACGATTATCTAATGCTGCCCTTTTATCCAACAAACATCTATCGGTTAAAAGTGTGGTGGAAGTATTTTCCATCCCACCAAAAATAAAATCTTCAACGCAGACTTGAGCATATTTGGGATAAGGATAGGAATAACCATATTTTGCACTGAGGAACTCCATCATTTTAGGAGTTTTGCTCATCGTGCGCTTGGCGTCATCTTCTCTACCTTTTTCAACATAATAAGTAACTGGAATGTCATTCCAGCGATCGCTAATGACAGCAAAATCACCGACCGCTAAAGTCATTAAGTAGGTTGGATGAACTTCTTCCTGGGACCAATGATAGATTTTTTTGTCCCCATCTACTTCTTCAGCAATTAGTTTACCGTTGGAAACAGCAATAAATGATTTGGGGATGCGGACGCGAATTGCTGAAGTTGATAATTGTCCGGGGTAGTCAAAACAGGGGAACCAGTAGCGGGAATCTTCATCTTCACCCTGAGTCCAAACTTGGGTATTTTTTTTCGGATAGTCTTTGTTCGGTGCAACAAAATAAATCCCGCGTTGGGGTTTTTCCACAGAATAGGCAATATCGATAATTATCTGTTTACCTATTTGAGTTTGTTGGTTAAGCTCGATTTCTAATTTCTCACCATCGTAATCAAATTTTTGCCCAACCTCATTGACCTGGATGGATTTAATGTTGAGGTTGACAGCATCTAAGGTCAGACGGTCGATATTGCTGCGAATCGGATTTAAGGTAATCTGACAATTCCCTTGGTAACTTTGATTGGGAATATCCAAATCGAGATCGAGAAAAATATGTTCTACCTGTCCCGGACGGTCGGGATTATATTGAGGTTTTGAACCTGGTAACTCAAAAGATTTATGACGGTTATTTTCCGTATCGAAATAAGATTTCAGCATTGATTTTTCTAACTATGATTTTTTCTAGCTACGAAATGTAAATCTGATGGGGTCAAATAAGAACACTTGCTAAGTATTTTGGCAAAAAAATAAAGGTGTGGTTAAATTTTTCTTTCCCCTTTAAATTCTGTCTGCCCCGTTCTAAATAAATATTGGCGCGTGTAAATGGTTTGAATAGTTTAAATATTTTCTTCTGCTTAAACTAATTCAATACCACAAGCATATGCTATGTTATTAATTCTTTCATCCTGATTTCTAACTCCTTTTTCAAATTCCCGATAGATAAATTGACAAGATTAGGTAATTCTTAACAATACAATTTAATTGAAAATATTCATCAAAATTAGAATTCTGATTTTATTTGACAATTTCTTTCTGATTTGTCCCGACTTAATATGTTCTGGATAATAAACCTAACAAGTACTAGAAATACTTGCACTATCTTTTGCCTTTGTTTTTTCCTTTGAATATTAGTTTTATTAAGTCCTATGTTTTATTAAGTCCTATATTCTATGACAATTTCATCCTTTATTCACAAATTAAAATTATTTTTTAGTTAAATAATTATGTCATTTATCTAGGGACCATAGCACTCTGTTTCCCCAGTTTTTTCTAATTGCAGTAATCAAAATCGAAAATAGTATGCGGTACGACCTCAAAAATCAGTAAATATCGCTAAATTACAATATTCCTTGCATAAATCCGAATACTTTACCATGACGTTTGTAGTTTGTTAAATCAAAATTTGAAAGAAAGAGGTTAAATTAACGATAATGCCACAAAATAAAGCAAAATTTTTAATTCCTGCAGTAGGTGCAGCTTTAGTACTTGGAGGAATTGCAACTGCAACTTATTTATTCTTAAAGGGTGGTCCTTCTGGAACGATTTCAGATGCTTTAGG
The DNA here is from genome assembly GCF_001456025.1 of Mastigocoleus testarum BC008. Taxonomy (GTDB): domain Bacteria; phylum Cyanobacteriota; class Cyanobacteriia; order Cyanobacteriales; family Nostocaceae; genus Mastigocoleus; species Mastigocoleus testarum. The sequence goes on from NZ_LMTZ01000156.1 coordinate 40,774, forward strand.
TAGTGCAAAATTGGTTCCAGATGAAGCAATTATGACAGCCTATATCTCAACCGATCCCGAACTATGGTCGAATCTAGAAAATTTTGGAACTCCAGAAGCGCAAAAACTAATTACTCAAGGTCTAGAAGATTTCAAAAAAGATTTGACGAAAGATAGGGACCTTTCCTATGAAAAAGATTTAAAACCTTGGTTGGGTGGAGTAATGTTCGCTGTGCTTCCACCAAATCCAGTTCAACCGACTCAAGGTACTCCTCAAGATCGGTCAGAGCCCAATTTACTGATGGTTGTAGGAGTGAAGGATAAACTCGCAGCGTTAGATTTTTCCAAAAAACTAAAATCACAAAAAGACGTTGAGACAAAGGAAATAGATTATAAAGGCGAAACAATTACACAAACTATTGAAAATAAAGGAGCACCTAGTTACAGTGCGATTTTAAACGACCGGGTAGTCCTTGCTCCCAACAAGGAAAACATACAGCAAGCGATTGATACCTATAAAGGTGAAGCATCTTTTGCGAGTAAGCCTGGGGCGGATAAATTATTTAATCACAATGTAGACTTACAAAATACTTTAGTAAAAGTATATGTACCTGACTATGGAAACACTGTAAAACAATTACTTACCACCAACTCTTCCTCTCAAGTACCTCCACAAACCTTGGAACAGTTGAAGCAGGTTAAATCTATGGTCGGGGCGATCGGAGTTGATAACGTGGGGATTCGGATGAAAGCGACTGCAAATCTGGATCCCCAACTTGCTGAATACCAGTATCCAAATAGTCCTTCAAATTTAGTCAATCTGTTTCCGGTAGATACTATTGTTTCTGCAAATGGTAAAGATTTAAAAGATGTTTGGTCAGCTTTTGTCAAACAGTCTGAAACTAATCCCGAACTTAAGCAAGCCCTTCAGCAAACAAGAACTCAACTGCAAACTGTCAATATTGATTTAGATAAAGATATTTTTAGCTGGATGAATGGAGAATTTGCATTAGCTTTAATTCCTGCAAATCAAGGAGTTTTAGCAAATACTGGTTTTGGTGCGGCGCTGGTATTTGACACGAGTGATCGCCAAACTACTGAAGCAACGTTCAATAAAATCAATAATATTGCCCAAAATCAACTACCTATCAGTATTCAGAAAGGTAAAATTGGCGATAAAGACGTTACCAAGTGGGAATTTCCGGGACAAGGTGCTTTAGTAACCCAAGGTTGGTTGGATAATGACACAGTATTTATGGCTGTTGGTGACTCTGTAGCACAAACCGTCGCAACTGCAAAAAATCCATCTTTGAAAGATAGCGACCCTTTCAAAACTATCGCTGGTTCTTTACAACAGCCAAATAGCGGTTATTTTTACCTGAATATGGATCAAAGTATGAATATATTTGACCGTTTTGCTGCATTACAGCCAATTCCTAAGGAAGCAAGAACTGTCCTGGATTCGATTCGTGGTGTGGGTATGACAGCGAATAATCCTAACAAAGAAACTTCGCAATTTGAATTTGTGCTAGCACTTAAGCAGAAAAGTCAATAAGAAGTAAGGAGTAAGGAGTCAGAAGTCAGGAGTCAGAAGTCAGAAGTCAGGAGTCAGAAGTCAGAAGTCAGAAGTCAGAAGTCAGAAATCAGGAGTAAGGAGTCAGAACAGACAGCGCAATACCTACGATACGCTACGCTAGCGACGCGAGCAGGAGTCAGGAGTCAGAATATGACCTGCGGTCACGCAATACCTATAGCTGCGCTAAGAGCGGATCCGGTACGCTGTCGCTAGACGCTAACAGAAGTCAGGACTTAAGAGTTATTCTTCAGTATGTTCTTCTAAATACCCAATCCCCAACTTTACACTACTTTCCAAACTTCCCACGCTCCCCACACTTCCCACACTTCCCAAACTTTTGCCCATCCCCAATCCTTAATGGGAAAATAATATCAACCGATCCACAGTTACAATACCTCCAAATATGACCGACGCAGCTACCCAAGTTCGTAAAGCAGATCACATCCGTATTTGTCTGGAAGAAGATGTACAGTTTCGCCAAATTTCCAATGGATTAGAACGTTATCGTTTCACCCATTGCTGTTTACCAGAACTAGATCGTAATAATATCGATCTCACTACTCAGTTTTTAGATAAACAGCTTGGCGCACCTATACTCATTTCTTCCATGACAGGAGGTACAGAACAAGCTGCGACCATCAATCGTCGGTTAGCGATCGCAGCACAACAATACAAAATCCCTATGGGTGTAGGCTCTCAACGAGTAGCCCTAGAAAAGCCAGAAGTCGCAGATACTTTTGCTGTACGTAAATATGCTCCTGATATACCTTTATTTGCTAACTTGGGTGCCGTACAACTCAACTACAACTGTGGTTTAGAACAATGTTTGCGAATTGTTGATATCCTAGAAGCAGATGCTTTAATTTTGCATATCAACCCACTACAAGAATGTATTCAACCCCAGGGAGATACAAATTTTCACGGGTTATTTGACAAAATTGAAACCGTTTGCTCAAAATTGCCAGTTCCAGTTATCGCCAAGGAAGTGGGAAATGGAATATCGGCAGCCATGGCGAAAAAACTCCTTGCTGTTGGGGTAACTGCAATAGATGTAGCTGGTGCGGGGGGAACATCCTGGGCAATGGTGGAAAGCGAACGAGCCCAAAATACTATGGGACGTCGTTTGGGCAGAACATTTTCTGATTGGGGTTTACCTACGGCTGAATGTATTAAAAGTATTAGAAAAGTAGATGGAAATGTACCTTTAATTGCTTCAGGAGGATTGCGTCACGGATTGGATATCGCAAAGTCCATTGCTTTGGGAGCTAATATTGCAGGATTGGCAATGCCTTTTTTGAAAGCTGCTGCTACTTCAGAAATAGCTGTATGCGAACTAATAGAAGTTTTGATTGCTGAAATTACTACTGTACTATTCTGTACTGGTAATATTGATATCGAACAGTTGAAGCGTTCACAAAGTTTACAACTAGTACAAAGATTAGAATAGTAAAAGATTAGAATATTAAAAGATTAGAATAATTTAAGTGGTCATATTAGAACTTAATTATTTCTGTTCTGTGTGAGGAATTTAGTGTAAATACGAGGGACTTTCAAGTCAAAATATACCACCCTTCAGAAAGGAGTTGATGCGTCCCTATGGTTCGCAAATTATGGTGTGAATGATTTTTGAAACTCCTTAAACCAACAGTCTAAAGTCAATAGTTGTTGGTTCTAATTTTCTTTCAATGACGACTAAAAACTGAATACTCCTAATAAAGAACTAAATCTAATTCTAAAAATGGCCAATTTTGTTAAACAAACTTTTGCTAGCTTAGTAGGAAGTTTGCTGGGATTATTTATTTTTTTTGGTATTGGAACTACCGGATTGCTTCTGCTGCTACTTGCAGCCACTTTTTCTCGAGAGCCCGAACCAGTTGTAAAAGATAAGTCATTTTTGGTATTTGACCTATCAACGAAAATTACTGAAGGAGAGCCCAAATCTAGTCAATTTTTTCAACAAGTAATATCAGGTAATTACCAAAAACAAATTTCGCTCAGAGCTTTAGTGGATACGGTTGAAAAAGCTAAAAATGATAAACGGATTATTGGTATTTACTTAGATGCAAGTAAAGCAACCCAAGGAGAAGCTGAAGGTTTTGCAACTTTGAGGGAAATCCGTCGTTCTTTAGAAAAATTTCGTGATTCGGGGAAAAAGATTGTTGCTTATGGAACGAACTGGGGGGAAAAAGGATATTACCTGAGTTCGGTTGCTGATACTGTAGCAATAAATCCTTTAGGAGGGATGGAAATCAACGGTTTTAGCTCTCAACCGATGTTTCTTGCTGGTGCTTTTGAAAAGTACGGTGTTGGGGTACAAATTGTCAGAGTTGGAAAGTTTAAAGGAGCTGTCGAGCCATTTGTACTGAAAAAGCTAAGTCCAGAAAATCGAACTCAACTTCAAGTATTGCTTAATGATTTGTGGTCTGAGTGGCGCACAACGGTAGGTAAAACGAGAAAAATTACCCCACAACAGTTACAGCAGATAGCTGATAATCAAGCCGTATTATTAGCAGATCGAGCTAAAGCTAATGGTTTAGTTGATAAAGTCGCCTATGCTGACGAGGTGATCGCCGATCTGAAGAAATTGACTGGTAGTAAGAAACAGGACGAAAGCTTTCGGCAAATTAGTTTGGCACAATATACAAAAACCCGCGATACTTCTTCACCTACTAAACGCAGGTCGAAGAATAAGGTTGCTGTTGTCTATGCTGAAGGTGCAATTGTCGATGGTGAAGGAGAAAATGAACAAATTGGTGGCGATCGCTTTGCCAAAATATTCCGAAATATCCGTCAGGACAAGAATATAAAAGCGGTGGTTTTGCGAATTAATAGTCCTGGGGGTAGTGCAACTGCGTCTGAAGTTATGCAAAGGGAAATACGTCTAACCCAAAAGCTAAAACCTGTGGTGGTTTCTATGGGGGATGTTGCAGCTTCAGGAGGTTACTGGATTGCTGTGGATTCCAACCGAATTTTTGCTGAACCAAATACTGTTACGGGTTCTATTGGCGTATTCGGAAGCATATTTAATATTCAGGAATTAGCAAACGATAATGGTATTACTTGGGATAGTGTCAAAACTGGACGTTATGCTGACAGTCAAGGTGTTTCTCGCCCTAAATCTCCCCAAGAATTGGCGATTTATCAGCGCATAGTTAATAGCATTTACGATGTATTTTTAAATAAAGTTGCCAAAGGTCGCAATCTTCCCAAAGCAAAAGTTGCAGAAATTGCTCAAGGAAGAGTTTGGTCGGGTAGCAGAGCGAAGCAAATTGGTTTAGTTGACGAAATTGGTGGTCTGGATAAAGCAATTGCACATTCAGCTAAATTGGCAAAATTAGGCAATAATTGGCAATTGAAAGAGTATCCAAGGCTGAGTTCATTTGAGGAACGCTTTTTTGGTATAGCCAAGGAAGAAGTAAGTGCAATTATAACTCAGCAAAAATCTCAAGAGTTACTATCTCATCCACTTGGAGGTGAACTTCGTAAGCTCAAAGAAGAGATAGAAATTTTTGAAAATATGAAGGATCCCCGGGGTGTATATGCTCGTTTACCTTTTAATTTTCGGATTGAGTAGGAACAGTTATCAGTTAACTGTTAACAGTTAACAGTCACCAATCACTTAACTCATTACTCCTTACTCCTTACTCTTTACTCCTGACTCCTACTGTGCTTTACGCCCAACTAGGTTAACGCTGTAAGCGCGGTCTGTCCTGACTCCTGACTTTTTACTTTTGAATTTATTTATGGATCTACAAACCAAACGCCTTTTGCTACTTGTTGTTTCTTGTTGCGTGATCGGTATAGTTTTTGGTGGTGTTATAAGTTGGACGCAAAGTAATACTTGTTTGCAGGCAAGTAATATAACTAGTCAGTGTCTAACCCAGAATCCCATTGAAAAAATTATACAGGGAATGGGAACTGGTTTGGGAGCAGGTGCAGGGGCAGCTTTTGGGATTGCGTGGCAATTTAACCATAAAAGTTAGATGTCTATTTCCTGTTTGCTTCGAAATAAATATTATCTCCTAAGTGATATGTCTGTTATTCAATAGATCGGGTATGGGAAAACCTTCGAATTTATTATTAAAACTATCTAGGCGTATATTTGAAGATATTGAATCAAGGGAAAAATTTGTTGAAGCATTAATCAACCCCAAACCCTTCCATCCTTGTATTCTTTGGTGTCGAGAAAAACCCCAAAATTCTCCATTTGACACAGAATTTCCGATTGATTGGCAGCCTGATTTTATTGATCGTTTATCTTTAGCAACTAAACCAGGTAAACATCCACTCCACGAACAAGGATACTTTTACTGCTTGGATTTTTCGTCCGTATTTGCAGCATCAAGTTTACTCACAATTTCTCCCCAAAGAACTTCTCAGCCAGTAAATACAATATTTGACATGTGTGCTGCGCCAGGAGGGAAGAGTATCTTTGCTTGGAAACTTTTACAACCGAACTTACTTATCAGCAATGAAGTAATAGGCAAACGTTTGGGAATGTTAATCTCTAATTTTAAACGTTGCCATATTAATGCCCACACAATAGTAAATAGAGATTCCAGTATTTTTGCCGAAAATATATCTTTATCCAGTAACTTAGTAATTGTCGATGCTCCCTGTTCTGGACAATCTTTACTTGCTAAAGGAGATAAAGCTCCGGGATGTTTTCATCCAACTACTATTAATAAAAATGCGAATCGTCAAAAGCGGATTATTGCTAATTCGGCTAAAATTGTTGCCCCACAAGGATATCTTTCCTATACTACTTGCACTTATTCGCCAGAAGAGAATGAAAGAATTTGTGAATGGTTATTAAAAAAATTTCCTCAGTTTAGAGCAATTGAGATTAATCATTTGCAAGCCTATAGATCTCAATTAACAAGTATTCCTTGTTACCGCATGTTTCCACAATCAGGCTTGGGTGCAGGTGCATTTACAGTTTTGTTTCAAAATACTGAGGAAAAAGCGGTAAAATCAATAAATATAGAGATTCTATCAAGTTTCACTAATATAATCGGAGGGACTACGCACAAGTAAAAAGTCAAAACTAAGTGTGTATAAAAGTAAGTTAAATCGATCAAGAAGTGTCAGATGCGATAGTGTTCATTTTTCAGTAGTGGAGATAATTTCTAATTCTGGATATCCAGTTTCTCGATCCATATTTCGAATGAACGTAAAATCATCGCTACTACCAATAATAATTTCTGCTGTGGTGTAGATGATACAACCATCAACTAAATGTCCGCCAATTACATTACCGTATTGGTTAGAAACTGTAATGTGTAAATGGCATCCAGTATTGGCAATAGTGCCATTTAAAGCAAGTATTTCAAAGTAATTATTTAAAACAATAGCTTTATCTTGATTTGCAAAACGGATGGATGCTTCTTTTAAACTACCTGCTGCAGTTACTACGAATCCTGCGGTAATATTTTTGTCTTGAGCAAAATTTTGTAAACTCTGACGTAAATCCTGATTTGGTTCGAGTCTGAGGGGGAATAATTTCATGACTTTTCGTACCCACAACTAAAGCTACAAATCTGTATTTTAATTGTTAAAGGTGAACTCAAATCAATTAATTTTCTATAATATAGTATTCACAATAAATATGGAGAAAAAACAGTTTTAGCGTTCGTAACCGGCACTGCATTTCAGCAAAAAAAAACACAGATAAACATTTTACGGAGTTTACCTGTGCGAACTTTACTCTAGCCAAAATCTAAAAATTTCTAAATCTTGTTTACACCAATTTGAAATTTTATTTAAATTGTGATTCTAAATATTGTGAAGATTCATACCAATTTTGTAAGTAAGTTAATTCCAATTCACTAGCAACTTTCGAGAAAAACTCTATCTGTTGCGATCGCAGATTGGTGAATAATTTTAAGAAAAGTAAAGCAATCACAGCTACACCAATTCCGGTTGCAGAAGTAATTAAGGCTTCACTAAGACCAAAAGTTACTGCACTGACATCGGCAGAATCTACTTGGCCGTTCTTCATATTAGCAAATACTGCGTATAAACCGCCAATAGTCCCTAAAATTCCTAATAATGGGGCAATAGCAGCGACCATTTCTAAAACTTTTTCACCCTGACGCATACCTGTCAACTCCTTCGTTGTTGCTGCTTGTAGTGCGTGGTGAAATCCTTCTGGAGAAGGTTGTCTCAACCTCAATGGAGCTAACAAAAGACGACCTACCGCCAAATTTTGGGCACGAGAAGCAATTAATTCTGCATTTTCTAGGTCGACTTTCGCCGCTCTGAGAATTTCTTGCACTACCTTTTTTTCCCAAATCGTTAACCTTAACCAAAACCAAATACGTTCTAAAGCATAGGCGAAGGTTACAACTGATAAACCCAACAGGGGCCACATCATGAGACCGCCTTCTCGAAAGGTATGGAAGAATGTGGTCATTGTTATCAAGCTAAGTGCTGATAGGGTAAAAATTCAGGCTATCATTTCAGTAGAATAACCCATTATTGTGAATATAGGAGTTAAGTTGAATACAAGTGCTATCACCAATCCCTAATCCCTAATCCCCATATGACGCTGTCGCGTCACGCAATACCTATAGCTGCGCTAAGAGCGGATCCGGTACGCTTACGCTAGGCGCTAACGCCAATCCCCAATCCCATATAAAATATAAAACAGCGCTTCACATTTCTTAAATATCTATAATTTATAGGAACGATGGCAAGAGATTTACGGGGATTTATTAAAATTCTGGAAGAAAAAGGACAATTAAAGCGAATTTCGGCTTTGGTTGACTCGGAACTAGAAATTGCGGAAATTTCTAATCGCATGCTGCAAAAAGGCGGTCCAGGATTATTATTTGAAAATGTTAAAGGTGCTGATTTTCCTGTCGCCGTTAATTTGATGGGAACGGTGGAAAGGATATGTTGGGCGATGAATATGGAACATCCCCAAGAATTAGAAACTTTGGGGAAAAAGTTGGCGATGTTACAACAACCAAAGCCACCAAAGAAGATTTCCCAAGCAATAGATTTTGGTAAGGTTTTGTTTGATGTTGTTAAGGCGAAACCTGGGCGGGATTTTTTCCCTGCTTGTCAGCAAGTTGTTGTACAGGGCGATAATTTAGATTTAAATAAGTTACCCTTAATCCGTCCTTATCCTGGCGACGCGGGCAAAATTATTACTTTAGGATTGGTAATTACTAAAGATTGTGAGACGGGTACTCCAAATGTCGGTGTGTATCGCTTACAACTCCAATCCAAAAATACTATGACCGTACATTGGTTATCGGTAAGGGGTGGTGCAAGACATTTACGTAAAGCCGCTGAAAATGGCAAAAAATTAGAAATTGCGATCGCTCTGGGTGTGGATCCATTAATCATCATGGCTGCGGCGACACCAATTCCTGTAGATTTATCAGAATGGTTATTTGCTGGTCTCTACGGTGGTTCGGGAGTCCAACTAGCTAAATGTAAAACGGTAGATTTGGAAGTTCCTGCAGATTCTGAGTTTGTTTTAGAAGGAACAATTACTCCTGGAGAAGTGTTACCGGATGGTCCTTTTGGCGACCATATGGGATATTACGGTGGGGTGGAAGATTCACCTTTGGTTCGTTTCCAATGTATGACCCATCGCAAAGACCCGGTTTACTTGACTACCTTTAGCGGTCGTCCTCCTAAAGAAGAAGCAATGATGGCGATCGCATTGAACCGGATCTATACACCGATTTTGCGCCAACAGGTTTCGGAAATTGTCGATTTCTTCCTTCCGATGGAAGCTTTGAGTTATAAAGCGGCGATTATCTCTATTGATAAAGCATATCCAGGACAAGCACGACGAGCTGCTTTGGCGTTTTGGAGTGCTTTACCACAATTTACCTATACAAAATTTGTAATTGTCGTCGATAAGAATATCAATATTAGGGATCCGCGTCAGGTAGTTTGGGCGATTAGTTCCAAGGTTGACCCAACCCGAGATGTGTTTATTTTGCCCGATACTCCTTTTGATACCTTAGATTTCGCCAGTGAAAAAATTGGTTTGGGGGGACGGATGGGAATTGATGCTACTACCAAGATACCTCCAGAAACTGACCATGATTGGGGTGCACCTTTGGAGTCAGATCCGGAAGTTGCGGAAATGGTGGAAAGAAGATGGGCTGAGTATGGTTTAGATAATTTAGATTTGCAGGAGGTTGACCCTAATTTGTTTGGGTACGATATGAGATGAGTAATGAGTAATAAGTAATAAGTAATAAGTAATAAGTAATAAGTAATAAGTAATAAGTAATGAGTAATGAGTAATGAGTAATGAGTAACCAATTACCGATTACCAATTACCGATTACCAATTACCGATTACCAATTACCGATTACCAATTACCAATTACCGATTACCAATTACCAATTACCAATTACCGATTACCAATTACCAATTACCAATTCCCAGTCCCTAATCCCCAATCCCTAATCTTCAGGTGTATCCGCATCTTCTCGATTAAGATAACGGGGATAGGGAAGATTATATTTGGTAAATATCTTTTTTGCCCTTGTGGTTAGATCGGTTTTATAAATAAATTCATCTCTGGCGTCAAGGGGATAACTTTTTAGTTGAAACCGCGTTCCCCAACGAGTTTCTTCTACCCATACCAAAATCGGTAATTTTAAGTGAGTGTATTTACTTGTATGTGCGACGCGGTAAAGTATTTTTTTTACTAATTCAACATCTACTGAATGGTGTAGGAAAAATTCTGTAACAACTTGGGCTTCTAATGCTCCCATATTGGCATTGGAAACCGGATCCGTCCAAATTTTGTTGTGGGGAATGGTAACAATATTATCCTCTGGCGTTCTGAGGCGAATTCCTCTCAACCCGTAAGTTACCACCTCACCATAGTTATCTCCTAATTGAATGCGATCGCCGAGACGATAAGGTGCTTCAAATAAGCCGATAATTCCTGCTATGATCGAACTGGCGTAATCTTTAAACGCAAAACCCAAAGCTACAGCAATTGTTCCTGTAACAGCGAGTAAGTTGTCTCGTGACAGGTTCAAAAACAAGTTCATCAGAAATATAACCGTGATGGTTAGTACCATCATTCTTATAAAAGGAAGAAACTGTTTGACTTGCAGTCGTCGTTCTTTTGCAACTCGTTCGGACAACCAATTAAGTAACTTGTCAACCGCTTTAATTAGAATATAAGAAAAAGTCAAAGCTATTATTGCTTGAGCTACTTTTCCTGTAGTAATTTGAGTAATTACTTCTTGGGCTTGTTTTGCGGTCTCCTCTGCTGCATCCCCAGTAGATTGAGCTAATACATAATAATTTAGATACATCAAATTTAGATACATCAATAATTTAGTCAAAATTTAATCAAATTCATCAATTATAAAGTTGTTATTATCCAGTTCTCTTTTTACTCGAGGATAGTGAATGGGGTTTACGCTAAGTATGTCATCTTGTTGTTCGATTATCCCCATACGTCGTAAAATTCTCACTCTACCTTTGACCAAAGACTGTCGATCTCCCAAGCTATCAGCTAAGGCAGAAAGAGTTAAATCTCCGTGTAATACAATGGAGTATAAAATGTAAAGGTCATCTTGCTCTAGGCGTGGTAGTAATGGTAAATCGGGAGTCTTCATTCTCAAAACTCCGGACCCTTTTTCAATACCCGTATTTGTTTCTGTTTTTTTTGTTTCTGTTTTTATATCCGATTCTGCAGGTTCGTAGCAAAGTGAGTGTAAAAACACTTCTACAGCAACACTACTGACTCCTTCACTAAGAGATGCTAATCGATCGAAATATTTGGTTTGATTGCTTCGAGATTCCTCCGAATCACTAATAGCTTCCATCGGGTCGTCATCATCTGTATCTATTTCCCCAAAACTAATTTCGAACTCGTCAATAATAGGTTCTAACCAGGTTTGTAGTTGTTCGCCCTCAAGTTTTGGTAATACTAAAGAGTTACCACAATAAGCCTTAAAATGAGAAACGTGATTGAGATATTCCCAGCCAACTAAACCAGAACCAATTATCCAAAATCGGGAATGGTTTTGGAGTAACAAATCTTGCAAATAATCAATTCCTTCTAAACCTTCAAAACAGCGTAGATAACACCAATTTAAGTTGGGAATTACAATAACTTCTGATTTTTTTTCTTCTATCGCTGATTCCTGAACGTCTATTTGCCGACGCAACTCGGTAATAATATCTTGTTGTACTGGTCTACTATCTAATTGTAAGGGTCGCAAAGATACTTTATGTTCTTGTGCCCAATTATCATCTAAATCTTCAGTTAATATACGTAGAACTGTACTAACGGGAGAAGTTAGAATAACAAAAGAATTATCAGCATTTTTTGGATCGTCACGCCATTCTTTGAAAACTTCATCTAATCTAGAATGAATCGCTTCTAATTCTGCGCTATTAATGGGTAAATTTTCCACCGCAGCAACCAATTTCGACCTTAAAGACGGTGGTAATTCTGTCAGTAATGCTTCTGGTTCTTGAGCTTCCTTTTGATTGGTGGGGAACCAGGAAAGTAAGAAGTCACGGCTATTTTGTAACCAATTTTGAAATTCTTCAAATAATCCACCCATCTTATATCAGTTGTCAGTTATCACTTATCAGTTTAGTGGAGTTATGGATTGTCTTGAACTATATTATGTCTAGTTTAACCTTCATAGGACTTACGCAAAATCAACGTAATTACGTCATTACGTTAGCGCTTAGCGGAAGCGTACCGTAGGTATTGCGTGTTCGTTAGAACAAGCGTTAGCGACGTAATCTCCCGAGACGCTGGGATTGCTTTCCTACACTGCGTTCCGGTCGCAATGACAAATCTATGTCCTGCGGACACGCGATGCTAACGTTGCGTAAGTCCTGCTTCATACTCCCCTATGAGATTTTGCAAAAATATGAAAGCTATAAACAATTAATTGAGCTTGCATATAAAAAAGCATTGCATCAGTTATTGTCTCGTCATTCTCATACGGTTAATGTTAGGGTGCGCTAATGCTAAGTCCCAAAAACATCTTAGGAGTTTAAAGATGACAAGAGTACCGCTTGTTAAACCTGATGCTGTTGAGGATCCTCAGATTGAAGAACTGTTTAATTGGGTTACGCAGATGGAGGGTGCTGTTCCCGATCATTTCTATATGGAGATGAATTTCCCAGAATATTTTAAAGCTAAACTGGGATCCTCAAAAATTCTTTGGCAAATGGGAGAGCTTTCGATTTCAGAAATTCAACATGTGGGAATTCTTGTTTCCAAGGCAAATAATTGTCCCTATTGTACTGCGGCATTTTGTACAATTTTGAACTATGGTTTGGGTACAGAAGAAGAATATGTAACGAATCTTGCTTCTCAAGGTATTGAAGCTGTAGAAGATAATCGATTGAAAACAATTCTGGATTTTGTGTTAAAGACAAACAACGATCCAAAATCCCTTGAGGATGAAGATTTTAATCGTTTGCGGGCTGTAAATTTGACTGACAAAGGGATTGTGCAATTAGTTCACTTGGTAGGTGATTTTGCATCTTACAATCACTTTAACTTAGCGCTTCAGACAGATTATCATTTTCGTGACATCTGGCGTACAGTTGCTTTTCCTGGAAATTCATAGGTTTAATAGAAGTCATCAATTACGAGCTGAATTTGAAAGATTCGCTTTGAGACGTAGCACTGCTACGTCTCTATAATTATGTGAGATTAGGTTTCATTTAAGCGATAAGCCTTTTGGGAATCAACCGCAAGTATTCCCAATAATTTATTTTCATTTTGCAGATTTGTAGCTTTAAAAAATATCCATTGGAGTAAAATCTGAAGTATTAATAACTACTTGTATTGAGGCTCAGAACTCTGAGCCTCAATATGACATTAAATAACGATAAATACTTAGGCATTCTTGAGCAAATTCGCTGGAATGGTAAGCCAAAGTGTCCTTACTGCAAGTCAAATAATGCTACAGCTTACAAAAGTGAAAAAAGATATCGTTGTAATTCATGCTACACATCATTTAGCGTTACTGTTGGTACAATTTTTCACAAAACTCATGTGAGTTTAGATAAATGGTTTTTGGCGATTCGATTGGTGATTAATTCCTGTGGAGGTATTAGTGTACGTCAACTTGCATCAGAGGTTGGGGTTAATAAAAATACTGCTGCTTCTATGGTGAAGCGGATTAAGGAGGAGATGAAGCAGGATTCTGATGTGTTGAGGAGATTTGCACAAATCAGGTCTTAGAAGTTTTTTAAAGTTCCCCTTCAGTGGGAGAAAGGGTTTTTTGTGTTTTTAATAATTCACAAATTGCTTTGTAGAGACGTAGCATTGCTACGTCTCATCTCTTGGGGTGATGAGAGATCATTGGAATGAATGAATGGTGCCTTATGGTGGACACCTCACAAAAGTAATTTATACAACGTACAAGATGGTATTAATACTGCTACACTCTTGCATTAGATTCATCTGGTTTTAAAGAAGTGATTTATTGTTTGCTATTGGTTTTGTGACAATCATAGTACTTACGCAAAAGCAATTTAGTTACGTCATTACGAGCGATAGCATTCGCGCAGCGTTTCCGTAAGTAAATAGTAATAGCAAAACTCTGCGATTGCTTCCCTACACTGCGTTTCAGTCGCAATGACAAATCTTCGTTGCGTAAGTCCTGAATTATTTGAGAGGTATTATTATTAGTCCGCTTATTAAGGAGATTTATAACCCACAAGTTATTTAAGAAAACTTAAGTATTTCAGTAAAAATTAGTGCAAGTAGAACTATAAATACTATAGCTAATAATTTTTAATTAACTATTAGTTTATTAAAATGATGTGTGATGTGTGAGTTATGAGCCCAACACAAGATCCAGTGAAGTGGACTGATTCTGTGACTGCAATTGTTGGCATTATAAGTGCAATTATTACTCTGCTAACATATATAGATGGTAGACGTAAAGGTAAATCGTCAGAAACTATTATAAAAGAAACTCTTATAAAGGGAGAATTAATATTCATAAATAGTTCTGTGAGTATCCTACAAAAAACTGAAAAAATTGCACCCAAGTCAGAATCACTTAAAAGTATAAATTCAAATATTGTAAATTATAAGAAAAACTTGGAAGATAAGCTTGAAGCCTTAAAAAGACGCTTTGAGTACAGCCAAGAAGCTCATAATTGGTTAGATAAAAATAGGAAATCTTTATCTAGAGAAGCTGGTAGATATGCTTTAAATAAGTGTCCTGAGCTAATTAATATTAATCAAGATACAGTCTCGAAGGAGAATATTATAAAATTCTACCGGCAAATTAACTTCTATCTTGATTTGATTTGTGGTTGTCTTAAATTCGGCAGATCTAATATTTTAGATAAATCACCTATTTTTCAGCTTGTACATCTTGATTTATATCTAGAAGCATTCGCATTTATTAAAGAAAAAGTTAAAACTAAGAGTGCTTCAAATAATTTATCAAAAGAAGCTTCTTCTCAAATAGTACTTTATGTAGATGATTTAATTGACATTATTCGTACTAAAACTCAGTAGATTTAACGCTTTAATATTCTTCATTCATTAGTCTTGTCAAAGCTGATAATAAATACTTATCTTCTTCTAAGTTTATGTTTTCTACCACATAATAGCGTAAGTTCGATACTTGTTTTTTTGATGTATTTACGCAGTTAAACATTCCTGGGAAATTATAGTCATCACTTCCGAAGATATTCTGGGCGGCGTTTAAGTACTTTTCAGACTCTTCTAAGTAATATTCAAGTTCTGACAGAAACTGTTGAAGCTCGTCAAAAAAGTAATAGCCTTGATTATCTTGTGGCATGGGTACAATGGTAATTTTTTACAATTATTAGCTTGATGTTAATAATTTGATTCTTAGCAATCACTACCGCTAACTAGGACACCCCAAAATTATTTTTTTATCCCACCAAAACAAAAAGCAGCAACTTTAAAATCTAAAATGCTAAAACGTGATACGCAGCCCGATCGTAATTCCCACTCACCCTTTAAAAAAATCCATAGACAGCGCTTTCACCTGTCTCATCCGCTCAAAATCTCTATATCGTGAAACGATAGTCAAATTTTATTTAAAATCTTCTACAAATTACCAATATCCTGAGAATACCCACAATGCTTACAGTAAGACAAATACTTGTAAGTCATATTATGACAATTTGGACATTCAACGTATTGATGATAGCCACAATGGGGACAATAAGTATCATTGTTCCGAATTTTCTTCGCACACCTGATACAACTTAGTTTTTGAAATCGATTACTTGCTTGAATTTTAGTGTTGAAGACAATTTTTTGAAAGAATTTTATAATTCCAAAACCTATCAGGGGAATAAATAAGATATAAAGATAACTGACAAGGAATCTTAATCCACCAAATAATATTTGGATAAAATCAAAAATAAATTCAAAGATTGCACCAAACTGCAAAAATTCAAATACTTTAATAATTAATGGGATAAAGAATATAACTAATAAATGCCAACTAATTAGGGAAATTAACCCGTACCCTCTCCCCATTGCAAATCTATGAATAGATAATGCGAGCACAATCAGTGGAATGAGGAATAAAGATTGAAAAGCCAGTTGAATAGTTGGATACCAAAATGAAGCTTGTTTATAGCCTTTATCAACTTTGTCAAATTGATTTTTATCTTGAAGAAAGTTGAGAAAAGTAATACTTTCTGGTTTGTCAGTTAATTCTTTTTTCAGGTTAGATATTTCTTTTTCCAGAGTGGAAATATTACGAGTATTTTTATCTAACTCAATTTTTGCTTTCTCTGCACTGACTTGATTAATTGATTGTCCGCGAGGTTGACCAGCAATCTTTTCTAAGAGCGTGGAATCATATTGAGCGCGAATTTTAGTATTTGCTCGATTTAATTCGTTGATTTTAAATTCTTTGTTTTCGACAATATTTACTATCTCCTGATTTTTAGGGTTATTAACTTTATCTTTGTATTGTGCATAATTTAGACAAGTTTGAGAAACTTTTCCTAAATGCTCTGACTCAGCTTGTCGATATATCTCTTCTTGTTGTAGTTTACTAAACTTAGATGGTAGTGATTTTTTGATAATGTTATAGTCTTTATCCTGATTATTTCCTGCACGGTAACTTTGCCATTCAGAATGACATGGATAAGCTTGATAAGGACTTATATACCACCTACTGATATCATCAATCCCAGTAAACACATTGATGAGTATAAAAATGTCAATTAAAACAATGACAACCAAACTTACCTTATTCAAGGGTTCGTTGTTGATTGTTCTGGATTTTCTGAAAAAATTTCTAAAAATCCTTTTGATTCTCGCCAACATATATTTAATTTCCGTTATTAATAAAGTTTTGATATAGATACTTAAGTTATACTTCCCAACTCGTGTATTTATTTGTAACAAGTAACAAAAATTTTCCAGATAAAAATTTTCCAGACTGCTTATTTCGATGATTTATTTCTTTGGAATTATCAAGAAAAGGGTGCGATCGCGCTTATTTCCAAAGTCTGGCATAATCAAACATACTCAAATCAATTTAAGAAACGAATGTCCGCAGACGAGTACGATACCCCTTGGAAAGAAGCAATTGAAAGCTACTTTCAGGAATGCATCGAATTTTTCTTTCCCATTGCAGCAGCAGGAATCAACTGGAAACAGGGATACACCTTAGTTACAGCAAGTAGTTCGCGATGCAAAATTTGGACAAAGGTTTGTAGACAAACTAGTAGTCTTTTTCATTAATTATGACGGATTGGTTTGTTGTCAAAACCCCCGTAGAGACGTTGCATGCAACGTCTCTACAACCCATCAAAACTAATTAATTAAGCGATGTGGACTTTTAAGTCCACAAGCGGACTGCGATAGGCGTAGCCACCTGCTTGCAGATCGCCCCACAGG
>NZ_LMTZ01000157.1 GCF_001456025.1 Mastigocoleus testarum BC008
CTTCTTTGACAAGCTATGATTTTATCCTTGAAGCTCTATTTTATGAAGCATTATTATATGCATCTTCATAGAGAATTGGTATAACCTTAACTATTATTGCCAGTATGAAAGCAGTGGGAGTAGTTTTAGTTATTTCCTTGCTTATCGGACCAGGAATTACTGCTTATTTACTAGTTAAAGAATTGCACCATATGATGATTCTAGGTTCGCTAGTAGGTATTATTGGTGGCGTAATGTATTATACGTTACTTGCTACCGAAATGTACCGCCAGGCACATCAATTGTACTGGTAATTTGCGGATGATTTTTATTGGCATTATTATTTAGTCCTTCCCAAAGAATCTTGACTCGATCTAGAGGGATCGCCAATCGTTCGGCAAAGGTCTTACGACAATTGAAACAAGTGGGTAAGGTAGTTACTGTATCAATCGCCAATCCCCAATACCTAAGTTAAGCTGGAGTATTAAACAAAACTTTTTTTACTTCAATTTACTTATAATCATGTACAAGTTAGTATCTGCAACTTTAATTGCAACTACCTTATTTGTTGGGATAGTAAAGAACTCCCAGCCAGTTTTTGCTGGTACTTGTGCTTCCAAATGTGGTCCCCGTCCAATTCAATTTACACCAGGACAAAGAGTCAGATTAGTAGTAGTAAATAAAACTCTCAGGTCAATTCAACTAGAAAAAACCCACGGAAATAAGCCAATTTCTCTGCAACCCGGACAGACATTACAAATAGAACAGGGAGATGGAACCGAACCAAATGTCTCCCTAGTATTCTGGGATGAAACAGGATTAGCCTTGAAAGCAAACATAGCTAAACCAAATTTCGCAACACTGCAAGTAGAACTACATCCCGAATGGCGTCACAAAGGCGATAGCGCAGTTTACCTCGATGATGATGGACAGGTAAAAGTATTGTAACTCCTCCTCAAATTCCCCTCCTGGGAGTCTCAAAGTCTCCTCCTGGTCAAATTCCCCTCCTAGGAGGGGCTAGGGGTGGGTAAATCCGCATTATTACAAAACACCATGAAAGTTAAAATTATTCCTTACGACCCAATATTAAAAGAAAGAGCAAAACAACTGCGAAAAAATATGACTCCCGGTGAAATCATCCTTTGGAAACACCTAAAAGGGAAACAAATGTGTAACTGCGACTTTGATCGCCAACGTCCGATAGATCGATTCATCGTTGATTTTTATTGTAAAAAATTGATGTTAGCAATTGAGATTGATGGTTCTTCCCATGATAGCCCTGAAGCACAAGCACGCGATCGCAGAAGACAAGCTCGTTTAGAATTTTTGGGAGTTAGATTTTTGCGCTTTCGGGAAGAAGAAGTTCGTAGTGGAGTGGAGGGGGTGCTAGAAGTGATTGAAGATTGGATTAGGAATCACTCAAATAATTTAGCATAACCTCAAAAGAGTTTAGACCCAGCCCTAACTCCTCTCAGAATGGGCTTTCAAATTCCCCTCCCAGGAGGGGTTAGGGGTGGGTTAGAGTTCTCCTAGAAGGGGTCAGGGCTGGGTTAGAGTGCTCCCAGGAGGGGTCAGGGCTGGCTCCGAGTCCTATCATAAGTACAATTTTGAAAGTATCTGCCATGCTTTAATTACATTACCCTGCATCAGTGCTGCCACCCCAGAAAGTGCTTTAATCTCCATAATCTCAGGATTTTTTACTAAAGCCGGTTCTAAACTTTTTTCTGCAGCAGCACCTCGCCAATCATACAGTTGGACGAATGCTAAATAAGCGTAAGCATAAGGGTTTTCCGGATCTAATTGAATTACTTTTTCTAATGAGGCGATCGCATCATCAACCCGTCTTTGCAATACATTAGTCAAAGCTAAAGTATATGCCCAATCTCGATATTGTGATGTTTTAGTTTGAGTGGTATTTTCTAAGCGATAAGTTAAAATTTGTCGTGCTTGCAGTAAATAATCCTGAATTGGATCGTATTGGTTAATGCGTCCAACTTCATCAAATACTTTTTCTAAAGCTTCAACACCTTCGGGCATTGTAGCCCCCAATTCTCGTAATTGGGTTAGTAAATCAAGTTCGGGAGCAGGAGTTGCAATTGCTTCAGGATTAATTTCTAAAGTCACTTTTGGAACTGGAATTTCATAGGTTTCACCAGAAATCCGGTTCAAATAATTTGCTTTGAGGGTGTAATTTCCTGGTACCGTATTTTTTGGCGGTAACATTGCCAATCTCTCAGTAACTTGAAATAATTTTGATTGTGATCGCCCAACATCATTAGATTTTAGTCTACCCATACCAATACCACGATCGTGCAACCATAAAGTACTTTGGTTGAGAGGATTTTTATTAGTTGCATTTTTATTTATGGATGTTGAATCTTTGGACGTTGAATCTTTGGAGTTCAAATCTTCAGGTGTTGAATTCTTTGGAGTGAGATTTGAAGTTATATTTTCCCAATTCAATAATACTAAACCGTTTTTAAGCGCCGACCAACTACCCCGCCACTCATAAGTTATAGGTACAGGTAATCCTGGTGGTGTTGAAGCAGGAACTTTTACTTGTGTGAGAGTAACTTGGCTTGAAGGTGGAGCATCATCAACAACTCCAACTTCCACTGAGGGTGTTTTTTGATAAAAAAGTTTGATAGTGCTGTTATCCGGTAATTCCCAGGTTTTATTTAATTCAAAATCACCACCAGTCTCTACAATTTGTACGATCGCAGTTTGAGCTTTGGGAACCGAACCTTGGTTACCAGTTTTCGTTAAAAACCAGGAAAGAGAACGTGCATCTTGTTCCACAAAACTTTCCCGGGTTCCTACCTGTCGTCCGTAAACTTGGAAATTCTTTAGTGCACCATAGTAATTAAGACTATGCTGATTGACAACTGACGTCGAAGGTAATACTCCCAAGGTGGAACGCAGATATGGTTCGGTTTGAACAATTTGCTCGATGACTTCGGGATGGGGAAATTCTTTTCCAGTATAAGGATAATGTTGAACTTTTGCTGAGAGGTTTTGGGTGAGAAAATTTCCCGGGATTCCCCCAATGGGAAAAAGGTTAAATAACATTAATATTGTTGCTAAACCCAAAGTACCCCAACGGATAGGTTTTCCCCATACACTACGAATGCGGGTTAAACCATACGCTAACAAGATTGATAAAACTGGTAAGTAGGGTAATACGTAACGGTCATCTTTGTTGGGATTAAGGGATGAAAAAAAATAAGCACCCAGTAAAAATATTCCCAACCACTTAAATTCTGGCAGATGAAGTTGGGGATTAAACCTATTGGAATTTAAATCTTCAATATCTAAATTTTTGGGTTCTGAATTATCGGAACTAAGTTTTGTGAGTTTTAAATTTTTATTTTTTATTTTTACTACAATTGTCCAGTAGAGCAACAATACAACTGTTGGTATCAATAATAATGGTAAAGACACCTGATAGGGTAATTGCTGTAAGTAGAAAATCCAAGCCCCCAATGTATTTAAAGGTGCATCTCCTTCCGCAATTGCCGAGTCTACAGTTGCTCGTTTTCCAGAGGTTAGGATTAACAACCAATTTGTCCGATACCAAGGTGCAAACACCAAAGCCGATAAGCCCAAACTAATAATTAGTTGTAATAATTTTCCCCAACGATGACGAATCAAACTACCCACACCCAGACAAAATAAAGGTGTAAACATAAATATCAACGTTGTCTGCTTCACCATCAACGCTAGACCAAAGGATAAACCAAAACTAACCAGCCAGAATAAAGAACTGTGGATAATGGATTTTGGGGTTCTAGGTTTTGAGGTGGGATGTTTTGTATTTTTAGATTTTAAATTCTTAGATTTTGAATTTCCAGATTTTGAATTCTTAGATTTTGGGTTCTTAGATTTTAAAGTTTCAGGTTGTGATTTATAAGATTGTAAGTTGTAAGATTGTAAGTTATCAGATCGTGAATTGTCAGATTGTGAATTGCTAGAGCCTGAATCATTACCAAATCCTAAATGATTATCCGTAGCCAAATGCCAAGCAGTCAAACAAAAAAAACAAAGACTAACAACAGCTGTCAGGGGAAAGTCAAGCAAAAATTCAAGACGATAGCGATAAAGTGCAGGCATTATTTGACACAAAACTGCAGCCCATAAGCCAACTGACTCTGCAAAAAGGATCGTACCTAAGCCGTAAACTGAACCCAATAAAATAGCATTAAAGAATAAATTTATTAACGTTGCTTGGTCAAACCCAGTTCCAAAAATATTTTGGACAATAGCTGTTGCAACATAAGTTAAAGGTGGAATTTTAGAAGACAGTAACCAAAAACTTTGCCACCATTCCCCATTTAACCATTGGGGATCCTGTAACGCTTGCCAATAATTTAAACTACCAGTTAAATAATCCGCTTGATCCCAAGCTGGAATAGATCGATCTAAACTAAACCAAATGCGATCGCAAAAAAAACCGGCTAACCAAATTAGTCCCAGTATCAACAAACTTGTAGTTTTCTTTCGCTTATATTTAAAAGACATCAATATATCATTTGAGAAAAAGTAAGTTCTAGAATAATACTCACCACGAAGGTTAAATCTGCTCAGGCAAAAATATCTATCGTTTTCAATACACTTTAATCAAAAAAAGCTTACTTAAGAAAAACGAATTGCAACTATTGACAACTGTTAATTAATCTTTGAATTTAATTATGTTACTTGCACCGTTGAAAAGTTAGACTTTTTTAGTGAATGTTCAAATTATCTCAAGAAAAAATATTCATAAGGCTTTATGATGCAGATGATAATATTTTTTTTTAATCAAGTACATTTTTACATGAGCAAGTGTTTCCAGATACATACCCTTTTGCCATGATTTATTTTCTGCGAACTAAGATTGAATTTTAAGGAGATCTTTCAATCCCGAACTCTGAAAAATATGTCTGAGAATCTTAGTGTACCAACAAATCAACTTCTCTCAGCCTTGCCTTTAGAGGAATACCAGCGAATTCTTCCCCATTTGGAAGATATTTCCTTTCCGCTAGGAAAAGTTCTTTATGAGCCAGGGAAATCAATTACAGAAGTCTATTTTCCTAATGAAGCAATGCTTTCTCTAGTATCTGTAATGACAGATGGTTCGACAACGGAAGTTGGCTTGGTAGGAAATGAGGGAATGATCGGTCTTCCTGTAATTTTAGGAGGCGGTTATAGCATTAGTCAGGTAATTGTCCAAGTTCAAGGTACAGCGAAAAAGCTGAGTGCTGAATTACTCAAAAGAGAATTTTTCAGAGGGGGAAAACTGCAAAAGCTGTTACTTCTTTATACCCAGGCGCGATTGAGTCAAATTTCCCTAATTGCGGCTTGTAAGTCCCATCATACTGTAGAGCAGCGATTTGCTCGGTGGCTTTTGACAGTTAATGATTGTATCACCAAGGATGAATTGCCACTTACACAAAAGTTTATTTCCCAGATGCTAGGGGTACGTCGTGCTAGCGTTACAGAAGCTGCATTGGTTCTGCAAAAACTAAAAATAATCTCTTATAACCGAGGTCATATCAAGATTATAGAACGTAAGAAATTAGAAGAAACAGCCTGCGAATGTTATTCCTCGATCAAGCAGGAGTTTACTCGTTTGTTGGAAAATAACCAATAATATTAAACCAATATCCAAAAAATTTGCGATCCATATGTACGGTACCGTACTGATAATTTCCTAAAATTAGATATTCTGTTGATTACACAGAAAATATGCAGTAGTTGATGGCTAACGGCTGCTCATACAGCTTGTGTTGAGGAAAATAGCCTTTGGATATCAAGTGATAAGTCTTTTTTTGCAGGGCTTGTGTTGCCAGGTGTTTCCTTTTATGACTCAAACAAAATTTGATTTTGATGATGTCCAAAAATTCGCCCACGTCAAATAATTTGCTTCTAGCTGCTCTACCTTCAGAAGATTATAAATATCTCATACCTCACTTAGATGAGGTATCTTTCACTATTGGAAAAGTTCTCCACCCACCCGGTGAACCAATCAAAGATGTGTATTTTCCGATTCACGGTATGATTTCTTTGATTTCGATTATGGAAGATGGTTCAACCACAGAGATTGCTTTGGTTGGAAATGAAGGAATGATAGGTATGCCTATTTTTTGGGGAGGAAATTATTCAAATAATTGTGCAGTTGTTCAACTTGAAGGTAATGGTTGGAAATTAAATGCCAACATATTCAAACAAAAGTTTCTGAGAAGCGAAGCACTACAGAAACGCTTACTTCTCTACACCCAAGCTTTAATTACCCAGGTATCTCAAAATGCAGCTTGTAATCGCCAACATACCATAGAAGAACGCCTGTGCCGCTGGCTGTTATCAGTTTGTGACTGTATTGGTAAGGATAATTTTCCCCTTACCCAGGAGTTTATCTCCCAGATGTTGGGGATACGTCGCTCCAGCGTCACAGTTGCAGCAGGTACTTTACAAAAAGCAGGTTTAATCCGTTACAACCGAGGAAATATCAACATTATCAATGTAAAAGACTTAGAAGCTGCAGCATGTGAGTGTTATTGCGTTGTGAAACAGGAGTATGACCGTTTACTTGGTTAAAATTCCGATTCGAAATTATTCGAGTTTATAGCTTCATCATTTAGATCGAGGAAATATTGATGCTAAAGTCTGTTGGGGATTTCAAAACTCTGCCTGTTGAACACTTACTTAAACTTTGGCAACAGCGCTACACAAAGGATTTATCCTGTTTATATTCTGAAGACTTTTCTACTTACAGTTTGGTGCTCAGAGCTGCATTACCGGAGGGTCGAATATCCACCGCCACAAACTTGAAAAATCAAATTTTGAATATCAACAGTCCAATGATATGGATTCAAACCAAAAAACTCTATGGCTATATCCCAAGTGTTTTAGACATAAATGAGGCAAGACGGATCGCAGAATTTGGTTTTCGGCTTTATGATAAGTTGCTGAAAATTTATCAACAACAATCTTTTCAAGATACTTTTTTAAGCCTTAATTCCGAAATGAGAGAAGCTTCACCCAATTTGAATATTCCCGAAATCGATTTTTTAGTATCTGAATTAGAACCTGTTTTAAAAATCTTTAAAGAGCAGCATTTTGTATGTAAGAACTCCCATTGCTTGAGTTTTATGAGCACCCAATTGCATTTTACTAACAGGTTAATTCTCAATCATCTCAATCCAGCGGAAAAATTATTACTCGAACCCTATCTGACCTTTGTTGAAGAATATGTCACGATCCCCTGGCATCGCGTTTGTCTTGCTGCAGCCAAGTATAGACTTAACTCTCCAGAAATAAATATAATGAAACAAATGTTTCCTGTCACATCGCTTATCTCTGAGTCAGTTTATTGTCAACTACTAGAATCACTACCAAACTATCAGAGCCATAGTGGAGACTTGCATCAACCTGATATTAGACTCTCTTGCGAACGGGATCTAAATATGTTCCAAGCTTATATATGGCTTTGTATGCTGGAGAAAAATCTTGCTCCCGTAGAGACAGAAATGCTCCCCATGTGTATGGTTTTGGTTGAAAACTTGAATATTCCCTGGGAATTTACATGTAAGTGGTGCGAACTTCTAATAAGTACACTAGAAAACTGCGTTCGTCCAGAATACAAAAATTTATTGCGGTCTTACACTCAAGGGGTAAAAAATTTATTTCTCCAAAAACGTGACAATTTGGGCTACGGATATACTTCTGGGAACTATAGAAGTAGATAAAAAATAAAATTATTTTTCCCAGAGAATAGAATGAACCGAGATCGTCAATCAAATCCAAAACGAGACTACAGCAAATTTGTAGCTCGTTTTGGTTGTGGTGCAATTTTTGGAATCGCATTAGCGATCGCCGGTGGAGCAATAGCTTACCCGACAACAACTACTGGTTTGTTAGCTGTTATTATCATGTTTGCTTTAGCATCTGGTTTGCTGTCAGCTATTTTTGGGGATAAATTTTGGACAAACCTTTGGAAGTGGTTCCCTTGAAAATTCAAATGGCAACTTTAGATTACAACTCTAAATAACAACTTTAAATTACAACGCTTTCATTAACCTCACTGACATTCAATTGCTCTAAAATTTCCCAAATTTGCTGCAACATTGCTTCAACTCCTTCACCGGTCACAGCAGAGACTAAAAATACTGGTGCATAGGAAAGATGATTTAATTCAACCTTTAACGCTTCTAGTTCTTGAGATTCCCGATCTACTGCATCAATTTTATTCAATGCTACAACTTGGGGACGTTCGGCTAAACCGCGCCCATATACTTCTAACTCCTGCATGATGGTTTGATAATCTTGACATACATCAGCGCTAGTCCCATCAATTAAATGTAATAAGACCCGAGTGCGCTCGATATGACGTAAAAAATCATGCCCCAATCCCGCTCCCTGGGAAGCACCTTCAATCAATCCAGGAATATCAGCAAATACCGTACCATCACCAGTTTGTTTGCGTACCACACCTAAATTTGGAATCAGGGTGGTAAATGGGTAATCAGCAATTTTTGGACGTGCTGCTGATAAAGCAGAAATTAAAGTAGATTTTCCGGCATTTGGCAGACCAATAATTCCCACTTCCGCCAAAAGTTTTAATTCCAAGCGTAACAATCTATTTTCTCCCTCAAGTCCCGGGAGAGAATATTCTGGCGCGCGGTTACTGTTACTCAAGAAATGTTTATTTCCCAGTCCCCCTTTACCGCCTTGAGCTACAACCAGACTTTGTCCATTTTGAACTAAATCTCCAATTAGTTCTCCTGTTTGAGCATCATAAACATTAGTTCCACAGGGAACTTCAACGATCAAATCCTTACCGGAAGCTCCAGTACGATTTTTTGGTCCCCCACGACCACCATTTTCTGCTCGAAAGCGATGATTATATTTAAAGTCTAGTAAGGTTTGTAAGTTGGAATCGGCGACAAAAACAACCGAACCACCTTTTCCTCCATTACCCCCAGAAGGTCCACCAGCAGGTACGAACTTTTCTCGTCGAAAAGCAACAATACCGTCACCACCTTTCCCGGCTTGCACTTCAATTTCTGCTTGGTCAATAAATTGCATAGCTAGTCATTAGTTGCTTGTTATCAGTCATCAGTCATTAGTCATTAGTCATTGGTTCTCTAACCGGTGACCAGCAAGTACTAACTAATGACCAACAACAACTAATAACTAAATATAATCCGAAATATCCTCATTACACTCATCTGCTAAATAAGACAAAGCACGAAATCGCAAACCTACCATTTGTTCGTAGAGTGGATTGAGTTTGCATAAAGGTGGAATGTGAACGATTTTACGCCCAAATAGTTTGACATCCCGTTCGAAAGGACATTGAGAAGGAATCATCTTACACAAAAAATGGGCAAGCGCGGGATCTTGAATTTCCAGCCCATCAAGCCAAGTACGCAGAGGTTTGAGGGCATTAAGTTGCTTTGGAGATGCGATCGCCACTTCCTGAAAACTAGAGGTTTGATCCTCATCGGAAGGTTCTAAGGTGTGGCGAAGAGATTCAAGTAGATTTTGTGGTTCTCCAAGCGCCTCACACAATTGGTGTAGTAGCTCATCTTCACTCGGAGAATAAACTCCATCAGCAATTGCTACCATTACGGCAGTCCGCAAGAAATTCTCTGCGGCTTTGGTGCCTTTACCCAATACAGCAGCTAACTCGGAAGGTTTGATTATCTCCAGAGAATCTATATTAATTCCAGGAGCTAATTCTTCTTGAGTTATGGCGCTAATTAACTGTTTTTCTTGGGCATCAAAATTACCATCTGCCCAAGCAATAGTCAAAAGCCCACGTAACCAAACGGCGATTTGTTCGCTGCTATAGGGAGATTGAACAGCACTTGTCATAAACTCAGGCCTCTAGCTCTCTCTATCTATCCCAAGTCCATAGTAGCCTGTGCCCTGGGTCTAAGTCGCGGTTATTTATGGCTATTTTACTGATTAATATTCAAATATTCTCCAAGAGCAGATTGCAATCTTAGTTAATGTATTTTTCAATTCTATATTAGAGTAAAATATTGTGATCGAATATACAAGAGTTTTTCTAGAACTAGCTAAATATCCTTCTGAAAAATTTTTCATTTTTAAGGAATTTTTTTTATCTTTGCCAGTGACTCTTGCTGTAAAATTCTTTTAGTATGATTCTTGATAATATTTTTTATTAAAATCATCCCATATATTGTTGAACTGTTGCAGTTAAAAGGTGAATGAGCAAAATTAAAAACGATCTGAGGAAGATTCACAAAATAGTGCAAGTCTTCCCAGATGTAAGCATTAAGGAAATTAAACCAGCCAATTTAATTATTTTTCAATCCAAATCAGCTCAGGTATTGAAGAAAATAAGTTGCAATATTGATAAATTGGCTACTGCAAAACAGTCTCAGATAATTTCTGCTTGGTGGAAGCAAAGGACGAACAAAAATCATAAGGGAACTGCTTCCAGAGGTAATAAAACTGTGTCACAGCAAGTAGTTAGTGCTTACTGTGCTTGTTTGTAAAAGCATCCTCAAAATCCAAATAACGATAATGCTGCACCCGATAGCTGAGATCACAGTTATTAACTCAGAAATTAGATCTTAGAAATTAAGCACACAAAAAAATAGATTCACAAAGGAATAGATTATGTTTTATTTTGGCATCGAGCATGAAGTTGCTTTTCTTGACAATGCCGGAAATTTTGCTGATTTTTCCCGTACCAAATTTAAAGATTTTTGTCAGATAATTGATAAATTACCCTTCTACCCTGACGACTATCCAGAGTTGCGAGTCGGAGATGCTGGTATTAAGAAAAAACGCTGGTATATTGAAGGATTTGAAAGATTTTTAGACTCGGAACAAGTCGTAGAATGCGTACCAAAAGGTATTGAAATTAGAACAACTATAAATTCAACTATTCAAGATACAATTACTGAACTTTTCGACAGTTTTTCTTTTCTCCGGGAAGTATCTTTAAAATTTGGCTATTTACCAGTTTTAGTCAGTTTCAATCCCTACTATGATGTATTTCAACCCAATCCACCATTGAATGAGTATGAAATTCAACGGCGAAAGGTATCTCCAGAAAAACAAACTGCAAACATTCCCATGCTTACCTATGGTCCAGATCTAAACATTTCGGTCGCAGATTTACCGGTGGAGCGGGTAATTGATATAGGTTCAAAACTAACTTATTACAGCCCTTACATTGTGCCATTTAGTTACACTTCACCTTTTTACCAAGGAAAACTGTGGGAAGGTTTATCAGTCAGAACATTTGTGAGAACTGGACAAAGACCAGCAACTATGGTGTTTGTAAAGAAACGTTCTGAATTAATAAAAAGCATACCTTCATTAACAAAAATTGCCCGGATTCCAGCGGAAGTAGGTCGAATAGAGTTTAAAGCTTTCGATAGCTGTGATGATTTTTCAATTTATGCAGCCTTACTGGCTTTGTTAAAAGGTATGGTTTTAGATGAGTCACTACCCGGAAGAGCAATGATTCCCGACCCAGCACTACATCAACTCTCAGCTCGAGAAGGATTCAGTAATGAAAGTATTTTTATCCACGCCGGAAAAATTCTACAAGCAGTAGAAATATCATTAGCGAAAGATCCCGATAGAGAACTGCTCACACCTCTCAAACATTTATTAGACAAGCGGGAAACCCCAGCCCACGAAATGGTGAGAAATTTCCATAAATTGGGTTCAATAGAAGAGACTCTCAAACACACGTATTTGAAAAACACAAGCATTTGAGAGTTGATAAGTAATATTTGTCAGCTTGAAAGCTGTTTAATTATCATCCTAAGAGATTAAGTAAGTATTAACACTTATAAATTCTCCGTAGAATAAGTCTGTAAAAACTCTAACTTCTTCCAAGAGCCCGGTTGATTTGAAAGCCGGGTTTTTTTAGCCTATATCGTTGATTGACAAATTACAAATATTTTGGATAGGACACCTTAAGTTTGTGTTCTATTCAAAACATCTCTGTAGATATATTCCCAACGCACTTTAATCAGGTGCTTGAGTTTATCTAAGTCATTCTCCGATAGCGAAATATGTTCCTCTTCGAATCTGCTAGATGGAACCAAAACATTTGCAGAAATCGTAGATGTTTTCACCATGACAGTTGCAACATATTTACTTAAGGTTTTTAGAGGCTATTGAAATATAGTAGCAACAAAAATTTTTTTTTGTGTTCAATTTAACAAAATTATTGACCACTCCATAAAATATTTCTAATTCATTTATCATCATCTTTTACTTCTAATTGAAGATGTTATGGATACTTAATACGATTGCGTACTACCAATAGTTGAATATGGAGTATTCGAAAATTTTGATTTGTTAGAAGTCCACCAAATTATTAACGTAGCTTTTGTCAACATTTATGAATTTGATTTCCAAATAATTCATAAAACCTTGAATATCCCCAGAATAAAAACATCCGAGCATATTTTTTACCAGCTTCTCTTAGTGTTTCTTTCTTTTTGGTAAAATCTAATTTTTCCTAAATAATAGGACAAGAGTAGGTGTTAGCTAATGTTGCCAACTGCAAATATGCATCAATGATTTGACCATCTTGTTTGCCTCGTGGTAGTCCCATTTGCAATGAAATCTAACCATGTGTCTTGAGGTTCCTATTAAAATCAACATATGCCCAACCGATAGAATTTGGGTTCGTGTCAATATCAATGGAACTATATGTACTGTGTTGAGATGCTCTCTTGAGCAGTGCAGGAGTAAATTGTACTGCAGCTATCCACTTACCTCGTTTGTAGTAAATTAGACAGGAACTCTTCATTAACCGCATCAATCTATTTACAACTAGGACTTTACTAAGAAGCGATTGCCAGTTACGATCAGGCAATTGAATTAATTAATTCCCAACTAGCAGTAAATAATCTCAAATCTGCGATTGAGTTAAATCCTAATAAATGGCAGGAATTAGCAAAAACTGACTCGGATTTTGTCAAGATTAGACAACATGCAGACTTCAAGCAGCTAATTCGCCAAAGCCAAGAATCCAGAAATCAAAAATCAAGAAAAAAAAGCAAAAAATAGGTTGTTAAAGGTTCAATAAAGGTTCGCTGATAACAGTATTTATTGCCGTATATATGTGTGTAGAGACGCGATATAATAGCTTTCCTCAAGAGAGTCGTATAGCGTCTTTTTGTTGTGAAATCATGGTACCATTTATTTCTTTACTATAAACACAAGCAAACTCACACTTTATTTATTAAGTTTTGTAAATACTGTTGCTAATTAAAATAATTCTCAATAAACTGAAATTGAAATCAAAAACTATTGCTTATCAACTTCAATAGCGTAGCATCGTGCTACAACATCATGAAATTTTCAATGTAGAATCTCTCAAGGTTTTTTATGAGATATCACATTAATCTACATGGCTGGTGAATAAGGTTTTTTTTGGTAGCTAACTTGTTGACCTGCAAGATTGTAATGCTGTTATAGCTTGTGATTTAGGGTCCTCAACTGCAGAAAATTACCATTAGTTGATATCAATCAGTTGATTATTATTGGCAATAGATTTTATTAAAGAGCTAGACCATGCAAACTTACGACAAACCTCAAGTCAAATATGATTGGTGGGCTGGAAATGCCCGTTTTGCCAATCTTTCCGGGTTGTTTATCGGCGCTCATGTTGCACAAGCTGCTCTAATTGTGCTTTGGGCTGGAGCGTTTACATTATTTGAAATATCACGGTATAACCCAGAAATTGCCATGGGTGAACAGGGATTAATTTTACTTCCTCATTTGGCTACACTCGGTTTTGGTGTAGCAGATGGAGGAAAAATAGTTGATACTTATCCCTATTTTGTCATTGGAGCCGTACATTTAATATCTTCAGCAGTTCTAGGTGCAGGCGGATTATTCCATACTTTCAAAGGACCAAAGAATTTGAAAGATGCTTCTGGAAGAGCTGCAAAATTTCACTTTGAATGGAACGATCCGAAGAAGTTGGGCTTCATCTTAGGACATCATCTGCTGTTCTTAGGCGCTGGAGCGTTACTATTAGCTGCAAAAGCAATGTTCTTTGGCGGATTGTATGATGCAGCTTCCCAAACGGTTCGTGTTGTTAGTAGCCCTACCCTCAATCCATTTGTAATTTATGGCTACCAAACTCATTTTGCCTCCGTAAACAACCTCGAAGACTTAGTCGGGGGACATATATTTGTTGGTTTGTTGTTAATTGGAGGTGGAGCTTGGCATATTGTTACAGAACCATTACCTTGGGCTAAAAAGCTGTTAATTTTCTCTGGTGAAGCTATTCTTTCTTACTCTTTAGGAGGAATTGCTCTAGCAGGATTTGTTGCAGCTTATTTTTGTGCAGTCAATACCCTTGCTTATCCTGTAGAGTTTTACGGTCCAGTTCTAGAGCTTAAGTTTGGTGTTTGCCCCTATTTTGCTGACACTGTGCAGCTGCCAAATGGCGCTCATACTGCCAGAGCATGGTTAGCAAATGCCCATTTCTTCTTGGCATTCTTCTTCCTCCAAGGACATTTATGGCACGCGCTTAGAGCAATTGGAGTTGACTTCAAGCAAGTCGAGCAGGCATTAAATACTGTAGGTAGCGAATCTTAATCGTCAAATACAGAGGTGTTGCAATGCAACGCCTCTATTGCAACATATGAGCGTTTTACAAAGCTATGGCAGTTTCAACAGAAAAAACCTTTGCTGAAGGCACAAATTCACCCTGGTTAATTGGTAATGCTCGTTTAGTAGATTTATCCGGTCAACTATTAGGTGCTCACATTGCTCATGCAGGGTTAATTGTATTTTGGGCCGGAACAACTACTATACTTGAGGTCTTACGTTTTGCCCCTGGGCTACCATTGTCGGAACAGGGAATGACTTTATTACCCCATTTAGCAACTTTAGGTTGGGGTGTTGGTAGCGGTGGTGAAATTATAGACACGTATCCCTATTTTGTAATTGGCATGTTGCATTTAGTTGCATCTGCAGTTTTAGGGGCTGGAGGGCTATTTCACGTATTCCGTGGTCCGGCTGTTTTATCTGAAGCAGGTGGACAAGTAGCAAAATTTCACTATGAATGGTACGACCCGAAGAAGTTAGGCTTTATCTTGGGTCATCACTTAATCATTTTAGGGTTTGGAGCATTGCTCTTAGTTGCAAAGGCAATGTTCTTTGGGGGAATTTATGATGCGAATATTGCAGAAGTGCGTTTAATTGATAATCCTACTCTGGATCCAAAAATTATCTTCGGTTATTTATTTGGATTGAAAGATGGTGCTTGGACGGCTTTGGGAATGGCAAGTGTTGACAATTTAGAAGATGTCATCGGCGGTCACATTTGGATTGGTTTAATCCTAATTTTTGGTGGTACTTGGCATATTCTGGTACAGCCTTTTGGTTGGGTCAAAAAACTGATGCCCATTGATAATGGGTATGAGATTTTGTCCTACAGCTTACTTGGTTTAGCTCTGATGGCTTTGATTTCCAGCGCTTTTGTTGGTAATAATACCATGGTTTTCCCTTCAGAATTTTACGGTTATAACCGAGTAGGACTGGTTAGTATCCAATTGTTGTTAGGTTTAATTGCATTTGCAGGTTTTGTTTGGCATTATTGGCGTTTCCGTCAAACCAGTAATTAATCTTTGACTGGGTTTGATATTTTAATGTCAGGTTTGTTCGTTTGGTAAGTATTTAGGTTGTTGGTAATTAGTAACTGGAATTGAATTGAGCTTGTTGGTTTTTCCACGATGCACCCTTTAGTAAATTCTCAATAATCTTTTAGCATAAGATTTCGAATTACCTATTACTCATCAATTACCAACTTTTAGGTACAACGATTACTCCAACAGACATAACCAAAACTTTTACATCTCGTCCTTTAGCTTCTTATGTCTGTAGTTCACCAAATGGAGCAAGTGTATCTACAGGCATTTTTTTAGTTTGAAATTATTTGAGTTTGAAATTATTTGAGTTTGAGGATTATTAATGCTGCTAGCTAGAATTATTTGTGCTTGTTTTGCCTGGTCTATAGTAATTCTTTCAATCGCAAGTGTGTGGTTCTCCTGGGAAAAAGGACGCAAACATCTCCAAAAACTACATCGAATACCCTGTAACCGTTGCGTTTTTTTTACCAATGACTACCGATTAAAATGTACGGTAAATCCGATCAAAGCTTGTTCGGAGGAAGCTATCAATTGTATTGATTTTGAAGCCAAAGTAAAAATATGTGGTGGTTGCCACAATTCCCCGAAAAAATCTTACATCACATTTCTAAGAAAAGTTTTCCCTATCCAATACCTACAAAAGAAGGATATAAAGAGCAAACATTCGCAGAGATTAGAGACTCGATATACAGAAAATTTAGAGACGTAATATACTACGTCTCTATAAAGTAAATCGATTCTGCACAGGTATCTAGTTCTTCTATTATTCCTACCAGAATTTCATAGATTAATACTTGGATACTGTTAAATCTTTTTCTACTCCTACTTTAACTCCTAGCCTTTGTAAATAACCGTAGAGCCGATTAATTGCTTGAATATGAGCACATGCTGCTGCGACTACTATATCAGTATCTGATGCTTGTCCGGAAAATATTCGCTCTTGGTAACGCAGTCGCACAGTAACTGTACCTAAAGCATCAATTCCCTCTGTGACAGATTGTACGGCAAATTCAATAAGTTGATTAGGAATTTGAATTAAGTGATTAATTGCTTTGTAAACTGCATCGACTGGTCCAGCACCAACAACAGCATCAGTTAGGATCTTACCTTCTGGTGTAACAATAGTCACGGTAGCAGTAGGGCAAGCACAACTGCCACAAGATACTTGAACGTGTTCGATTTGAAAACCTTTTTCTACAGCAATCTGAGTTTCATCACGGACAATAACTTCAATGTCCCAATCAGAAACTTCTTTTTTCTTGTCAGCAACTTCTTTAAAGCGAATAAAAGCTTTATTTAAATCAGCTTCATTCAATTCAAATCCCAGTTCCCGAAGACGAGTTCGAAAAGCATTGCGTCCAGAATGTTTGCCTAAAACAATACTATTTTCTGTCAAACCAACTGATGCAGCTTCCATGATTTCATAGGTTTGACGGTGTTTGATAACTCCATCTTGATGAATCCCAGACTCATGAGCAAAAGCGTTTGCACCGACTATTGCTTTATTGGGTTGTACTAGCATTCCAGTGCAGTTGGAAACTAAACGGGAAGTTTTGTAGATTTCGGTAGTCTTAATATTTGTTAGGGGTACTTGTGAGTCAGACGATCGCCTAAAATAAGTATTAAAGTAAAATTTACGCACATCTAAAGCCATAACGATTTCTTCAAGTGCGGTGTTACCAGCACGTTCCCCGATCCCGTTAATGGTACATTCTACTTGACGAACTCCATTCTCAATCGCAGTTAGAGCATTTGCTGTAGCTAAACCAAGGTCGTTTTGGGTGTGAATAGAGAGAATTGCTCGGTTGATATTAGGAACATTTTGCTTGATACCTTGGAGCAATTTTTCGATCTCTTTTGGCGTTAAGTAACCTACGGTATCGGGAATATTAATGGTGGTTGCACCTGCTGCGATCGCGCGTTCCAAAACTTGGTAGAGGAATTCTGGCTCGGAACGAGTCGCATCCATTGGGGAAAACTCCACATCTTCCATAAAAGATTTTGCACAAGCAACCATTTCTTCAGCGATCGCTAGAACCTCACTGCGAGTTTTTTTCAACTGATATGTGAGATGAATATCAGAAGTAGAAATAAAAGTATGAATCCTACCCCGTGCTGCTGGTTTTAGTGCTTCTGCTGCGGCTTCAATATCTTTACGAACCGCCCTTGCTAAGCTACAAATTATCGGACCGTTAAGAACACCCACTTCTCGAGCAATCTTTTGTACCGCCTCGAAGTCACCACGACTAGAAACAGCAAATCCAGCTTCAATTACATCTACACCTAATACTCCGAGTTGACGAGCAATAATTAGTTTTTCTTCTGGATTGAGAGTTGCACCGGGAGATTGTTCGCCATCCCGCAAAGTGGTATCAAAAATAATTACTCGGTCTTGTTCTGGTTTAGCGTTCATAATTTTTAGATCTTTCCAAACAAAAATTCAACACCCAAAATAAACAAGCAATTGCCAATCAATTATTGTATATTGTATACAATATACGAAAAATAGTATACAAAATCTTGAAATGAATTTAGGCGAACTTGCAGCAAATTTACTACAAAAGCAACGCAGTACCCCCGATCTGATTGCTGATGCATTACGAGAAGCGATTATTCAAGGCATATTTGCAGAAGAACAATCCCTAAGGCAAGATGAAATAGCAAAACAATTTGGAGTTAGTCGCATTCCTGTTAGAGAAGCACTACGTCAATTAGAAGCAGAAGGTTTAGTGAAGTTTTATAACAACAGAGGTGCTGTAGTTTCTGGTTTATCTCCAAGTGAAGCTCAAGAAATTTGCGAAATTCGTATTGTCTTGGAAAGTATGGCGATTAAATTTGCAATACCTAACTTAGAAGAGGTCGATATAGAAAAAGCTCAATCAATTTTGGATGCAACGGTAAGAGAAACTAATATTGCAATGCTAGGAAAATTAAATTGGGAATTTCACTCTACTTTATACGCTCCAGGAAAACGAAGTAGATTATTAAATATGATTAATAATTTACATATTAGTACAGAAAGATATGTACGTTTGCAAATGACAAGGATGAACTACTTAGAACGTTCACAAAAAGAGCACTACTTACTTTTAGATGCTTGTCGAAATAAAAATACTTCTACTGCTGTAAAATTATTGAAGCGACATATAAATTCAGCAGGAAAAGAGTTGATAGCTTATTTAGAAAAAACAGTGTAAAAAATATGTGAATAAATGATTAGGACTGGGACTAATTTTAATCGTTCACATGGCTAGCTAGAGAAAAACTTGAATGCTCCTTTTGATAAGTAAATTTAGGATTTTTGGGAAAATCATCAGTTTCTTTCTTATCTAAAGAAATTGGGATTTCAATAATAAATTCTGTACCTTCATCAATCTCTGATGTACAACTAATATTTCCGTGATGTTTTTCAACAATAATTTGATGACTAATGGATAAACCAAGTCCCGTTCCTTGTCCAACTGGTTTTGTGGTGAAAAATGGGTCAAAAACCCGATTTTTTACAGATTCAGGTATCCCCGGTCCATTATCTGCTATCCGAACTAAAACATAATTATTGTCTAAACTTTCTGTTGAGATGATTATTTTACGGTGACACTCTTGCGAATCTCCAGCAGTGCACTCTGACTTATTAGCATATACAGCATCAATCGCATTACTAATAATATTCATGAACACCTGATTTAATTGTCCGGGGTAACACTCTAATAAGGGGATTTCTCCGTAATTTTTGATTATTTCTGTGATGCCGTATTTAGAGTTTTCCTTTAGTTTACTTCCTAAAATTAATAGAGTACTATCAATACCTTCATGAATATCTACAGATTTCAGTTCTGATTCATCCAATCGGGAAAAATTACGTAGAGATAAAACAATCTGACTAATACGTCCAGCACCATTTTTTAATGAGCTAATCATTTTTGGGATATCTGAAAGTAAAAAATCTAAATCTATTTTATCTACATAAAATTTGATCAATGGGCTTGGATCTTCATAACATTTTTGATATAACTTTATAAGTTCTATCAAGTCATGCATATACTCTGCAACATGATTTAAATTACTTGAAATAAAAGTTATAGGATTATTTATTTCATGAGCGACTCCAGCAACCAATAACCCCAGACTGGACATTTTTTCTGCATGTATTAATTGAGTTTGGGTTTTCTGGAGATATTGTAGAGATTTTTCTAATTTACTTCTTTGTCGTAGCGCAACTTGAGTTAAATCTTCTTTAATTTTTAATGTTTGCTTTAACTCTGAAGTTAATTTATCTGCATCATTCAAAGCAGTATTTTTGGCTTGTAGCAAAAATAAAAAATCAGCAATTGGATCGTGAATAGCAAAATCTTTCATTTTTATACCTAAGGGAGAAAGACTAGCTACATCAGTCACCCATGGGGAACCCAAGAAGAAAAGAATTTCTCCTTCTTCCTGATACATAAATTGACCTTTCAATTGCATGTCTTTATGGATAAACTGCAAAATGAATAGGGAACGAATCTTTTTTTTAATAATATCGAAATCAAGATTAATTGATGGACGATTTATTTGGAAGTGTTTATCAAATTTACTATTAACTAATGGTTCTGGAGCAATACGCTGTAAAACTTGACCAACTTGTATAATTTCTATATTACGATTTAATATTATATGAAAAGGAAAAGCCTTTGTAAACAACTCTGGTGAAAGACTTAATTGCTCATAATTCATAATTAATTTCTGTTCTAATTTAATTATCTATTAAGCCCGTATTTTTTATTCAAGTTGATGAAAGTACAACTGATTAAGATGAAATTTTATATTTAATTTTCGTAATCTAGTTATGGGATAGTTATCTTTAAAATAGTCAATCGGTAAAATTTTATTCCGATTTATATCGTAGTAAGAATTCATCGTGATCCGCACCTGAATCTCTTGATTGGGTTTGGGTAATTTCTACTTCTGTATCAAAGCGTTCTCCTAAACCTTTCACTAAACCAAATACCATTGGTGAGAGACCTTCTCTAGTAGAGCGGTAATGCAAGGTAAGGGATTCTTCTTCCATATCCGTACATTCAAATGAAGGAGGGTTAAGTTTGGGAAAACTAACCCCAACACGAGCGTGCAGATTATCTAAGTTTTCTAAGAATTCAGGTAAATCTTCACCACTCATATCAATCATTTCACCGTAACCTTCTTGTGCTGTGTATTGTATCCAATACTCTCCAAAGGCTTGCATAATATCTGAAGGTGACAAATCTAAAACAATACTTGCAGCTTTGACTAGTTTGTGAGTTAAATCATCGGGATAGCTTTCCATGCTGGTGAAGACATCTAGTTCTATTTCTGCTTTATGTCTGATTTGTTGCCATATATCTTCACCAAAACGAGTGCAGACCATGTCTTTAATTGCTTTATTGACTAACCCGTACATAGATGTATCTCCTGAAATATCCTAATTATTTTCAATTCAAAACTAATTTTGAGAATACTGAGAACTAAAACATCGCTTAGTATTTTCTACATTTGCAATGTGAAGTATTTATTATTTTTAATATCTCAAAAATTAGTTTTTTGCCTCAGTATTTTTACTCTCTAATTCTTTAAGACTTAAAGAGAAGCGGATTTACAGCAAAATTACCATTAAAAATTTGGCGCTCAATTCCATCAAAGAATATAACGCGAGCATCCATTGCTTTTAGAATAGCTTGTCTGACTTTTATCTCTTGCTGATGACAGGTAATTTTCGGCTCTATTAATTCTGCAAGTTTTTTGGCGTGATCGGTATCTAAATCTATATGGACTTCGAAAAACATCAAAGACTCTTTCGTGAAACTTCCACTACCTACAATACCTTTATAAAGTTGGGTGTATAGGGTATTTACAATGCCTTCTGAAGCGTAACAGATAGCTCCCAAAGCCGCTAAGTAACCATATTCTGGCGCAATACCCATGTAAGTATTAATTAAATTATTGGTTTCTGGAGTTTTTGAGAAAGATGCTAAAGTTCTATCATCTATACCAAGTGCGCGAGTAAATTTACGAAACAGTTCTGGATGACATTTTTCAGCTTTTCCCTGTCCCATTTCGTCATATAGATTTTCGAGAATAACCATTTGTGCATTCTCATCTTCACAACAAGATAAGATGCTAGCTAATATTCGATTGAACTCTTTGCAGAATTTGTACATTTGAACTGCTAGTAATTTGACTTCTTCAAGAGTCAGTTCTTGATATCTGCACTTATGTAAGAAACTGTGTTCCCATATAGGATGACTTTTAGCAATTTCTCGAAAAGAACTTTGGATAATAAATTTTGAATTCATTTGGATATTTTTATAACAGCGTGTAGCGGAAAATCAGCAATGGGGCTAAAAAAAGATGGATCGAGAGCAATCATTTCTGGAGTCACCCGTAACTCTTTAAGAATGGGCATTTTCTCGAACCCAGTATCTCTTAAAGCGTCAAAATAATCTTCAAAAGTTTTATGTATTAGTTGTACGTCCAGAGAAACACCATCTATTTTCCAAATTTTTCCGGTAAATTGTCGATCTCTTTGGCTAAAATAACCTTTATCGTTAACTTCGAAGTAGAAAGGATATTCTGCATCTCTCATATATGGGAAACAAGGATGAGGAATGCTAAATATAAACTGACCAGCAGGACGAAGAATACGTGCGACCTCAGACATACACTGTTTCATCTGAGTGTTATTCAAATAATTGAATAAAAAAACAGCTACAACAAGGTCAAAACTATTATCGCCAAACTGTTTG
The DNA here is from genome assembly GCF_001456025.1 of Mastigocoleus testarum BC008. Classification (GTDB taxonomy): domain Bacteria; phylum Cyanobacteriota; class Cyanobacteriia; order Cyanobacteriales; family Nostocaceae; genus Mastigocoleus; species Mastigocoleus testarum. The sequence goes on from NZ_LMTZ01000157.1 coordinate 22,385, forward strand.
AGATTTGTTGCACAAGCGTTTTCATAAGAAATATTTAAAGGTTTCTTTTCTTCTTGCTGTTTTGCAGCACGAATCATATTCTCAGAAATGTCAATACCATAGACTTGCGCAGCACCACGTTTACTTAATTCACGCGTACAATAACCTTCCCCGCATCCTAAATCGAGTACTTTTCGTCCCTTGAGAGGTTCACACATGTCCAGAATAAAAGGACGTGCTGTAAAGTCAGACAAGGAACTAGGCTTCTCTCTAACCCAACTAGATGCAGTTAAATCGTATAATTTTTTGGTGGATTCCAAGTTATTTAAATTATGCATAAACACCTGATGAATAAGCTTTAAAAAAACTATCTGCTTAACAATTAGTATGGAAGTATAAATAATCTAAGGAACAAAAATTGAATCATCTTTAATTCTAATGATATTTATAAGGATGCGTTATGCTTTTAACTATCACACACTAACTACACCTTAATTTTTTTACTTTACTTCATCCATGCTCCTTAATTAATAGTTCTAAATAAAGCCAGTGTCGAACTTCGACAAAAAAAGTTATGCATCCTAGAAAAAATCTCTCTACTTGTTGATAAATAACCAGAAAAATATTATTTGTACATTTTTTTTCCGTTATATCAGTCAAAATCTGGGTTTGTAAATGTTAAATATACTGACAAATATTAGATAAATAAATTTGCTATATCTTTATAATAAAAGGAAGTTTTTATTGAAAATATATAGGTCGGTATTTCTTATTTAAATATTAATGTGTATAAGGTTAATTATACTACATTTAAAATTTGATAAAGATATTTATAAATTAATTATGAAGTAATTGAATTTATGAAAAATGATAATTGTCTTATTAAGATGATGCAAAATTTCCCGTAATCTGCTTATGTTAAATACTGCGTTATAACTATTCAAATTATTATTGAGAATAAAATAAACTAATTGCTCTGAAATAAGCTATATTCATTTTACTTTTTTATTTATAAACACATTTCAAAAAAATATATTAAAATCATTATGCTTATTAATTATTAATCTAAAACTAATATTTAAGTATTATTACTTGAACATCATGTTTTAAATAATAAATCATTGACTAGTGTATTTCAGGATGCCAAATAATAAAAAGTGTTTTAGCTTATTAGTATTATCAGAAAAAAGATGAAACTGAAGATTTTTATTAGATTGATACTCAAATCATAAATAAAATAAATGAGTTATGAATCTATAGCATTTTACTATTTGTCAAGCAAGTGTATCTAAAATATGCTCAGGTTTGCTCTACCAGATAATTAACAACATTCACTTTAACAAATGATCTTTAGGAGATATCTAAGTGAAAGATTTATTAGAGCAACTTTCTGGTAGTATTGATGGAGATAACTCAAATACTCAATCTATTTCCAAAAAAAGTATATTTCCCCAAACTAGTCACGAGAAAGAGAAATCTGTAGAATTTTCCTATCTTGGTGATAGGCTTTTTGAAGAATTAGCGCAAAGAATTGCCACAAAGAAACAATATAGGCTGCTATTTGAACACACTTTAAAACCCGAGCTGTTTGAGCAAATTCGAATAGCTGCTGCTACCTATATTTCCACTTGTTTAAATAGTCCGATTATTCTTTCGGAAGCAGAGATGCTGCAACGATTGCTTGAAGCGAGAGAAGATTTACCAAACTATACTGGTACTGGGCTATTAATGCCAAAACAGGAGCAAGTTCTAGCATTCAATTTATTTCAAAAAACTGTAGCTGATGCCTTTTATCAACTAGGAGCTAATGATTTAATTGATGCTGTAGATTTACCTGTCAATCTACGGATGGTATATGGTAAAACTAAATCTAAAAATGCTGCCTTACCTTTTACAAGTTCTAAACGTCATAGTGACGTTTGGGCTGGTGTTCCTGCAGATGCAACTGTAATTGTATTACCACTGTTTGGCGACATAGAACATATTACAATTGAAGCTGGTGAAATGCCCCGTGAGATGGAATTACAAGCGATGCGAGTAATGTCCAGTTTCGATGAAGGAAAAGATATTCCTATGGTTGTTTCTTACAAAGAAGCAAAATTACAGCATGGAACTATGTATTTTAATGATGCTCGTGGTTTGCATCAAACCGTGAGAAGAAAAAGAGAAGGGCTGAGAATATCAGTAGATTTTCGGTTCCGGAGAAAATTTAATGAAGACTATAGAGCTATGATTCCCCAACAATTTGGTGGTTTAGAAGAAGATATGAGTGTTCCTTATGAAGAATGGCTCAAAGTCGGTAAAGAGCATCTGATTGTATTTGATGAGACAATGGCGCAAGCAAGTGCCATCAAGAATTCTCATGCTCCAGTTCCTTTATACACTAAAGGTTATAGAATTACGAAAATTTTTGAGTAATTTACTCTAACAAAAAATCGTTTCATAACAAATAATCTAACAACCAATAAAACTTCAAGATTTTTGTTTCTTCCAAACCCTCCTTAACTGAGGAGGGTTACTTCTATCCCGGTGGAAAATACCTAATTGAGTGAGAGGAGAAAGTGTGGGGAGTGTGGGAAGAAAAGGAGAAGTTTTTATAGGTAATCTTAGGTTCGAAAGGGAGTAATTAACATTTTAAATGTATTAGAGCCATTGAGTCTCAAAGGAATCTTCTCCTGTTCCATAAATCAAATCTCCATATTTACACCATTGATAAATTTCATCGGGAGAAACATGAGGTGCACCTAAAACAGAGAGATTTTCTGCTAATTCCTGTCGGGATTTTGGAGCAGTGAGAGCTAGACTTACAGCTTGGTTATGTAGAGCATAACGGTAACAATCAGCCGCTGTAGGTGCTTGACTGTTCCACTCAGGGTGTCCCTTTAACAAGGATCCCCAACGGGTACAGGTAAACGCAACCACAGGAATCTCTGCTTGGAAAGCAGCAGGTAAAACATTCTCTTCTGCTTTGCGGTGTGCCATATTATAGCGGTGCATTAACACATCACAGGCTTTACTTTGTATTAGTTCTAAAGCGATCAGGCGATTGTGGGTAGTAGCTCCGACATAACGTATTAGCCCTTTTTCTTTCCAGGACCTGAATTCATCAAGTATTGTTTGTACCCGTTCCATATCATCTTGAGGAGATACATATTCGGTAAAAAACACATCTACTACATCAATATTAAGACGCTGACGTATTTGTTCGAGGTATTGACGCAAAGTACTAATATCTCGCTGTGTGCTCCCACTTGTAACTAATACTTTTTCCCTTTGTGTTGCAAGGATTGGTTTTAATCCGTCCAAAAAACTCTGATAATTAAAGTTGTAGAAGAAAAAATAATTAATTCCTGAGTTGAATGCTGTATTTACTATTTTTGCATCAGTTTTCAAAGATGCTCCTAATCCTAGAATGCTTGGTGGGTTTCCCTTTAGTGTTGTCAGCTTCACTTTATTAACTTCACCTTGTTGATTTTTTATTTACCAACATACTATTTACTAATATTGGCATTTTCTTGGTTCTGATTAGCGCTTAAAATTTAGAAACTTTGTACGTTTAAAAGAGTACAATCAAGTAATATTATTGGATGAAGGAGAAAATCTTCGAGTCAATCAAATACAGATTAATTGTTTTTACTCAAGCGTAATTCATCAATATTCCATAATATTCCCCCAATAGTTGAAAATTTTACATTCTCCACACGATCGCGCACTGCTTGAAATGACATGGGATTTACTAGGAAAAATACTGGTAATTGTTCGGCAACTATTTTCTGAAATTCGCCATAAATCTCTTTACGTTTGCTTTCGTCTGCTGTTCGCGAACCCTCGAAGAAAAGCCTGTCAATTTTTTGTTCCCAACTAGTAGTCCTCCATCCTAAAATAGGACGTTTTTTGGATTGAGAACCTTGATTAAATATGTGAAAAGAGCCATTGCTATTCCAAAATAAAGCAACAAGGTTAGGTTCAACCACTGCTGATGAAAAAGCACCAACATAACACTCCCAATCCCGTTTTGAAAGTAGCTTTTGTAATACAGTAATAAAATTCAAGCTCTGTAAACTTGTTTCGATACCAATCTGTTTGAGATCCTCTTGAATTTGTACCGCAGCATCTATCCGAGACCGATCTTCTGATTTAACTAAAATCTTAAATTTTACTCGATTGTTATCTTTATCAAACAGTTGCTGTTGAAAATTATACTTAAACCCCGCTTGAATTAGTAATTCCTTTGCTCTTTTGGGGTCGTAACTATACACCTTTAATCCTTCTTCAGGAGATAGGTAATAAGGACTTTGTACAGCCATGGGTGAATGCTGTAACTCACCTAATCCCTGATAGATATTAAGTCTAATTCTTTCACGATCAATAGCATGGGCGATCGCCTGCCTAAATGCTAAATTATTAAACCAATGGGACTTGACTGGATCGACAAAAGGTTTACCTTGAAAATCACTAGCTTGATTAAGATTAAAAGTAATAAAATTAATACCTGTTGTCAGTCCACCATTGTGAATAGTAAACTTACCCCGCTTTTCTTCTTGCTTAAGCAAAGCAAAATTTTCCGGATTCACATTTAAAGTATCCAAATCCCCAGAACGGAATCTCAGCAAATGGGTGTCACTTGATGGGATAATTTGCCAGACAATACGTTCAATATAAGGCATTTGCTGACCTCGAGCATCTTTACGCCAGTAATAAGGATTACGTCGAAAAATAACTCGCTCGGAAGGGCTATAACTTTCTATTTGGTAAGGACCATTAGTAATAATTTTTTCCGGTGCTGTATTCGTTCCCCAGGTCGAGAGAAATTTAGGATTACCATTAGCATCGTTAGATAACACGGAACCCCGTAGGGCATGAGCTGGTAAAATCGCCAAACTGGCAGAATATCTTAGGAAAGGCGTAAAAGGCTCAGGTAAAGTAAATTCTACCCTTCGCCGATCTATCTTGCGCAACAAGGGAAATAAATTCTGTTTGCCAATTTGCACAAAATCTTTAAATACAGTGGGAATCTTTTGATTGAAATAAATATCATTATAAGTAAATATGACATCATCTACAGTCAAGGGTTTACCATCCGACCATTTAAGTTCATCCCTGAGAGTAAAGGTAATTCGTTGTCCATCGTCCGAAACTGACCAAGATTCAGCTAGTGCGGGTTCCAATTCAGTAGTTATGCCGTTTTGTTTGACCAATCCCTGAAAAATGAAAGGAAAAACGCTATAGGGAGAGTTGTTCATCGCATAGTTGAATGTGGCTGGATCGTTGGGAGAAACCAAAACCAACCCAGATGTTTGATTTCCTGTCTTCCATGCTTTGCGATCGCAAGCTGCAATCGTAACAAGGAAAACCATCAATAGCACAATTACTAAAACTCGGGAACGAGACATAAAAAAACTCACACTCAACTATCAGGAAGTACCAGATTAATAGCGATCTATTTTTATAACTTATACTTGATTTGATTGATTATGATTTATTCCAACCAGTAGTTAAGTTACAGCTTTTTGATTGACAAAGTAAAGATATATTTAAAAGATATATTTAATTGTCAGAGGTTACGCGAAATGAATGCAACTACGTCATTACGTATGACTACGCTGCGGGTCAGCGACAGCTGCGGACATGCTATAACTATAGCTGCGCTACCTACGGATCCACTTTCGCTGCGTAAGTCCTGAATTATTTAAAATATTTGGGTATTTACTTGAGTTATTTGGATATTAGGTTAGTTTTTTAACAAAAAAATAATATTTAAATGCTGCTTAAATGTTAAGGAAGATATGAAGATTAATATGCATAGATTGCACATTTGCAGTGCAAACATATCAAAGATAGTAAATTTAGTTTAATGGCTTTCAATGATATTGTTATGGATTTAATAGCCAAATCAGAATAACAAGTCAACAACCCCCGACTAAAGCCGGAGGCTTCCAGCCTTGAGTGAGAATACTACGCTTCTTCATTGTTTTAAATTAACTTAACGCTAGCCATTGGCTAAATTTAAATAAAATTTACTGAAACTTTAATGCATTTTATTGAACTTGGTGCTAGCAGAGACTTAATATTCTCTCATGGGTTTTTGTTTTTAAATAAAATATGTTTACTAGCGTTGTTGATAATATCGATGAATTTGAGCAACTAAAAACTGCTTGGAACCAAGTCTATTATTCCGATAAACATGCACAGGTATTCTTATCTTGGTCATGGTTACGTGGTTGGTTAGAAGTGAACTCGGACGAATGGTTAATTCTAGCTCTCCGATCTGATGAAGATTCTGCCTATATTGCTTTCTTCCCAATAGTTATACATTCTTGGGAATGGAATGGAGTAAAACTATATCGAGCGCTTCATACCGCTGGAGATCCCCTTGCAGATCATAGAGGATTTGTTTGTTTGCCGGAATTTGAAGAACAAGCAATTCAAAATTTTGCAACTTACATTCAAGAAAATTTGGAATGGGATCGCTTTCAAATACGAAACATATCGGGTTCTCAACTGAGTACTTTCCTTAAATACTTTCGAAAAGATAAGTTCAGTATTGAGCCAATTGAACAACATTCATATTCTTATATTCTTTTACCTGGTAGTTGGGAAGAGTATCTCAAAAATTTTTTGGGTCCTAAAGCTCGCAAAAATGTACGTCATGCACTCAGACGAGTAGAAAAACAAAGTGATATTCACTTAGAAGAAACCTGCAGTGATAATTTTAAGGCTCAACTAGATGCATTGTTAAAATTGATGCAGATGCAAAGAGGCTCTCAACCGAAGAGTTTATTGAATATGTATCGCGATATATTTCAACGTTGTGCTGAAAATAATAATTTATGGTTGAGCGTGCTTTGGGATCGAAAGAAACCTATTGCAGCAACAGGTATGTTTGTCGATCTTCACAAAAAAAGAGCCTATGGTTATATGACTGGATATAACTCTGAGTATTCTAAGTTATCGCCTGGTAGAGTCATGATGGCTTATAGCATTAAAAAAGCTATAGATAATAATTTTCAAATATATGATTTTCTTAGGGGTAATGAAGAATATAAGTTTTCTTTCTTCGGGGCTCAGAAATATTTCAACACAAGTTGCCAAATTAACCGCAAAACTGTGAAAGCAGATGCAATGAAAGCTCTGAAGAAAATAAAAAATATATCAATTTATACTACTCACAACTTGTTCTGATAAGCATGAAATCGTTACATAGATTATATGATATCTGACAAATAACTACATAATCATTACGAGTGAAACCTTCGTTCCCAATGACAGTTATTTTAATGGGAATAATATTGCATCCAAAGGTAAATAGATCGGTAGACAAATCATAGGACTTTTCAACCGATCTAATTATTTTGGATCAAATTCAATGAATTATTTATACAGTGTCCACTTAATTACTTATGATGTACCCTCGAGGAAATATCTTATTAGCTGTATGGTATTCCCTATAAGTAACTTTAGTTCTCAAGTACAATTAAGAATCAGACTGCAAGCATCTTACAGAAAATAATACTACTCTTTCCCCATATCATTTTCTTGTTCTGATATTGACAAAATTCACCTTCAAGAAGTTGAAAAGGTGGATGAGCTCCCCTTGCTCTAGGTAGAAAAATTCTATTTTTTTGGGAAGTTATGCCCAAACTTATGTAATGTTTATTTAAGGATCAAAAAAACGTATAATAAAGGATACTTATACGTACATCTGGAGATTAAAGCCATGCCAATGGCAGTTGGGGTTGTTGAAACTCAAGGTTTTCCGGCAGTACTTGCAGCAGCAGATGCAATGGTAAAAGCTGCTGAGGTCACTATTGTTCAATCTGACAAATCAGAAAGTGCTCGTTTTTTTGTTGCTGTGAGAGGACAAGTCGCTGAGGTAGAAAGATCTGTTGAAGCTGGAATTGAAGCAGGTAATAATGCATATGGAGGTAAAGTAATAACCTATTATATTGTTCCTAATCCTCCAGAAAATGTAGAAAGTATTCTGCCAATTCACCATACTCCAGAATCAGAACCATTCCGTTTATTTTAAATTAGCCAGTCAATAACATTTAGGATTCTACTTGCTGCTTTGAAAAAGATCTAACTTCAAATAAAATATTATTGATGATTTAATAGAAATGTAACTTCAATTTTTAGTGAATGCACAGAACTTCCTTTCCTTTAAAATATTTTTTCTTGTATTTCGTATAAGTAATTCGAACGCAACGATTAAAAAACTATTATGCAAATTGTATAGAAAGATTCGTAAAATAAACTTCTATCCCCCATTTGTCCATTAATATTAGGAGATAACCAATGCCACTACAGGCAGTTGGATCGTTAGAAACAAAAGGCTTTCCTGCTGTATTAGCTGCAGCTGATGCAATGGTAAAAGCTGGTCGAGTAACTCTTGTCGGTTATATTAGGGTTGGTAGTGCCCGCTTTACAATAAACATTCGTGGTGACGTACAAGAAGTAAAAGCTGCAATGGATGCTGGAATAGAAGCCTCTGAAAAATGCCATGGTGGAACATTAGAATCTTGGGTGATTATTCCCCGTCCTCATGAAAATGTTGAAGCTGTTTTACCAATTGCTTATACTGAAGCTGTTGAAGAGTATCGTTTGGCAGTGGAAAATCCGATAGTTCGTAGATCGAATGGTCGTTAATTATCTTTAATTAATTAGTATTTGTTCTGAATTTTCTGTCCTTAGTAATATACAGCTAAGGACAAAATTTACGATAGTAAATACAAAAAATAGTAAAAGATGAAAATATATAATCGATAGTGGTATTAATTATATTTCATAGCACATATAACACTGCAAATACTATCATTTCCCTATTTTCATTGCCCCTAGAAATATAAACCTAGTTTTAATATTATTAACAGCATTTTTTGTATTTCGTCTGCTTATTTTTACAAAAACTAAATCAATAGAAAATTAATAGAAAATTAATAGGAAATTATAAATTAGTCTGTATATTAGTCGAAATTATATTGGCTAAAATAGCTTAGTAAATTTGAAGCTTTATTAAACAATAAAAATTGTTATAAATAAACAGTTGCCAAGAGTTAATTCTCTAGGACATAATTTCATATACGCAGATAATTAAACGTAAAATTTAATATATCCAAAAATAAATTTAATAAAATAATCAACTTCAATAATTAAAAACTTAACAACCAAAATTTATTTACCCCCTGATGTATTTATTTACTTACCTGTAATTAAGTAGCATTTTGTACTCAGTATTTAAAGGAGAGAACATTTTGAAGTAAGAATATGTCAGGATTAAATGTATTTCAGTAGACATGCCGGTCAAAAAATCTACTTGCTGTATCGTCATAATGTCGCATAAGTGGAAATCATTTCTTCACTTACTTGAGTATGTTGCACGAAATTCCCTCAAATCCTTCATGATTTGACCTATACCTTACAGGATCTGAGAAGATATTTTAAACAGAGACCCAATATTGCCATTTACAAAAGTTAAAAGGTAGAAAAATTATGAAAGCATACAGTCAAGGGTGATTTCCACGATTAGAATCAGAATTTATGGTTAAGACATATGGCAAAATGCATAAGTCCAGGGAATTGAAACGTAATTAAAGTGAGACCAATTAAATGTCAACCGAAATAATAAGCGATCTGAACCGAATACTAATTATATTATCAGAAATGTTAAGTGGGGGTTGTTATGAATACTTTAAGGCAGGGTTTGAAGGAGCGCAATCTTGAAATGAAAATCGAGCAAGAGTTTGCAAAAACTTGGAGAACAAGGTTGGCTGCAGAATGTCCCAAACAGAGCTTAGAAAATAGAGAACATATTATCTGCTGGCTTATAGGTAATAATACTCAACGTTTGAACGATTTACACGGAAGGGAATTACAAATCGCTAAGCAAGCGATGGAGTACAAATACCGAATTCTACAACAACGCTATTTAGGAATAGGAAGAGAACGTGCGTATCGTAATCTCATCGTTAGGTTGGGAAGTCTGGCAACATTGAGGAGTAAGATTCAGACTTGGATCGCACTATCGCGCGATCGCCAGCGCAAAGTCTTAGATGTGTTACAAGAAGTAATTCAAGAATTACTCCAAAATGATAACTATATGCGCCAGCAAATGGCTTTTATCTCCACGATAACAAACAATCCTCGTCTAAATGATGCCCTTTTGTTTGCCAGTATAGAAGAATATTGCTTGCGCCCGGTACGAAATCAACCTTTGTTAGCTTACCGTTTTGTAAATTACCTGCGTCGTTCCCAACGTGGTGGTTTAACTCAGGTTCCAAGCAATGATATGATTCGCATGGTATCTGATGAAATGCTTACGGATGATAACGAAAATCGAGTTAATTTATTAGATTCACAAGCGGTTGCTGAATACCAGGAAGAACAAAATCGAGAAGAGCAACAATTGTTGCGTTATGAAGTCAAAGAAAAATTTGAAGAGTATTTGCGAGAAAATGAAAATCTTGGAGAGAATGCAGTTACTTGGTTGAAGTTATATTTACAAGGTAAGTCACAAGATGAAATTGCTAAAAGTCTAAACAAGCCTATTAAAGAAGTGTACCGCCTACGAGAAAAGATTAGCTATCATGCAGTAAGAGTCTTTGCTCTGAAAAATAAACCGGAATTGGTAGATAACTGGTTGGGTGTATCCATCGAAGAGCATAATTTAGGTTTGACACCTCACAAATGGGAAAAATTGCAAGACAAACTAACTCAGAAACAATCAAAAATTCTTGCACTGCTTAAAGATGGGGTAGCATTGGATGCGATTGCTCAACAGTTAAAAATGAGAACACATCAAGTAATGGGTGAATGGACTAAAATTTATCTAGCAGCTCAAACCTTGAGGACACAACAATAATTATGCACCAAAAGTGCAGTATCCTTGGATTTGGGACTTTTCCCTCATCCACCTATTTTTACTTTTCGCTGAATATCACTAAGTATAAAAGTAATTTATTTAACTATTGTTTTAATTAAGGCGTATGGTTCTGTACTGTGATTAAGATGGAAACACAATTCAGTATAAGTCCAAATAATAAGCAGTCGAACTTATGTCGTCTTCAAGGGAAGTATCGAAAAATACGTCAGAAGCTAACCAGCAAAGCTCATCTAAGAATATAGCTGAGTCGTTAGATAAGGAAAATCAAAAGCGACTATTTTCGCTGATTGATAGAGTGATTTCCTTTGAAGCTTGTTTATATCACCAAATATTACCTTTAAAATTAGATAACGATAATTTGCTACTGGGTATCGTTAATCCAGAAGATCGGGAAGCACTAGATTATGTCAATAGCATATTAGTTTGCATAAATTGTGCGATCGCAACTGAGATAATTAGACCTGAAACCCACAAGGAGATGCTTTCAGCTTACCTGAATCATAAAAATACATCCACAGAAGCAGATTCAGGAAAAGTGTTAGACTTGAGCAAAGCTGTGAATGATAAAGTAGAAAGTACTAACACAGGTAGCTTTGAAGCTGAAATTTCCTCAACTCCACCCGATAAATTATCTGTTGATAACATTGGTTCTTCCCAAAATTCATTTCCAGGTCGAGAAAATATACAACTGGGTCGCTTAAACCAATTATCTATAGAATCTAAACCTGTAAATTACTTACCAGTTTTAAAGTTACCTCAAAGAGACTCATTAGTTTCTGCAGACCAAATTTTAGTTCTCCCACCGAGAAAAATCTTGGAAGAATTGTTAGCAAGAGTTGTAACTCGTGGGATCGGTCGATTGTATTTGGAAAGAAGACCTTACCACGGTCGAATACTTTGGAGCGAAAATGGTGCGATCCAATCCATCCTGGAAGAGTTGCAATTATCTATTTTTCAGGGAGTATTGAATGAGTTAAAGCGATTTACCGATCTATCAATTGCCACAATAGTAGAAGCTCGACAAGTAGAAAAAGAATATATCTACCAAAAACAACGAGTGCTACTGCGTTTGCAAATAATGCCGGGAATGTACGGAGAAGAGGCGACATTGCAGGTATTACGTGGAGCTGCATTAAAGTTTTATCAAAATCAACAGGTATCGCGTCTAAGCGAAGATGTATTAAGTATTTCTCAAAAACTTAGTTATAAACTACATGAACTTCAAACAAAATTATTACGTAGTTCTAGTAAAGATCCAGAAAGAATCGAATCTCTCAAGTCACTCAACAGGTTATTAAAAAATTTGGATAGACAGATTAAGTCTATGACCTATTAAAATTACTATTTGTAAGTTTCCCAGGACAAATAAATTTAAATCATCAGTAAAACTTAAGTAGATAGCAAATTGAACTGATGTCAGTATAAACGCTGATTTCGTTTAGTTATTTATTATGTTGTAATGTAATCCTAGAATATAATTTTTTTAAGTTCCGGCTGAAATAAGTTTGATTATCTAAGTCTGTACTTTATATACTTCTATAAGTAGACGATATGAAAATAATCTAATTACTTTTTAACTGTAACTAAAGCATTATCGTTAAGATATATGAATCACAAGTCTAGTTCTTTTATTAACACATAAAGGTAAATCTAGGTAATATTAAGGTTACTGGTATCAAGTAAGTAAAAATTAAATTCATACGACCGTTTTAGGATGATGGTTTCAGGATTTATGTACGTGGAACCGGATGATCAAAAATTCTATTTCAGGACTTGGATTTTGTAAAATTTTTTCTATTAACTGGAACTATTACATAAGTTTTTTAGTTATAAAAATAATTTTAAATTGCATACTTAGTTAGTTAGTTAGTTGCAGACATTCCATGCAAGCAATATTTTTTAGCGAAATATTCCCCTTAATGAGTACAGCCAATCCACAAACCCTGGAGTGGTTGTTGAATGTAGCGACAGAGCACGAATATCCTGCAGGTAGAGCCGTCTTGATGGAAGACTCCTGGGGTAACGCAGTTTATTTTATTGTCGATGGCTGGGTGAAAGTCCGTCGTACTGCAAACGAAAATTCCCGTGCTGTAGCTATTTTAGGGAAAGGCGACTTTTTTGGAGAAATGGCAATATTGGACGAATCTCCCCGTTCGACCGATGTTATTGCTCTTTCTAGAGTTAAGCTGTTTAGTATATCTCGAGATCGCTTTATCCAAATCTTATTTAAAGATTCCCAGTTACACCACCGAATGTTACAGTTAATGGTGCGTCGGTTACGACAAACAAATCTCCGTTTGGAGATGCGCCTTGCGCCACCAGCTGTTAAATTAGCCCATACTTTAATAACTCTGGGTGAAAATTACGGTCAAGAGAATGACAAGGAAATTTTTAATATTCCTTTCCAAGATTTAGCAGATGCTACAGAAATTAGCTTGGAAGAAACCACTAAAATTATGGAAAAATTAGCAGAGAAAAATTGGATTGCGATTGATGAAGTCAATCAAGCGTTGAAGTTAGTAAACTTTAAACAGTTAACGAATTTAGCTAGCAGGGTATAAAAGATACTTAATAATCTAATACTTGATTAGTAAAAAATTTATTTAATACCTGCCATAAAGTCAGATTAAATATCACAATGTTAATAATTTGATAGAAATTCTCATATTCCATCCTTAATAGCGGATTGCAAGTAAGTGAGGTAGAGCTAAAAAGTAAGAAAGTGGTGTAAAAATTATTCTGTTTCTGGCTATGTCTCCCCTTAAAATAGTGGTGTATGACTGCATATAATTCTGTATGAAACTAGCTTAGCATTAAGCTAATTTATTCTCAGTCAGCAAACAGTTCCTATGAATTTTTTAATTAATAGATTAAAGCATTACACCAATAAATTCCTTATGCGTGTTCTGACCATGGCTGTAATCTTAAGCTTGGTATTCGTTGCTCTGGGAAGCTGGAATATTTGGGAAATTAAACAGAATTTTAATTATGTAATAACTACGGAGTTTGAGTTACAACGTTTGAGTGGTGAAGTAATTCATCTTGATGAAGTACTAACTATGTCCGCGCGTATGGCTGCAACTACAGGTGATTTGAAATGGGAAGATCGGTATCGGCAGTTTGAACCCAAATTAGATGCTAGCATTAAGAAAGCAATTAGTCTGGCACCCGAAACATATGATAGTCATGCATTTCAGACAAATGCTGCTAATACTAAATTGGTAGAAATAGAAAATCAAGCCTTCGATCTGATTCGCAAAGGTAAGTCAGAGGAAGCATTATCATTACTGTTCAGCCCAACTTACCAAACTCAGAAACAGATTTATGCAGAAGGAATGAAGCAAACAACTGATGCATTGGAAGAAAGAATTCAGTCAAGTTTGAATTCCTATAGTTTGGGCTTATCTAGGTATAGTTTTTTCAGTTTTATTAGTCTGGGAATCTTAATTTTAGCTTGGTTAATGGTTTTGATGTTGGTAAATCAATACATTAATTACCGAAGGAATATTGAAAGAGAGTTGCGAGCGGCTAAACTCGAGCAAGAACAGAGCAATGCTAAATTAAAAGATTCGGAAATGGCTCTACGATATAAAGCAAAAGTTTTAGGAAATACCTTGGAGGAACTCCAGCAGACTCAATTACAAATGATCCAAAACGAAAAAATGTCCAGCTTGGGACATTTAGTCGCTGGTATTGCTCATGAAATCAATAACCCAGTTAACTTCATCCATGGTAATCTTCAGCATGTGGAGGAATATACACATAATTTGTTAAGTTTCATCAAGTTATATCAAAAGCATTACCCCGAGCCAGGATCTGAGATTGAGGATGAGGTTGAGGCTCTTGAGTTAGATTTTATTGAGGAGGATTTACCCAAGGTCTTAAATTCGATGCAGATGGGTACTGATCGGATCAGAAAAATTGTACTTTCGCTGCGTAATTTTTCACGTACTGATGAAGCTGATTTTAAGGCAGTGGATATTCATGAAGGTATTGACAGCACATTATTGATTTTACAACATCGCATCAAGACAAAACACGAACGTCCTGAAATTCAAATAATTAAAGAATATGGCGATTTACCATTAGTAAAATGTTATGCTGGACCACTAAATCAGGCTTTCATGAATATCCTGAGTAATGCTATTGATGCCATTGAAGAAGCGATTAAGTTAAGACAAGATAATCCGGAAATGGAAGATATTACTGGAGAAATAAAAATTAATACGTCAGTAATTGATTTTGCTGAGTCAATACAAATTACCATTGAAGATAATGGTTTGGGGATGTCTGAAAAGACTCGCAGAAAAATATTCACACCTTTTTTTACAACTAAGCCTGTTGGTCAAGGAACTGGAATGGGTATGCCTATTAGCTATCATATTGTTGTTGAAAAACATGGTGGGAAAATCGACTGTAAGTCTACTGTTAACAAAGGGACTAAATTTATCATTCAGGTTCCGATTGAGGTCAAAACTTCTAACGATGTTTAATATTGAAATTCAATATTTACGCTTGGATAAGTTTGTTCGAATTTAAGTTTTTGATTTCTTATTCTACTTTTCCTAATTCAGATTGAATTTTGATTTTTTCCCTTCACTCTGTCATATAATTCTTCCATAGCTTCAATAAAAGAATTATCTTTGTTCCAAAAAGGTGGGTAATCTCCTTGTTTTTTCACTAAGATTGCTGATACTCCACTTTGATTTGTAACTTCAATAGTTTGGGGTAGTCGTTTTTTCCCTAACCAAAATTCTTTGGAGGTTGGTTTTTGGGTAATTATTTTCTTTTCTAGCTTGGGATATAGAGATGTGCTAGTTTCAATAGGAATTTCTTCTGCATTAAATTGAGAAGATAGGGCTTTACCTAATGGTGATGCTGCTAATTTGTCTTGTAGTTCTGTTTTAGATAATCCGCGCAGTTCAAATAATAAAAATGGATCTCGATCTAGTTGGGATGCAACTAAGTAATATACCCCTGCAATATGTTTACATGGATTAGCATAATCCGGACAGGAACAACTGGTTTTAAAATCTTTCTTGCTATGGGGTAGTAAATTTAATCCTAATTCTGAAAATGTGTCTTCAATATTTTCAGGAACTTCATTTAATAGTAACCGAGAAACAATGCTAGCTTTGGATGATAGTTTGCTAATTGCTTCTTTCCATTTAGTTTTTGGAATTGGTGTAAGTTTTATTTCAATACAGTAAAGTGGAACTGTATAAACGCCAAAATAAGGATTTATTGAACCTTGGACTTGAGCAACTATTTCGTTTTTGTCGATTTCAAAATTTAAAACTTTACCACCACGAGCATAGGAACGTCCCCGTTTTAATCTATTTTCATCGGTAAATTCTTCTAATGCTTGAATAAAGCGATCGCCCCACCAAGTTCGACTAAATTTCGCCATAGTTCTACCCCAATATTATAATTTCTACTCCAATACTGCACTCTTATTCAATGCGATTAGTTGTTTAAACGCATCATTGTCTAGCTCTGTTAACCAAGATTCATCACTACCAACCACAGCAGAAGAAAGCTTTTTCTTATCTTCAATCATTTGGTCAATTCTTTCTTCTAAAGTTCCAATCGAAACAAATTTATGCACGAATACATTCTTTTTTTGACCAATCCGAAAAGCTCTGTCTGTAGCTTGATTTTCCACTGCGGGATTCCACCAACGGTCAAAATGGAATACATGGTTAGCTTTTGTGAGGGTAATACCAACACCACCGGCTTTAAGGGAAAGAATAAAGACTGATGCTTCCGTTTCTGGATCTTGAAATTCCGCAATCATATTTTCTCGACGTTTGCGGTTAGTTCCACCGTGCAAATAGTAGGTATTGCAATGTAAATTATGTTTGAGATATTTCTCAACACTTTGACATACTTCGGTGAATTGGCTGAAGATAAGTAAACTTTCCCCTTCTAAAATGGCTTCTTCTACCATTTCTGCGAGACGACTTAGTTTGTGCGATCGCTCAGGGGAAAATTCGCTATTATCTTGGA
Source organism: Mastigocoleus testarum BC008 (assembly GCF_001456025.1). GTDB lineage: Bacteria > Cyanobacteriota > Cyanobacteriia > Cyanobacteriales > Nostocaceae > Mastigocoleus > Mastigocoleus testarum. Next base: position 39,252 of record NZ_LMTZ01000157.1, read on the forward strand.
GAAATTGGGCGGGATGATTACAAATCTGCTTTAATTTCATTAGGGTGGAAAGCATCAAGCCTTTACGCTCAATTCCTTCTGCTTCTTGGAGTTTTTTCTCCACGTCTTTGACGACTACTTCATATAGTGATGCTTGCTCCTTGGTCAGATTTGTATATAGTTTTTGCTCAACTTTATCGGGTAAATCGCTAATAATAGATTTATCAGTTTTTACCCGTCGGAGAATCAAGGGTTCAACCAACTTTTTTAGGGTAGTTGATTTGATTTTGTCGTTATTTTTTTGAATCGGTACTTCAAAGGATTTACGAAATTGGGTTTGTTTACCCAAATAACCGGGATTGAGAAAGTTAAAAATTGACCATAAATCCAACAAGCGGTTTTCTACAGGAGTTCCAGTTAAAGCCAATTTATGTTTTGCCTTGAGTTTAAGAATCGCCTTTGTTTGTGCAGCTTTGGGATTCTTGATATTTTGAGCTTCATCTAAAACTATACGTTGCCATTCAACATTATTAAATAGCTTTTCGTCCTTACGGGCTAGGGTGAAGGAACTAATAACCACATCATATTCCTGACAAGCAGCTTTAAATTCTGGGGTTGCTTGTAGGCGGTCGCCACCGTGATGTACCATCGTTTTCAGGTGGGGTGCAAATTTTGCTATTTCTTTTTGCCAGTTTCCCACAACGGAAGTAGGTGCAATTAAAAGGGTCGGTAATAAAGGTTTTTTCTTATTATTTTTCTCTCGTTCCTGTATTAGTCGCGCAATCACCTGTACGGACTTTCCTAAACCCATATCATCAGCTAAACAGCCATTTAATCCCAATCTTTCCAAGTAATCGAGCCAAGATACACCCCGTTTTTGATATTCCCGTAAAGTTCCTTGCAGATTTACTAATTCTGTAATTGGTTCCAATTGACTTTTATCTTGCAACTTTGCCATCATGGTTGACAAAGCTTCATCATGTTCAATTTCCCATTCATCCCCAACTTCTGCACTCTTTTGTAAGAATTCCAGCAATGTCATCTGTGGTTGTTCGTCACCGTGAGATTGCCAAAATTCTAGTAATTGTTGCATTTTATCGCGATCGAGTTCCATCCATTGACCGCGAAAATTTACTAGGGGAGACTTTGCATTCACCAATTGCTCCCATTCTTCGGGAGTGACAACTTGTTCTCCAATGGCTAATTCATACTGATACTGCACTAGGGAATCTAGATCGAAATAACTTTTTGTCTTACTCTTGCTTGGAGAATCCTTACGGGAAGAAGCTTTGAGGCGAATTTTGGCACGACGGCGACCTGCGGGGGTATACCATGCGGGTACAATTACCTTGAAACCGGAATCTTCTAATACCCAAGCACTTTCCTTGAGAAAATCAAAGGCTTGATCTAAAGTTAATTTTAATCCCGTGGGGCGATCGGTTTCTAAACCTTTCCACAAGTTGGGATACATCCGGGCTGCATAACCTAAATTTAGCAATAAATTGGTTTCAAAGTCCTTACCAAAATCCTTATGTACCCCTGTTCTAGTTTTGTTACCCATAGTCCAGTAGTCAGCTAATGCCAGTTTTAGGGAAGGATCTTGTTTACTGGCTACTAGAAAATGCATTTGCCAATTATCTATATTATCAGGAGTGGCAGAATCCAGTTGAAAACATAGATGGAAGGAAGAATCAGTTTGGGTACGGGTAATTTTATTTTTCCATTCCAACCATTGTTTGTATTCTTCCAAAGCAGCATTTGTTTTCAGAGGAGTATGTTTGCGGGAATGAAAGCAATGATGAACTAGGGAATCTGCAATCTTTTTATCAAAAGCTGCTGTTGATTGGGTGTGAGTCACCAAATTGCAAAGTAAATATTCCGAAAAGTGACGCAATAAGGTTTCTGGGTCAAAAAATTCTACCGTATCGCTGAGAATAGATGAACCAGCAAGACAAATTGGTGGTATATATTCAATATATTTTTTGATATTTTCTTCGTATTGTTCGGAAATAATTCCCCAAGTCGGGTAGATTTCAAAATTCACATTTTTGTGGTTTTTATTGCTATTTTTAGACTTTTGTGTGCCTTTTGTCTTGGTTTTTTTAGTTTCTAACTGCCGATATTTGAGTGCTGGAATATACTGGTCTTTGAAAATTATCGGTTTAAAAGCTTGGGTGTAGTGATACCAAAACAATAAATCCGAACCCAGTTGAAATTCACCCAAATTGTATAGTGCTAAAAAGTGAATATCGTTAAGAAATTTAATCGCATTAACAGCAGTTGGAACGCGGGAATAATCTGTTTTGCTAGAAACTACCGTTTGATAACAATCAACTTTCCAATATTGAAAATCCTCATATTCGTCCGGAATTTCCACTTCCAAATATTTAGTTAGCTCCGGTGAAGGGAGAGGTTTATCATTTGCTGTGGGGAGAGCAAAGTATTTGGGAGATATGCGCTCTTTTAGTTGTACAGCATTCTCTTTCAAACCCAATTCTTGAGTCAAGAAAGTAACTAAATCATCACTTCTGAGATGTCCGGGGTGAATTTTCTCTTTGCTTCTTTGTCCCTTAAGTAGAGGGACTTCTACCCACAGACAGAAGGAACCCGATTGGACAAAATCGGACTCGGCATTTGGAATCCAGGTACCATGGAGAACTTTCATGGATCGATGACTTGGTGTAGGTCATTCTAGGAGTTTAGAATTAATCTACATGCATGAGAATTATCAGGCACTCAAAGGTAATGGTTCTTAATGTTTTATTGAGGGACTAGGAAAAGAGAAATAAAAAACGTAGCACTATATTCCAAATAAGGAATCTTCTGTTAGATGTAGATACACCCTTTACAAATTAGAATACTGACTAATGCTTTTTACTGATAGGTATTCCTGACATAATCAGACTTATTTTTGTTGCTACTAATCGCTATACTTTTTATGAATTAAGCTTTTAAAATGTTTTGCTCCTCTATCAATTTATCGACATGGAGCCTTTATATAAACCCATTTTTTTTGTATTCTATGCCAAACCCACCGTCCACAGGATACTTCGTAGTCATCAGCCCTTTCCTGGGGATTTGAGACTTTAGTCGTTCGTGTTTTTTTTGCCCTATTGGATCGTATTTTCCGACCTCTTCTTCTATTATTCAAATTGTTTCTGTTTCTCTTTTTGATTGTAATTTCATTTGTTTGTGTTTCTAATTCTTTTGGACCCTCTGCGACCGAATATTCATTCAATGCATAACTTGGTAAACCATTTATTTTTATTGTTAAAAGAAAGATTGCACTTGTTACGATTTTGGCTAGTTTGTTTTTGTGTTTTCTCATCATAATACTGAGGTTTTGAATAAAAATTGAGCATTAAAGTGAAAAATATACAGCTTTTCTGATGCTGATAATAGTTATAGTTGTGGAAAAATTTACCTATACACTAGGCGAGAATTTTCTTTGACTTACATATACAAAAATCTAACTATATCGATATATTTTATTTATATTCTGGTTCTGGATTTAGCAAGTTTTCTATAACTTTTGGTGTCAAAGGATTCTTCTCATTTCGTAAATCCTCAATCCAAGCTTGACGCTGTTGCAATTTAGACTCAGTATCATCTGATTTCACAAATATCTCAAAATCTTCAATTGCGCCTTTATAGTCTCCTGTTAGGGCTCTAGCAAGTCCACGGCTATCTATGATATCTTCATCTCCCGGTAGCAAATTTACTGCTTGTTCGCAAGCAAACATTACCTCTTTGGGGTAACCATGCAAGCTACCATACCAACATAAAGTATTCCAATCTGCTGCTGAAACTTGCAACTTAGGGTAAATTTTTATTGCTTTGTTATATGTTGCAATAGAATTTTTTATATCACCTTCTTTAGCTAATTTTTTACCTTGAGTAATTAAAGTTATTGCTCTTACTTTTATCTTTGGATCGATATCTAATTTCGGATTCCAAGTTTTTGCTTGACGAAATTTATTTACAGCACTCTGATAATTTCCATCTTTAGCTAATTGTTCACCTTGTTTTACAAGGGTAAAAGCAGCTGCGATTAAAATTCTCCGATTTTGACAAATTTCAAGTTGTTCAAGTTTTTCTGGATAGTTAATGAAATAATATTCCAGTTTCTTGCAACCTTGTGTGAGTAAATTATCTAAATCCCAATTCCATAATTTTATTGTTTCATCATCAGAAGCAGAAGCAATAGTCTTACCATCTGGACTAAATGTTATGCTATTAACATCAGATGTATGTCCTGATAAAGTTTGGAGTAACTGACCACTATCCGCAGACCATAATTTTACTGTTCGATCTCGTGAAGTAGAGGCAATAGTTTTTCCATTTGGACTAAACTGCACACTCAAAACTGCTTTTTTATGTCCTGATAAAGTATGGAGTAATTTACCATTTTCAGTAGACCAAAGTTTTACTGTTCCATCTTGTGATGTGGAAGCAACAATTTTACCGTTAGGGCTAAATACTGCGTTATATACTTCACCTTTATGTCCTAACAAAGTGTAGAGTAATTTACCATTTGATGCAGACCATATTTTTACTGTTCCATCTTTTGATGCGGAAGCAATAGTTTTTCCATCTGGACTGAATATCGCACTTCTTACCCAATCTTTATGTCCCTCTAAAGATTGGAATAATTTACTATCTTCAACATACCAAGTTTGGATTTTACTATCCTTTGAGGTGGAAGCAATAGTTTTAGAATCGCTGCTAAATACAACGTTAAGTCCTGAAAAGGAGTATAGTGATTTACCATCTAGTACAGACCAAAGTTTTACTGTCCCATCCTTTGATACAGAAACAATAGTTTTTCCATTAGGACTGAATTCTACGCGAATGACTGAGTCTTCATGTCCTGATAAAGAATGCAGTAAATTATAATCCGAAGCAGACCATATTTTTACTGTTCCATCCTTTGATGCGGAAGCAATAGTTTTTCCGTCTGGGCTGAATCTAACGTTATTAACTCCAGATTGATGTCTTGATAAAGTCTGGAGTAGTTTACCATCTTGAGCAGACCAAAATTTTACTGTCCCATCTTCTGATACAGAAACAATAGTTTTACCATCTGGGCTAAATACTGCGTTATTAACTTCAGACTTATGTCCCGATAAAGTTTGGATTAATTGACCGCTGATTGCACTCCATATTTTTACTGTTCCATCTTTTGATACAGAAGCAATAGTTGTCCCATCCTGGCTAAATACCGCGTTATTAACCTCGGATTTATGTCCAGATAAAGTATAAATTAATTTACCATTTTCAACAGACCATATTTTTACTGTTCCATCTTTCGATGCAGAAGCAATAATGTTTTCATTACTGCTAAATACGGCATTATTAACCTCAGATTTATGTCCAGATAAAGTATAAATTAATTTACCATTTTCAACAGACCATATTTTTACTGTTCCATCTTTCGATGCAGAAGCAATAATGTTTCCATTACCACTAAATACGACATTATTAACTTCAGAGTTATGTCCTAATAAAGTACGGAGTAATTTACCATTTTCAGCAGACCATAATTTTATTTTTCTATCTTTTGATGCAGAAGCAATCGTTTTATTGTCATCACTAAAAACCACACTGTTAATTTTAGATTTATGCCCTGATAAAGTGTATTTTTCATCTATCCAATAATGATTAATTGGCTTATATATTGCCATATTCACTTTCTGCTTGATGTCGGTTTTAACGAATTTCCCCCACCAATTACGTTCTAACAATTGCTTTGCTTTCATCGCTTCTAGCAATGCATCTCCATAATTTTGTAAATTGAAAGAGTGTTCGAAAATTGCAACTGAACGATTCAGCTTTTCTTGTGTCGCACTTATTTCTGCTTTTCCCCAATTCCAACCAGCGAATCCAGTAGCTAAGGAAGCTGCGAGCAAACCACCAGAAAGCCAGATGATCGCACGTTTTTGTAACTTTACTTTTTCCTGTTGTTGACGAAATTTTTTCTGCTCTTCCCTATCTTGCGCTTGTAAACTTTCCTCAATAAATTCTCTCTGAGAATCGCTCAAATACTTACTATATCTTTCATCCGCAAACCATATAACTGCTTCACCTAAAACACCACCACTTAATAAGTAATCGCAAGCGTGCTTTTCCTGTTCCCATTTAACTACTATAAATTGTAATCTTTCTTGCCAAATTCGAAACCGACGGTTAACTTCGATCCACTTTTGTAAGATTCCCCATTCCCGGATTAATGCTTCATGAATAATTTCCACCGTTTGCTGTTGAGTGGTTTCATCCCAGTCAGTAAATACTAAACGCTTATTTGCCAAAAATTCTACTAAATCCCAATTATCTTCCCCTATTTCCCCACGGGTAGCTTTACGCTTAGTATCTTCTGTAGCTTCTCCAGGACGCACCAACTGGATAAATATCCGTTCGGCTTGTTGTTTTTCTGAAACAGATAACAGATCCAACACTGAATCTGCATATTTTGCTAAAGCTTTTTCTAAACCACCAATTTCTCTGTAAGCTTGATGAGTAAGATACCATTTATTTGGTTTTTGCCACAGTTGGGTCAGGGTAAACTCTAATAAAGGTAAACGTCCTGGTTGCTTCCCTAGGTCATCAATTAGTTTTGCTGTTAAACCTTCTTCTAATTCCACCTTCATTTTTTCGGCGGGTTTTTCTATCGTTTGAGCTAATTCCTCGGGATTCATTGAAGTGAGTAAGACCGGTGAATATTTCTGTAAAGCTTCACCCATTGGTTGATAATCCAAGGCTTTTCCCATAAAGTCAGCCCTGAGTGTTAGGACGAGGGTAAAACTTGGAGCAAATTTTACTGCATACAGCAATGCATCTAAAAAAAGTTGGCGTTGTTGTTCTGTAACTAGAGTGTAAAGCTCTTCAAACTGATCGACAATTAAGACAAAATTCTGGTGGAGATTTTTTCCGTTAGGTACCCCGCAAATATTATTATTTCTTATTTGAGTATTATTTTTTATTTGAGACTCATCGCTAGATAGATCGAATTTTGAAATTCTAGGTTGTCGAATATCTTTATCCAATTCTGGAGAAACTTTACTGGGAGTGACAAGATTTCCGACTAACTTACACAAAGCTTGCTCATTATTGAGCAATTCTACTTCTAATTCTAATTCCTTCAATTGCTGGTTATTTTCTTTTATTGATTCTCCATTTGACAAATTTAAAGATTGAAGATGGGAATTTAAAGCAATCGTCAAAGCATCAAAAGGATTTTTCCCCGGACGTAAAGATACTATTTGCACGTTACCATTCGCCCTTAACTGAGGAACTAAACCAGCAAATACTAAAGAAGATTTTCCACTTCCAGAAGCGCCAACTACAGGGACTAATGGTTTATTTTTGGCAATATCGACTAAATCTGTAATAAATTTATCCCTACCAAAAAATATCGGTGCATCTTCTTCCTTAAATGCAGATAATCCCTTATAAGGAGAGTCGGGAAGTTTACCTGTTAATCCTCCTAAATCTTCCCAATTGGGAGCGCATTCTGGGGTATTTTGACAAATAATTGGTAACCAGTTGACTCCTGGTATTTGCTGTTCAACATCTTCCTTATTGCTAAGTTCTTGGAGTTTCACCCTTGCATCTCGCACAGAAGCAAATAAAGATTTTCCTCGAACAAAGGAATCGAGAAAATATTTGAGGAAATCTTGGGCGATTTTATCTGGTACCACTTCTCGCCAAACAATGATATAAAGTAAACCTAGATTTGCGAATTGTTGAGCTAAACCCAAACCGTCACAAGAATTGAAGATTGCTAATTTTAAACCTTTAGCGATTGCTTCTTGGAAAGTATTTTTAATCTCCCCAGGGTTTAAACTATCTGACTCATTGATTTGAAATGAACCAACCTGACTATTAGGATCTGTTTGACTGTGACCGCTGTAAAATAAGATATCACAGGGCTCATTCCATAATTTGATAAAGTCTGAACGTTTGGGTTGTGAAAGAACAGTGAGTTCTGCTCCCCGTTGCTTTAATTTTTCAATTAACTCTCGATCTATTTCAATATCTATATTTGCATTATCACCGAATATGCTGGTAATTCTAACTCGTCTAAATACTTGATTTTCAATTGGTTGTATTTTAACTTGAGACTCATGCAAACATAATGCTACTTCTAAACTAGAATTACCAGGGAAATAATTCCATTCCCGCCAAGGTAAGCGATGTAAAATATCTTTATCTGATTGAGATTTGACCTGTTGAGTATCAATTATAAATATAATTTCTGTTATAGTTTCTGGCTTATTATCTGATACAGTCGCTAATTCTAATTCTAATTTTGATTTAACACTTTCAAGCCAAGCATTCAATTGAATCTGTAAATTTTTCGCAGATTCCTCACATTCTTCATAGGACTCAGACCAAGAAAAATTAGTTGTTTGTTTTCTTTTGAACCCCATTCTCACAGGGTTAAGTAAACTAGTATATTTATTTTGCCATTTCTGATATAAAACTGGAATCTCTGGAGCCGATCCAAGTTGAATTTCTATTTTTGTGGATTGACCCTCAGTATTTACTATATCTATTATGTTTATATTTTGACTAAATCCCGTTTGGAAGTTACCATCGCCAAACTTCAGGCTTACCAAAATCTGCATTATTATTTACTTCAGATTGCTCAAGAATATAGTTTCGCTCGCTTCGTAAGGAGTTTTGCTTGAATTTTTTAATGACTTTCAGCAAATACCTTTTATCCAGATTTTTATGTTGAATAAACCTTGGATAAGTAAATAAATATCATTGAAGATAATAATAGTAGTAACTGTTGTGGTGACGAAGCCCATAATCCTAACATGATGCTAAAAACCAGATTTAGTTATGTACATTACAGACTACAAACTATGTACGAACAGTTCCAGATTTCAAGTATTTATACCAAAAATTTTATTTGCTCAAGATTTCAGATACTTCATTTTCATGAAACAATTATTTTGTAATGCTGAACAGGTTTGTACAATTGAGAATATTTAATTATTAGCGTGCAAACATCTATCGCAGTTGTTTATCTTTTAGGATATGGCGACACCTCCGGTAATACCCTGCGGGCTTATCGCCACAAATGTAAGAACAAGAAAACTTTTATTTCCTATTCCCTACAACGCAAAATATAATTTTATAATAGATTGCTATATAGCAATTTTCTAAAGATTACTTACCAAAGAAAGGTTATTTTTTACAGTGTTTGTTTAAAAGATTTGTGGCGATTTCAAAACTGTTGGGTTGAGTTTGTACCGCATAAGCTTCTCTTTCTAAATTTCGTATGCGGCTATCAGTGTACCGTAAAAAAAGTCGTCGAGCAGTCTTGATGGGTTGAATTTCCAAGCCCAAGAGTCGTAATTTACCGTTTCCCGCACATAATTGCGCTGCATGAACTGATTCATGAACTATCGTTGGAGTGGCGATTTGTAAATCAAAGACTACAGGATTAATCCATATTTTTTTGTTCTTCAATAAACCGTAAGCACCACGCTTCGGTGGTAGCTCAACTCTAACTTCAAACCCATACTGTTCTAATTGATTCTTCAAATTGATAAATTGTTGAGGTGGTTTCTGGGTCTGAGAAATTAGTAATGAAGAATAAAGAGCTACTATTTCCAACATAATATTAAAGTAAAAAGTAGTAAGTAATGAGTAATAAATAATAAGTAAATATACTTGTTGTTCCTTAAGTTGTTGTTGTTGAATATATTTATTTAATTGAAGATAATAGGACCTATACTTGTTCCGGCTCTAAGAAATTGTTTAGATAATAGTTTACTCTCGTTATTGAAATATATTTTATTTAATTCAGCATAAGCTTTAACTACTCTAATCGCAAATGATTCAGTTTGTTCTTGAATGCTAATTATTATTCATGAGTAAAAATTCAGCCAACTTAGTCAGTTGTAACTCAACAGGTAACAAAATATAATTTACTTCTTATATCAAGTCTGCTTAATTATTTACTATATAACCCTATTGAAAAGACGGCAGTTATTACCTAATAACCCTTTTACTCATTACTCATTACTCATTACTCATTACTCATTACTCATTACTTATTACTTATTACTTATTACTGTGCGCTGTAGACACGCTCATTGTCTGTGCTTACGCCCCACGCGCCCCGCTATAGCTAGAAGATCCGCAGGTAACGTAGTTATAGCCTCTAGCTGCGCTACCTATGGATCCGCTAACATCACTTCGCCCCCACAGATGTGATAACTGTTTAGCCGGACGTAATATTACCCCTTACTCCTTACTTTTTACTCCTTATTTTCAACTGTTAAAAACTTCTAAAATCTGTCTGCAAAACTTTTTTAGTTTTTCACTTTTTTCTGAAGATGGTTGAGATATACCAACACAATTCCAATTATCGACAGTTGAGAGTCGCCATTGTTCGCCATTATGACTGAAACCAGCAATTTCCACACCGATCGCACGCCGCATATCATTCATTGGATCTTGATAAAATCTGATTTGGATTAAAAGACTACGACTTTGCCAAGATTTACTGACACCAGGGAAATGAAAACCAATATCAATAGAGTCCGGATCTACTAATTCCATGGTTTCTGGGTCATTTGTCCAAGGTTTCAAATCCGATTTTGCATCGGGAAATTCGAACTTGAATAAATTTACTATTGTCGCAATTTTACTAGCAATTTCAAGGTTTGTTGCCATCAGTGCTGCATTCACGGACAATGCTCCTCCTTAGTTGCGTGGGCTACTTAGGTGTCACTCAGTTAAAACACTAAGTTAAAATTGCCAGAAGGCTCAGTTGGTGGTAATTTGTTTCAGATTATCAAGGTCTATCAGTTGATCGCAATTCAAAATCATACTTTTTTGACATATATTAAGTTGGGGATTGGGTGTTTGGAACTGGATATTGGGTACTACAGATACATTATTTCTTACTTCTTATTTCTTACTGATTTGTGCTGACTTCTGGACAAGAATGCTCATTTACGCGGAAAATCGAATATGAATGTTATTCATCCAACCAATAGAATCTACTTATGGGGCGTCAACGTAGTATTTTTTCTTTGATTTTAGTATTTGTGGCAACATTTTTGTTTGGCTGTAGTGGTCCTACAGTCGCAAAAGCACCACCAACATACACACCCAATCAACTGCAAAAAATCCAAGAATATTCTACTGAGGTTATTGCAGTTCGCGATCGCGGTTCAGAATTGGAAGATTTAATTGAGAAACAAGATTGGAGAAGGGTTGGTAATTTTATTCATGGTCCAATGACAGAAGCAAGACTGGCTATCAACTATACTGCTTCTAATTTGCTTCCTCAAGAACAAAAGGAAGCTCGTAAAATTTCCAAGGATATGCTGAGTTATTTGGTCAAAATTGACAAAGCTGCTGAATCTAATGATCGCTTTGAAGCTTTAAATAGCTATTCGGCTGTTTATGCAGATATCGATAGATTCTTGAAGCTACTTCCCGAAATCGAACCAGAACCTGTCTCTGAATCTTAATTATTCTGAATTTTAATTGTTCGGAATCTTAATTGTTCAAAACCTTAATTGTTCAAAACCTTAATTTCCCAAAACTTTGCTTGCTAGTTGTCAGGAGTTAAGAGTTATAAATTGTCGTTCTTCACTATTTCTGGGTGAGGACGACCCCAAAGAGCAATGATTATCTCAAAAATCCCACGGCTTATAGTCGTGGGAAACCTTATCCTCAGTATAGATATGTGAAAGTCTTGGGGACAGGTCTTCGCTAAATCTATCTGTGACTACCGTCAAAACTGGAATTCTGAACAACGCTATTTTCTTCCGATGGCATCAGATGATCGTTAAATTTTTGTTGATTGTAAAAGTATAATGTACGAATTGGGTAAGGAATATTAATATCTGCATTATCAAATACTCGTTTAATACTGATGATTGCCCGAGTCTTTACACGACGTACTTCTGTTTGTTGAGGAAGCGTCCAGTAACGAACCGCAAAATCAATAGAACTATCACCAAAGCCAATTAAATCTATTTCTGGTGCAGGATCTTGTAAAACACCATCTACTTGTGAGACTGATCGTTTCAAGATTTCAGATGCTTTGGATAAAGGTGTATTGTAATCTACACCTACTGCTAAATCTGTCCGTCTGCTATTAAATGCAGTCCTCACCTGAACTGCACTGGTAAATACTTTGGAGTTTGGTAATAAAACCCTTTCTCCTGTGTATGTACGAATTTTAGTTGTGCGAATATCAACCTGTTCGACTGTGCCTTCATAATCCCCTATGATTATTTGATCGCCAATTCTAAAAGGTTCTTGTAATAGTAAAAGTATTCCAGCAAGAAAATTTTTGAAAATATCTTGAAAAGCAAAACCAATTGCTACGGAACTAAGCCCCAAAGTGGCAATAATATCTCCTAACCTTAAACCTGGGAATGCTATTACTGCAGCTAGAAGAATGCCAACAGTCCAAGTAGCGACGTAAACTGTTTTAGATAGTAATATTTGTAAAGATTTACTACGAATTGCTTTCTCGCCCAACTTAGTGGCTATTCCCGCAACCAATTGAGCAACAAAGCGAGTCAGTAAAATAATAATTAAGGCAGTTAGTAGTGCAGGAAAAATCAATATTGCATTACTAATCAATTCCTTAATGCTAGATTTGATTGTTTCCACTAAAGCCATAAATTAATTAATGTGTAGGTTGACTGGTATGGGAAATTAACTAAACTAACTATACGCAACGATGTTTTCACTCTCGAATAAGTTTCCAGATCCGTCAAGCGAAGGAGTCCGGTTTGATTTATGTTAGCCGCATCAAAAATGGACGCGTAGCGTGACGCAGTCAGTCAAAATTATTTATCGAGGTAGGGAACAGAAAGTTGGAAACAGGGGACAGGGATTGTACTGTTTCATATTATTCTTTTAATCTATCAATAGTAACCATTATTAGGTACCTGTCGAAAGTTTAAAAGATAATTAGACTATAGATAGAACTTTTTTGACGAGTTGTAGTCTACCTTGAGGATGATAATAGTTGCTTGCATCACAAATGCTTTTATCTCTACAGTTAGTAGCAAATGGAAATAGTTGTAGTAAATTAATTAATGAAGACTACATAGCTGGAGGGGTTAAAGTTATATTTGGAATACTATGTTAGCTGTAGATAATTTATAATATGTTAATTTTTGAGCTTAATGTGTAAGTTTGATTTGTGAGAAATTTATTTATTCATAGAAAATTTAGACTCAGCTCGTAAAATTTATATACCAAATTTAATTTATAGGCTTAATCTGTAAGCTTAGGACTTATACGGGGAATTTATAACAGTGCGATAATGTATTACTGTATTTGTAGAATTCTCTAAGGAGTTAATGTTATTAAATTTTATATTCATAAATTATTTGGAATAGATATATCTCATTAAATTCTGGGGAATTCTAAATTTCTAGTATTTTAATATTTTTTAATTATCATACTTTTCGAATTTAAGTTTTTTATATCATTTGAGCTTAGCTAATTGAACTAAAAAATTTAATAATTTTTGATATAACAGTAACTTGACATTTGAACCAACTTCCTAAATTAGAAATTATGAAAGGTCTAAAAACAAAGAATATTTTGGTAACTGGAGCAGCGACAGGGATTGGTAGAGCAATTGCAATTCGTTTCGCTCAAGAAGGTGCAAATGTAGCAATTAACTTTTATAAGTCTTCTGAAAAGGCAGAAGAAACCGAAGAAAAAATGCTAATGGAGCAAGCTTGTACTCAAATTCAAGGCTGTGGTGTTAAACATCTATTAGTTCAAGGAGATGTCTCCCAAGAACAAGATGTAATTGATATGTTTGCCACAACAATTGAGAAGCTTGGCGGAATCGATATTCTTATCAATAACGCCGGTATTCAAAGTGCTGCAGCTTCCCATGAATTAGAAATTGATAAGTTTGACCGTATGGTTGCAGTTAATCTTCGCGGTGCATATTTATGTTCTCGTGAGGCTCTAAAACATTTTTTAGAACGTAAAAAAGCAGGAGTTATCATCAATAATTCCAGCGTTCACGAAATCATTCCTAGACCTGAGTACGTTGGTTATTCCGTCAGTAAAGGTGGAATGGAAAATCTTACCCGTACTCTCGCTTTAGAATATGCAGACCGAGGAATTCGGGTTAACGCTATTGGACCTGGTGCAACAGCTACACCAATTAACGACTGGGCTAGCAACCCAAATGAAAAATCTGAAGTCGAAACTCACATCCCTATGCGTCGAGCTGGTACGCCGGAAGAAATGGCTGCAGTAGTAGCTTTTCTTGCTTCTGATGAAGCAGCTTATATCACCGGACAAACCATATTTGTTGATGGTGGCTTGACTTTATATCCTGACTTCCGTCAACCCTGGTCTTAGTGGTATATACTAAATTTTGAGAAAGCTGGGCGCTTAATTAGGGGATGATTTCGCCCTCTGAATAACCCGAATTAGAGGAAAACAAAAATTTTAAAATCCTCCAGCATTCCAGGGTTCAGGGGGCTGTACTCTGATTATAATTTTTTTTAATTTATTCCTCATTTCTGCAACACTGAGACTTGGGAAAGTACACAGATCACTTCTGTGCATTATGGTCTAGGAAGTTCATGCATAAATAAATATATCAATTTTTTGGAAGACTTAGCATTGCTAGGTCTTTACAAGTTTTCAGATTGCTAAAAAAATTTATACTTAAAATCAGTCACATTAAACGAACTCTACCTTGAGAGTAGTTTTCAAAATCACGAAAGTATACAAATGGAAGAACACTACTTTTATTGAGTATATTCTTCTGGTGGAAGCAGAACTCAATATTAAAAGATAAATTTATAGTAACAAATCGATAAAAAACTATTTTTTAATGATGAATTATTACTTCATCAATCAAAGTATATGTAGAGTTTTGAATGTCGATTTGCTAATTATTAACTAAGGAGATAAATTAATTATGAGTACAGAAGATAAAATTAAAGCAACCGCTAAAAATATTGAAGGTAAGGCTCAGGAAGCTATGGGCAATGTTACCGGAGATCCAGAAGACCAGGCAGAAGGTAAAGCGAAGCAAGCAGAAGCAGAAGTTCGCCACGGAGTAGAAAATGCTAAGGATGCAGTCAAAAAAGCTATTGACTAATTTTTAGTTATCTGAAATAAGTATGGGAAAAATTTATATCCATACTTATTTTAGGATTAGTGAGGAGTTTTATTCAAGTATCAATAAATAATTGGCTTTTTGCACGGGGAATATTTTTATGAATTCGCTATTCAATTATACTTTGGCAGAATTTGCTTCTAATCCAGAGGTTAATTCTACTTATTCTTTTTCTTTGATAGGTATCATTGTTATCGGATTTATTGCCACTGTCAGTATTGGTTCGATTGCTTGGTACAACTCCAAAAGACCTCCTGGTTGGGAAAATCAAGAGCGTCCCGATATCGTGCCAAAAGTTAAAAAACAAGAAAACCCTGGTCTATAAATATTAGAAGATAATATCAATTAAGATAAAGATAAATAATGGTGTTCGCTTATAATTTTTGTGAACACTATTATATTTGCGATCTTAGAAATTTATAAGTTTTTATTGGGGATTGATATCACGCTAAGTTGACCCTTTTTATAAAATAAAATTGCAATTTGAGTATAATTGCTATATTTTGATTTAATCCACGTTGTCTTTAATTGGAATTATATTTATGAGTTCATCTACACCACTCCAAGGATCGGAACTAATAGATTGTGCCCGTGCCAACATGAAACAAGGTATAAAAGTAGCCGCTGAAAGTTGTGGTTACGGCGATAATATTAATAGTTTTGAGAGTGAGTTAAAAGCATCTTGTAATGCGATGGGTATAGACGTAAATAGTTTTGCAGACTTAATTTCTTTTGAACAAGTTATTACAGAAACACCAGGAGTCGAAATAGCTCCCGACACTCCAACAAAGCTTTAATCTGTGATACTTCATAACATCTATTTTAGATGACAGAGGGTAGTTTTAACGTAAAATTAGTTCCTATACCCTCTTCAGAATTAATTGAATTTTACCCCTATGTAAATTTAATGATTACTTGCTTAGTCTCAGGGGGTATTTTTTCATATTTGATTTATTTTTGGTTATAAGATTTAGCTCTTTAGATAGAGTATTTTTACTTAATTTTATTCGCAAGATGGAAGAATTATTTACTACATTACTCAGATAATAAATATAAAGCAGATTGAGGATAAATGTTTATGGCTGATAATAAACAAAGAACAGAAAAAGATGGATACGACCCCAATATCATACCTGCTGAAACTGCTGCCCGTATAGAGCGCGAAGGGGAAATTTTCAAGCAACAACCAGAAAAAACAGAAGGAGAATTAGACACAACAAGTGGTTTCACTGTAGATAATGAAGGTTTAGCAAATAATTATGCTGTTGAACCAGAAATGTACTACGAAGAACGCGGAGATCTAAAAGCGAAGGAAGAAGCACAAGCCGCTCAGAGAGCTAAGGAATTGGCTGAAATAAACAGCAACGAAGAAGATGGAAAACTTACAATGGAAGATGATAATCGTGGTAAAGGAGTAGGTATTATTTAGTTAAATAAGATTTAATTCAAATAAACCAGAAAATAATAGGTTTACTAGAGAAAATTAACTCAGTGCAGAATCATTCTCTGTAAATCTACCCGGGATTTATCTTCCGGGTATTTGCATTTATATCTTAATTTTTTCTATTTGAAACAGACAAATAAAGTTACTTGTCATTTTACTTACTTGCTATTACTACTATTTTTTATAAATTTTATTTAGCTATAATTGTAATATCATTCGCATCAAAAATTCTTATCATGATAATTTACCGACAATAAAATTTTCCATATTGCATAGAGTAGGAATATAGAAAATATAGCGAAAGGCAAAAGGACAGAGATATTTTCAAACCAATTGTAATTATATGGAGTAATATATGTCTGATTCTGTAAAAGACAAAATAAAAACAGACTTAGAAAAAGTCAAAGAAGAAGGTAAATTTCGCTCGGAAAGAATCAAAGAAATTTTTAGTTCTGCTATTTCCCAAGCTGTGAGCGAGTTCAAAGAAGGTTCTGGAGAGTTAAGTTCTATTGTCAGAGATACCTTCACCACATTATTAGAAAATTTAAAAGAGAAAGGACAAACCACAAAAGAAGAGGTTACAGCTTCTGTTGAGGGTCTAATTGAAGGGATTAGTCAATCCCGCAGACAAACGATCGCACAAACTCAATCAGAAATCCAAAAACTCCAAGCAAAACTGGACGAAGATGAGAAGCAACTACAATCAGATGTGGATGGAGCTTTGACCCAAATTGAAGTTGCTAGTCAAGAAACTTCTTCTGATGTTCGCTCCACAGTTAAAACGGTCGTGAATAATCTCAAAAATAGCGAAGAAGTTACATTAATGAAAAAACGTTACGCTCAATTGCAGGCTGAATTATCAGTTTTACAAGCCAATCTAGCCGCTCGTTACGGAGAACCCTACGAAGAGGTTAAGCAACATCTCGATAATGCTAAAACCTGGTATGAAAATACCAAAGAAGAATCAGAAAAAAAAGGTTCTACTCTGCTGGAGACAAAGCAAACAGAGTTTGAAAATAAAATGAGCGAAGCTGGAGCAGCGGTAGCACGTAAAGAGAAGGAATTAAAGAGAATTCTTAAAGAATTATGGCACTCCCTAACTCATTCTCAGAAAAACTAACCGACCGAGGTGGTAGACAATTATGGGAGGATTACTTCTGGAAGGATTTTGGCTTGCACGTATAGAGCTAGTGCAAGTAATTAGCAGATCCTTAGGTAGCGCAGCTAGAGGCTCCAACAATACCGCAGGCTAAGCGCGTGTCCATAGGACAAACAGACCGCGCACTAGCGGCTAGCATATTCATTCAGGACTTACGTACGGACAACGCAAACAGGGTTATTGTGATAATAGGTTAGCAAAGCGTTTCCGGCTCTGAAATAGCAGTTCCAAACCATTGGGGATCAATCCCTTCAAGACTTGCTATGCTAAGGGAACAAGTACGTAAGTCCCATAATTATAATTTATGGAGACATGGAGACGTTTAGTTATTAGGAATTAGGAACTCTGCAGATGAATAAAATTCAGCTAATAGCGTAAATAAGTAATTGGGAAATGCACTCTAGAAGTTTATTTGCCGTAACAATTGCTTCAGGTTTTCAAAAGTTAAAATATCTATAACTTATGTAAGACGTCAAAATTACAAATAAGTACTTAAATAAGAGAATATACCCATTATCTGTGTTACCTGTGTTTGATGTCGTCGCCTGTCTGGTGTGAGGTGGGCGACTAATAAATCATATGCTACTTGTGAGGGTGCACATTGGTGTGCCCCTACAGGTAATCAATGATAAGATTTTAAGCTCGGCTTAGAAAGCAATAAAAAATACAGTTAGATAAATCTGAAAACTCTTGTATTGCAAAAGTAAAAATTTATATTCTAGTAAAATTTAAACTATAGCGCTACGTAATTAGGTTAGGATGTCTATCTATGCCATCTTGTCCTACGGACACGCGCTTAGGCTCAATACCCGTGAATGAAATCGATAAGCAACAAAAAATCTAACAACTAAAGAATTCTATTAAAATGATTTTCTTATTAGGAAATAT
>NZ_LMTZ01000158.1 GCF_001456025.1 Mastigocoleus testarum BC008
TCAGTACATGTACTTTAAAGCAGGCGTGTACAACCAAAATAATACGGGCGATTCAAAGGACTATGCTCAAGCTACTTTTTACGCACTCGATAACAACCATACTGGATACTCACAACCAAATTCAACACCAACAACTGATTCATCAGGGGGTAGTAGTAGCGGCGATAATGGTGGCGGTAATGGCGATGACACAGGTCACGACCCGCTCATTGGTGATGTAGATTTTTCCGTGAAAAGTGAATGGAAAAATGGCTTTACGGGAAATCTGGAAATTACTAATACCGGTGATAAGGCTATCAATGGTTGGAAGCTAGAATTTGATGCTCCTTTTGAAATGAAAAACATCTGGGGTGCTGAGATTCTGAGCCACGAAGGGAACCGTTATGAAATTAGTAATGCTGACTGGAATGGATCTCTTGCGCCAGGAAGTTCGATCGAACTTGGCTTTAATGGTAGTAATTCTGATAATACGGCACTGACTTTGAGTAATGTGGAGCTAAATGATGTCGCGATCGGAGCAGTAGACCAGACCTTAGCTGCAAGCAGTAGTATTATTTAATCCATGTTTTAAACTTTATGGATTTTGGAACTTATCCCACTAGTAAGATTTTTGCTAAAAAGCTTAAATGTTTTAAAAGCTAAAAATGAAGAAATAAAGCTTTTCAGGCAAATTTCACTCACACAAATAAGCATTTTTAGAATAGTGGGATAGGTTCTAGTATTAACTTCCAAAACAATTAAGTTTTCTGCACAATCAACAATGATGGTCTTACCAAATTTGCTGTAGAGCATAATCAGAAAACTATAGAGATTAGTTAGATAGGGAGTTATACACTTATAGCCAAAACTGGAGCTAATACCAATTCGATAAATCATTGGAACGTCTCCTAAGAAATCTATCTGTCTGATTATTTTTCCAAATTGGTATTAGGCTAGTTTAAATTTATTTTTCTCACTAACTGCGATCAGGATATTTTTCGGTTCATTCTCAAATGAGAGTAGAACTAGAATCAGTGGGGATAAATTGAATGGAATCAATTCTCACATGTTCGGCAGTATTGAGTAAACCTTGTTCGATTCCTTCAATCCGGAAATTATCACCTTTAGATACAAAAATATCTGAAATTTCCATGGATGTCATGGTTTGTTCGTTAGCCAAGGGACTACCTAAATCCTTATTTAGCTGGAAAGATATTAGTCGATCGCTTCCTTGGTCTATTTTCAGTTGACCGACACCATCGTTCTCATCAAAATAATTAATCTTGAGGTCGTAGGTACCCGTACTTCCTGTAAAATCAAAGCTTGCGGTACCGCTATCATTATTATTTCCACCGCGTAAGCTTATAACTTCTCCTCCAGACGCAGCACCAATTTTTTCAACTCGATATTCTCCCCCAAGCTGCATATCCTCTGCTTCAAGGAACACAGGTTTGAGAGGTTTAGGATTTGTAGCAGTACGAATAAATTCGACAGAATCAACTCTTGCATGCTCTGCAGTTTGAGGAGAACCTTGTTCGATTCCTTCAATTTGGAAGCGATCGCCAGATGATATGGAAACATTTTTAATTTCCATAGAAGTCATGGTTTGTTGGTTGGCAGCAGGACTGCCTAGTTGCTTGTCCAACTTAAAAGATGTTAGCTGCTGATTTCCTTTGTTTAGTTTTAATTGAGCAACGCCATCATTTTCATCGAAGTAGTTAATTTTGACGTTATATATTCCTGTGCCTCCTGTAAAGTTAAAGCTTGCGGTACCGCTATCATTATTATTTCCACCGCGTAAGCTTATAACTTCTCCTCCAGAAGCAGCACCAATTTTCTCAACTCGATATTCTCCCCCGAGTTGCATATCTTCTGCTTGAATTACCATAGGGTTGCTACCGGTAGGAGGTTTAGGATTAGTAGGAGTTTGACCTCCATTATTTCCAGGTACACTCCCAGGAACTGTAGGAAATAAAGCTTCAAATTTGTCAAGGGTACTTTGTCCGGGAGCAACGGTGGGCTCTATATTCGCTTTGTACCAAGTATCTTTAGGATTTTCGTTTGTATCAGGGATATTACCATTACCATTGTTTGCAAATCCTACATTCCCAGTATTACCCCAGAAATATGTTTGTCCCTTACCTTTTTGATTTCTTTTGGCGAAATAACCCCCACCACTGGCTTTTCGGTTGTAGCTTGAAGGTTTAAACATCGAATTACCAATGAAGTAATTATTCTGAGTTAGACGGGAAATCTTTGCTGTAGTACCATTATCCGCCCAACCCATCGTATATCCCTTATCGGGTATCTTGTTAGGATCGGGATGCTTATACTCAAACTCTGCCATAACCCCGATGTTTTTCGCAAAGTAGCTGTTCTGTGCTCCCTCTTCTACAAACCCAGCCCAACGTCGCCAACCGACAACTACATTTTCATAAGCAAGGCTACCTGTTGAGTATGCATCCCAATCAAAACCATCTCCACCAGCGTTCTCAATAAAATTATGAGCAGCTTGAGTCCGCTCTGAACCTAAACTCCAAATGGCACGCTTACCAGTATCGTGAATGTAGTTGTTGAGAATTTTTACATCACTATTACCCCAGTGAGATACCACACCTTCCCACACATTACCGATATCAAAACCGCGTACTTCGACGTTGTCAGAGCCTTCTATATAGACACCTGTACCTCGCTGATTACTACGTAATTTGGCATTATTAACACCAATAAGTTTAACGTTAGATTTGTCATCTACTCGAAATACAGCATCTACAGAATTTCCTGTATTTTCATCATCGTAGGAATCCGCACTGTGGTTACCATTTCTGGTAATGGTACCATCAACATAAATGGTAGTATCGCTGGGTATATTGAGGGTTCGACCAAAATTGAGATTTCCTCGCAGAACAAAGGTTTTTCCTTTGCCATTTTCAATTTGAGAAATCGAATTATTATCTGCTCTTGTTATTTCGATTGCATTTTTTGGTACTGAATCTGTTGCTTTGATGGCGTTGATGGTATCTTTAAAGGTTTCGTCCTCTATAACAGACTTCTTTTGCTCTGGATCTATAACGTTATATATATAATCTACGGCTCGCTGCGATATTCCCGCTTCTTTGACTTCTCGAATATTTACCGCCATTTTTCAATCTCCTTGTCAACACCAAAAAAATTAATAATTCCGTAAATGTATTTACCTTCGAGTGTAATTCAGTAAAAAATCAATTAGATACAAGCCTTAGATCTATCTAGAAGCATAAATATAGGTTAACTAGTCTGAAAAATAACATTGTAATCAAGTAATTACACTCATGAAAACCTTAAACTTAACAGTTGTTTGTAGGATCTGAGAGACTATGACATTAGGTAGTATATCTATGCGAAGTAGTAACAATCCCAAATGATTAGAAACAATTACCTTTGATTTTGGTTTTGCCAACATAACAACTGGATAAATCTTAGATTTGAGTAGCATAGATTTTGAGAATCACAAGCTTAGAATCAAACAAATTTAGAGAGATTAAGATGCTAGTTCTCCAAACCTATCTTGTATTCAATCAATAATCTTTATTTCGTACACTTTAAATCTCAAAACTAAGTTTTCGACCACTTAATATATACATTACAAAATAAAAAGTGACAAAGTCGGGACAAACTACAATAACTCAGTTTTATTTTGAAATAATTTTGGGGTTTTAAGCTTACAATGCAAGCTGCCGAGAGTATAAATTAATAATCAAAGGTAAGTACTATGGCAA
Organism: Mastigocoleus testarum BC008; assembly: GCF_001456025.1. Taxonomy (GTDB): domain Bacteria; phylum Cyanobacteriota; class Cyanobacteriia; order Cyanobacteriales; family Nostocaceae; genus Mastigocoleus; species Mastigocoleus testarum. Next base: position 3,738 of record NZ_LMTZ01000158.1, read on the forward strand.
ACCGAATATCATTGAAAGTATATGTGCTTAGGTACCAGGTAAATCAAGGCTCTAACAGCAAAAAACTGTGCTCGATCACTTCTCCACAGCAATAATATTGATTTCACAAAAATCTGTCACTAATTTTTCAATATGGATGAGAAGTAAGCCAAGTCTTAATACTTGGTGTTTGTTTGATTATTTTTGACAACTCATTAACTAATGGTAATTTAAGTATTTCGGCAGAAGGTCGATAAGGTCCATAGGGATCTGGTATATAGAAAAATGTAGATTCAGTCTTCCATAAGTTAGCATTTTCATCAAAAGTACATAGAAGATCGAACAATGCTAAATCAGCCCAAGTCAAAGAGTCTCCCACAAGAAATGGAGAATTAGAGGAAGATGAAATCATTTTCTCAAATCTTCTCAAATGCATTGACCAAGTTGTGTCGAAAAACTCATTGAGTTTCTCTAGCTTCACTTTTGGTTCCCTCATTTTCATGACTAACCGACCATTATCCACAACTCGATCTACATAACACCCATAAAAAATATCTAGTATGTCTCTCCAGGCATCAACTATCATATCTGTTTGAGCTGCTTGTACATTATCATTAGGATATAAGCCAGCTTTTTTGGCAGCATAGCGAGCAATAGCACATGATTGACTTATCGTTGTCCCGTCAACTTGTAAAATAGGCAGCTGTTCAAACGGTAATTGTCCACTGTCCCGCATCTGAAAGTATTCCTGAAAAGAAATTCCTTTATCTTCAAAAGAAATATCACCATAAATAAAGATAAGACGTGAAAGCTCTGCTCTACCTTTTCCGTCATTGTAATAAAACAAAATAGGATTATTCATAATTTCAATCGACTAATTTTATGCTTGACAACAACCCCATATAATAACAGTGAGTAGTAACTTTCTTTATTTCTCAAGGTTTAATTAACGGTTCTGAAAAGGTCTGAGTTTCATACTTCCCAAGTGTTTTATAAGTGTTTTATAACTTCACCTTAGATGGTTCAAGCCGCAAACGACAAGAAACCATTCCCGATCGCTCCCCCACAGCAGTAATCTCAATTTCACTACCCGATGCTCCCTTAATTACCCACTCGACATGACAACGGTAGTCAGTACCCTGCTTAGCCCAAAGCTTTGTCACCTTGTTAGAACGTCCTTCCAGATGGTTAATATTTTGTTTGAGTTGACCGCTAACTAGACTCACCCCAGAAGGTAAAGATAGATTAACTTCAATCGGTTTCACTGCTCCTCGTTCTAAAGCTTTTTGACTAGTGTAGGTCGGTAAAAAACCTTGGTTTTCCAATTGAATCATGACATGATAAATATCACTTCCTTGGTAGATCGCATCAGCACGACCCAACACCAAACGGGGAGACATTAAAGCATGAGCAATCGCAAAACGACATTGTCGATTGCATATATCGGGTAAATATTCCGGTGGTGCGTTATCCCATACCAGTTTGTCGTCCCAACCGCCAATTTCCACTTCTCCTAATTGAGGATGATTAAAAGGCTCCCAGTTGATAAACCCTTTACCCGCAAGCTTTTGATCGTTCCACTGCAACAATTTTAGGTCATCTGCTACCGGATGTCGGCGACTCCAGTCAATGTGTTTTCCTTTATTTACCCCAGCTGCGGTCGGTGCATCCCACAGTTCGATGGTAAAACCGAACCAGCCGAAGTGGTCGTAACCATAGTCATCCATTCCCCCGTTAGTTACTTGTTGAGGATGACGACGAAAGTCGTGGTATACAGAAACGCATTCATAACCAGTTAGTTTGCTTCCTTTTTCCCCAATCAATTTATAAATTTCCAAATCCTCAACCGGGAAATGCTCGTCGGGGTGGGTACTATAGGGACGCAAAATTAAAGCACAGTGAGTGTGGTAACTAATAAAACCATTAATATTACGATGGGACTGCCAAAACTCAGCTTCAGAACGGGTTTCTGACTCAGACAAAGGCAAATCTCCTGCACCTTTTTGCACCCCTTCTGGCATCCAGAGGTAGGGGTAATTGCGGTTAAAATCCATACCTTCTAACCGGGGAGCTACCTTGATATTCTTACCATCATAATTATGAATGAATCCCTCCGGTAGTAAAGTATAGTAAGTACCACCAAATTCTTCCGGTTCGCGATCGACCATTAAACGCGGGTCTTCTTCCGAGACCTTCCAAGCACCACATTCATCCTGAATTCGCATCAATAAGATTAATCCATCTCCATTAATATCTTCCCAATGGAGCCCATCTTGCTTTTCAGGGTAGGGATAAGGACGGACACTAGAACGCAACCAGTAAGGAGTAGTTAGGTATTTTTCCGCCCCATCAATTGCCAAACGGGGTAATACATAGACAGTATAATTATCGAGAAGATTAGTTGCTTGAGGATCTCGGTGGTATTGGGTCAATAGGTAATAGATAGTATAGCAAGCAACAGCCGAGCCAGTGACTTCCGCAGCATGGGTATTAGCGTCAATCCAGTAACCCGGTTTAGTAAGGGGACTTCCAGTTACTTGATTAGTGAGGGTAACAAGCCAAATATCCCGTCCAGCATAACTCTTACCCAGTACTTGTAAATCGATTAACTTCGGATAATCCTCCGCCATCTGAGTAAGGTAATCTACCAGTTCAGCGTAAGTATAGTAGTGACTGAAGTCAAATTTATTTACCTTCATGATGACTGCAAATATGATGCGTCTCTAGAATTTTTCCCAAATACCCAATAAGTTTAAAATAGAGTTCGATAAATAAGCTTTGAATTGCAAGGAGTCGAAATTATAAACAAACAAAAGTTAACAAAAATTAGTAGTTTGGGACAATTTAAGTGAACGAAAAACGATTACAGCTACCAAATAAACCACCACAAAACGAGGAAAAATTAGAAGAAGATTTATTTCCCTACTATTATGGCGAACCTGGTAGCGTCCCAGGAACCCTAGACATCGATCCAGATGCAGCACCATCAGAGTTAGTTTTAATTGATTACAACCAAGAAAATGCTGTCCGAGTGCAGCAAATATCACCAGAGCAATGCGTGTATTACTTGGATACAGAATCAGTATCTTGGGTAGATGTTAGGGGCTTAGGCAGCGAGGATATATTAATAAAGTTAGGTCAAGTTTTTAACTTACATCAACTAGTTTTAGAAGATGTAGTCAACATTCCCCAGCGTCCCAAAATAGAAGACTACAAAAATCAGTTGGTAATTATTACCAGAATGGTTATACCCGATTCAGATGGAAAAGGATTTCGTAGCGAACAAGTGAGCTTGATTTTGGGTGAACATTATTTACTCACATTGCAAGAAGAATCAAGCATGGACTGTTTCAATCCGGTTCGCGATCGCCTAAGGGGAAACAAAGGTTCAATTCGTCAACGGGGACCGGATTTTTTAGCATATGCGTTGTGGGATGCAATCATTGATGGTTTTTTCCCAGTATTAGAAGATTTTGGCGAACGAATTGAAGATTTAGAAGATGAAGTAGTACATAAACCCAACGAACAAACCTTAGGGAAAATCTATCAAGTTAAACGAGATTTACTTACATTGCGTCGTGCAATATGGCCCCAACGGGATGCAATTAATGCTTTAATCAGAGACAAAAGTCCTTTATTAAGTGAAGACGTAATCGTTTATCTACGAGATTGTTACGACCATACTGTCCAGATTATCGACGTAGTGGAGACATACAGGGAATTAACAACAGGTTTGATGGATGTGTACCTATCTGCTCTGAGCAACAAAATGAACGAAATCATGAAGTTGTTAACTGTGATCTCCACAATTTTTATTCCCTTAACCTTTATTGCTGGGGTGTATGGAATGAACTTTAATCCCCAGGCTTCACCATTTAATATGCCAGAACTGAATTGGTATTGGGGTTATCCTGTTTGTTGGGCAATTATGATTATTGTAGCTTCGAGTTTGATTATCTTCTTCTGGCGCAAAGGTTGGTTTAACAATGTTTCAGAAGTTAAGCGGGATGGGTGAGGGGTAGGGAGTCAGGAGTAATGAGTAATAAGTAATAAGTAATGAGTAATGAGTAATGAGTAAGAAGTCAGGAGTCAGGAGTCAGGAGTCAGGAGTCAGGAGTAATGAGTAAGAAGTCAGGAGTTAGGAGTAATTTTATCGGTTACAACTGATAATTGTAGTCCTTTGGGGCGTGGCGTTACCCATATAGCGATTGATTTTTGACTGGGGATTAGCGTTAGCGCCTAGCGTAAGCGTACCGGATCCGCAAGGTAGCGCAGCTAGAGGCTATAACTACGTTACCTTTGGATCTGCCGTCGCCGCAGGCTCTAGGTATTGCGTGACGCGACAGCGCCATATGGGGTTTAAGTACTTTTGACTTTGATTATTGTGCTACACTAAAAGTGCGCTAGGTTTAAGGTTAACGCTATACGTGAGATTTATCATTAGATTTGTCATCATAAGTATAGTGGTAATGCATTCATCTTGAAGCATTTACGAACATCTTTATTCGCTAGCAGCAAATAGAAAAAGTTATGATTTTAATAATTCATAACTCATAAAATTTCTTGTGTATGATGCGATCGCATGTTTTTGCAGGATTTTGTTATCAACTAAAAGACTTGCTCAAATATGTGATCTGACAAGAAAAAGCCCCGTGAAAGCATTAAATACGGGGATGGGTTTGTATGAATAAAATTAGTATATCACGCTAAAACAATTTTGTGATATACAATTTTTAGTTGCAATTAAAAAGTGCATTGCAATTGGAAAAATATTATTACTAATAATAATTTGGTAGGGGTGCAAGGCATTGCGCCCTTATTATTTAGTCTTGATCGTGTTTAGTCTTGATCGCGTTGGTTTTGATCGTGTTTATCTTGCATCAGTAAATTCTCTTCGTACCTATAAATAGTTGTGAGTTATTGAATATCTATTTTTGCTTGTTAGTCCATTAATGCATTCTAAATTTAATTCATCTGTCTGCAGATTTATTTTCTAAAATATTTTATTTCAAAAGATAAATCTTTAACTCGAATAACAAGGAATGAATAATAGAATTATGTAAAACAAAAAACAGCAAATGTATTTATATCAAAGGGTCAAAAACACCAAGGTAGTTTGTGAGAGTTAGGAACGGTATTCATGCAGGTACTGGTAAGTTTAAAGTTTGGCGATGGTGACTTTACTAATGGATTTCCTGAAATCTCTATATTCACAAGTAAAGTTGGTAGTCAGCACTCTCAAGAAATAGAAATTCAATTACCTCCTGCACCTGAAATTCGTAAGTCATATCAAAATTGGCAAAAAAAATATATTAATTTATTTAAAAATCTTGGAATTAGAATTTTAATTCCTAGATCTGTCGCTACAAGTTTAGATCTAGAACATGAGAATATCACCAGAGGTTTCAATAAAAATATAGCGACTAATTGGTCACCTGAGAAGCAAAAGCAGGAATTTGAAAAGTCTAAGCAAGAGTGCGATAGCGAAGCGCTGCTGCAAAAAGCAGAACGCTATGCTTCAGAGTTACGCACTGAGGTTAATCAGTGGTTGGAAAAAGTAAAGTCCAAATTGGAAGCACGATTGGAGTTAGATCCAAATTCTCAAATTTTGTTGGAGATTCATACTCAAAATATTACATTGCAGCAAACGAAGGATATTTTACATCGTTTGCCTTGGCGGGAATGGGATTATTTTCAAGAATGTTCGGGTCTAGAAGTTATTTTGTGTTTGAGTGAATCCAATTCCCCTGCGCCAAAAGTTAAGGATGATGGGATATTTAGAAGGGTTAGAATTACAAGTATTTTTGGTGATAGTAAGGATATAAACGTTAAAAGGGATAAAGAATTAATTGCAAAGCTAGAGAAGCGCGGAGCAGAGTTAATTAATCTGGAGCAACCACAACGCCAAGATTTTAGCAAGTTATGGGATGAACCTTGCAATATCTTATTTTATAGCGGTCATAGCGAAACTTTTGAAGATGGGACTGTTGGATCGCTGCAAATTAATTCTACTGATAATTTAAGTTTGCAGGAAATCAGAAATACCTTAGGGGAAGCTGTTAAAAAAGGTTTAAAGTTAGCAATATTTAATTCCTGTGACGGTTTGGGTTTAGCAAAACAATTAGCAGATTTGCATTTACCCTACATCATAGTTTGGCGCGAACCGGTACCAGATAAAACCGCGATCGGGTTTATTGAATATTTTCTTAGTTCTTATGCTCAGGGGGAATCTTTATTTACCTCGGTGCGAAATGCAAGACTTAAGCTTGTAGAATTAACATCTCAAGAAGAAAGGGAAAAGCAAATACCAGGATTAAACTGGTTACCAATAATCTGTAAAAATACTAGCGTTCCACCTCCGACTTGGAAAGATTTAGGAGGACTCACAGGTAAACTTCCTCATTCTCCTTATAAGGGATTATCTGCATTCCAAGAAGAAGATGCAGAATACTTTTTTGGAAGAGAGAAGTTTATTGCAGATTTATTCGAAGCAGCAAAAAGTAAACCTTTGGTTCCGGTGGTTGGTGCTTCTGGAAGCGGAAAATCTTCGGTGGTGTTTGCGGGGTTGGTTCCTCGGTTACGGGAAGATGGTATACAAATTGTGTCTTTTCGTCCGGGGAATAATCCTTTTGATGCTTTAGCTGTTGCTTTGAGTTCCCATATTCAATCTGTCATTGGGACGCAAGAAAGCAATCCCAACCCACCTGTTATTGGGACAAGGGGAAACAATCTCAATCCACCTGTCATTGGGATAAGGGGAAACAATTCCAACACAACCGTTATTGGGACGAAAGGAAACAATCTCAATCCACCTGTCATTGCGAATCAACAAAGCAATCCCAACCCATCTGTCATTGCGACGCAAGGAAGCAATCCCCAACCATTAGAAACTAGTAACGAGTGCGCAATTCCTACACAAATAAACTTGCTTCATGACAAGCAAGCTTTATGTCGGTTAATTGAAAATATTGTTGCTTCTAGCGAAATTCCCCCAAAATCATCTACAAATGCATCACAATCATGTAGAGACGTTGCATGCAACGTCTCTACGGGGGATGATAATTCTGTTGCGGGGATGTATAAAGGACAAACATCATCCCAAAGGTTTATATTAATCGCAGATCAATTTGAAGAACTTTACACCTTAACCCCGGAATCACAACAGCAACCCTTCTTAAATTTATTGCTCCACGCGGTCAAATCCGCACCAAATTTTAGTTTAGTACTGACTCTACGGGCTGATTTTTATGGACACGCGATTTCTAACCGTGATTTTAGCGATCTTTTACAGCAGGGAATTTATAATTCCTCTCCCATGAATCAATCAGAATTGCGTGCTGCGATCGAACAACCAGCAGCAAAGATGAAGGTGGAGTTAGAACCGGGTTTAACAGATAAATTAATTGACGAACTTGGAAATCAAGCGGGAAGTTTACCTTTATTAGAGTTTACCTTATTCCAACTGTGGGAAAAACACGATAAATGGTATCTTAACCACCAAGCTTATAAAGAAATTGGTGGTTTAAAACAAGCTTTAGCAAAATATGCAGATTCAATATTAAGTCCCTTATCTGCTCGCAATAAAGAAAAAGCTGAACGGATATTTATTCAGTTGGTTAGTCCAGGGGAAGGTACGGAAGATACCAAGCGCAAAGCAACCCGTGCTGAAGTGGGGAAAGAAAATTGGGATTGGGTAGAATTTTTCGCAAATCAACGTTTGCTGGTAACGGGTTGGGATGAAACCACTCAAGAGAAGACGGTAGAAATTATCCATGAAGCGCTGATTCGAGAATGGGGAATGCTCCGGGAATGGATCAAAAGTAATCGTCAGTTCCGGGTTTGGCAAGAACGTTTACAGTTTACAGTAGTTAAATGGGAAGATAAGGGGCGGGATTCGGAATATTTGTTAAGTGGTGGAAATTTAGGTGAAGCAGAAGGTTGGTTCAATGATGAGAAATATCGGGAGTATTTGAGCGATTCTCAAAGTAAGTTTATTCGGGAGAGTTTACAAGAGCGCGATCGCAAAGAACAAGAAAAAGTTAGTCAACAACAGGAAAAAACACGGTTGCAAAAACGCGCAATCAAATGGCTTTCTGGTGGTTTGCTAGCAGCTTCATTAGCTACTGGGTTTGCTGGTTGGAATTGGGTAGAAGCGAAAACAAGCGCGATCGCCAGCGAAATTAATAGTTTGAGCACTAGATCGGAATACCTTTTTGGCTTGAAAAACTATGAAGATGCATTGATTGAAGCTATTAAAGGTAATGAGTTATTAGCAAAAAGCTGGTGGAGGACACGGATACCAACAGATACTCAACAGCAAATTAAAATCGCCCTACATAATGCTATTCATGACTCTGTTGAATTAGAACAACACACCTTAACTGGACATCAAGACTGGGTTTATCAGGTGGGATTTAGCCCGGATGGAAAAACTATTGCTTCCGCTTCAGGGGATAAAACAGTGAAGTTGTGGTCCACAAATGGTAAATTACTCCACACCTTAACTGGACATCAAAACTCGGTTTATCACGTGGGATTTAGCCCGGATGGAAAAACTATTGCTTCCGCTTCATGGGATAAAACAGTGAAGTTGTGGAATTGGGATTTTGATAATTTACTAACGCGGGGTTGTAATAGGCTTGAAGGTTATTTAGTTAGTTATCCAGATAAACTTGAAGAGCTTAAGGTTTGTCAAACTCCGCAAGTACTAGCCGCAGTTGCTTCTAATTTTATAAGACAAGGTGAGGATTTAGCGAAAAATGGTGATTTTGAAGATGCGGTGGAGAAGTTTCGTCAAGCAAAAAAATGGAATCCGAAATTAGATTTTAATCCGGAGTCAAAAGCAAAAGCGATAAGTTTAAAGGAAGAAGGAAGGAGTAAGAAGTAAGGAGTAAGGGGTGTACTTTGTTCCAAGGCTCAGCCTAGGAACCGGTAACAAGAGCCTCCGCTTCTTAATTATACCGGAGGCGGAGCCTCCAATACTGTGTTCCTTGCCGGAGACAAGGAACAAGCCAGTAAAAAGTCATTAGCGGATCCGTAAGGTAGCGGCTCCGTAGGTAGCGCAGCTAGAGGCTCCGCCGTCGCCGCAGGCTCTAGCTATAGCGTGTCCGTAGGACATAAGTCAAAAGTAAGAATTTACCAATGCCCCATCCCCCATGCCCAATGCCCAATCGCCAATCCCCAACCCTCACCTCAAAAACCTAATCGTAAAAGGATAACGATAATGTTCCCCCTTATAAGCTTTCATCGCCGCAAAATTGACGACAAATAATTGTAGTAATAAAGCAAATAAAGTTAACAAAAATAAACCCGTTAATAAACTATCTAGTACTAATTTTAATAAAATAATAGAATTACTAATTAATGCTAACCCACCAGTTATAAAAACTATACACAAAGAAATAATAATAAAAATTAAAGTATATAAAGTCAAAGACATTTGGAAATTTATCGATTCCTTACCTTGAAAATCAATCCAAGGATATTGCGCTCTTTTATATTTCCAAACAATTAAAGGGGCAATAATATTTAGTGGTAGAAATAACGGAATACCTATAATTACCAAATAAATAATCAATACCCATGCACCTACAGCCGAGAGATGACATGACATCCCCCATACACGCATTTGTTGTTGACTCGTTTGTTTCATGGCTTCCTAAGCTTAAGGTGGATGCATAAGAAAAGTATCCACCGAAATATATATATCAAAGCCAAACATACAAATCCAAATATAAAGTAAAAATTCATATCAATGGGAGAATTAAACTCTAGATAAATATTTAATTTCAAGTAAATATTTAATTCAAAGCAAGAATTTAATTAACATTGAAATTTTAATTAATACCAATTTATTTTAAGATTGCTGCGATATATAGCGCTACGCGCGAGTAAAAAATTAAAAGTAAAAAGCCTAGTGTATATGGCTTAAGCGGGTTAATATATGTCCCAAGGTGCCTTCGTAGCGCGATAAAAGAGAACAGGGAGCAGAAAACAGGAAACAGAGAACTCACATGTAGCATTATTTTTTTGAAATTGGTTTAGCATTGAGAGTCTAACTGAAAATAGAAATTGAAGTTAAAATCGCAGGATTTCGCAATCGTAATTTTCAGGTAAAGGTTCAATTTCCCACACAATACCTTCACCGGTTTCCAAAGCAACTTCCACAAATAATTGTTCCACAGCAGTAGTTGCGATATCTTCATTATTAGGAAACGGTTGTAAATCTTCGCTGAGTAACCTTAACTTAAAACCACCAGGAATTACTGCACCAACGTTATTATTACGAAGCTCAAAACGCCAGATATTTTCCGTATATTCACCTTTCGGGGTCACACACAATTCATAGGATTGACCAGCAATTATTAACTGACGAGAAAATGCTACTTGTACGGGTGTTTCTTCAATATTTCTCGCAGTTGCTGCACTTAGTTCCAGATTAAAACTTTGCCAACCAATTTGTTCCACAAATTGAGACATTCCCTCCTGCAACCATCGCATAACACTGTATGGTTCGGGACAGCCCAAACGCCTATGGTACAAGCTTTTTCTCCACCCACCATGTTCCACTAATCCCGACCAAATGGAAAATGGAACTTCTAATCTGGGTTCAATTATTTGAGAATCTCCCAACCGCTCAATCAGATTTTGTGCGTGTTGTACGGACATATGAGGTACGGGAGCAACCGTTGTACGGGTATTTTCCTCACTACAAAATTCTATAGCTGTAGCCAAAGCACTAATATCATCAATGATTTGTTTATCATCTACAGCATAAGTACGACTGCTGGGATCGTAAGTACCACAATCTTTAAGTTGAGCATGGGTACAATAGCCCCAAACCCTGACATAATTAGCTTCAGGTTCAACTTGGATACCCAAATAATAATCCCCAACCCAGGAAGGAATATCAATCCATTCTTGGGGTACGCGTATTTCTTCAGAATCTATCGCTTCCGTGGGAACTAATATTAACTTGGTTCCGTCCAATAGATCGACCGCACTTCCATTTACCACCTCCCAAAAACTAGACAAAGCTTTGGTATTTGGACAAGGTTTTGCATTTACGCTGATATCCTCCCGAATCCAAGGTAATACAGCTGCAAGGCAAAGCTTATTGATATAGGCTTGATAACATGAATTAGGATTGGAAAAAAATCCACTCGTAAAATCTGCAGGATTTTTAACCTTTTCCGGTATTTCTAGTATCAATTCCGTCGTGCGAGCAAAATTAAATAAATTTAAGTTAGTAATCATTTTTAGTACTCCCGGGGATGTTTTAACCCTTATTCAGTATGCGCAAGGGAAATTTTTTCCCCAGCAGAAAATGTTTATTTTTTTGCTGATATAAAGCTGATATAAAATCGATCTAAATTCTCTAAAATCCACATTTAACTGAACTTTAGACATATAGGAATCCAGTTTAATTTATGTTACCTTGCATAATGTGACTATAATCACTCATGCACATACAACATACAAAACAAAAAGTATAAAGTTAAGCAAAGCGCAACGTAGACAGGCATGGTTATCGCAAAATCAGCGAAAGATTCCTAAATATTAGGGAAAATTCATCACTACATATTAGTTGAATGTTTTAACAAAATATTTTAACCAAATGTTTGATTTAACCGAATTTTAGGGAAAATTTCGAGTGAAACTTAGTCAGTCAGAATACCTCTCTCAAATAATTGTTTCCAATTATCTCTTCAAGATTTTCCCAATTTTTTTTCAATGCAAATTTTCCCATAAGTATTTAATTACGAGATTGCTGATAATGTTGTTCTAACCACTCCTCAATTACTGTACTGTTAGTCTTCAATAGATCTGAATTAACGGAAATATGCAAATTTTCTTGACTCCATTGACTTAAAGAACGTATTAATACCTCCTTTGCTTTTGTTAGTCGGCGAGAGATAGTGTATTGTTTAATTTGCAATTCTTGAGCAATTTGCTGTTGGGTTAATCCTTGGGAATAATACAGTACTAATATTTCTTGTGTTTGCTGATTTAAACTTTCAATAGCAGCTTTTAAAACCCCACTAACTTCCGATTGTTGAGATTTACGGTTTTCTTCTTCTTCTTTATCAATCATCTGACTGATGAATGAATCCTTTTCATCTCGAATATAGTCCAGGTATTCAGTTGTATCTCCTTCACCGGTAGGTGTATTAGCGGAAGTTATGTTGGGATAAAGATAGTTACGAACTGATACAGCAGACCTTAACAACCAATTTTCCAGAGTTTGGGGGTCGATCTGAGATTGGATCTGTGAAGCTTGAGTCTGTAAAGATTGAACCTGTAAAGATTGAACCTGTAAAGATTGAACCTGTAAATTGTAATTCTCAGCGATCGCTTTCAAAGTTTCTGGATCTGGTTTTTGTAACTGACGGGTAGGTTTACCCGGTTGGGGAACATATAACTTTTTAAAACTATTCCAAGCAATAATATAATTATTAACTACCTCTGGTGACAAACCAGAATTGATTAAAGACTCTGATAAACGTTTTTGACTAACTTTACGCAGTAATCCCCAAGTAGAACATATATCAACTTCGTGACGTTGACGTAGGGTATCGCGAATCGCACTACTAAAAATCGCTTTCGCATAAGCTTTAAAACCAGAACTTCGCTCGGGATTAAACCCCTTGAGCACTTTATCAATACTCGCGATCGCAACTTGAAAGCAATCTGAAAGTTTATATTGGTTACTAGCAAAACTTTGAACCGTTTTATGAGCAATCCAGTAACAAGTTTCTTGTAAATACGCACTCAGATGGGATTGTGCTAATCTTGCAGATTTTTTCAGCCAAATTTTATACCAATAGTTCGCCCAAAAATTTTCTTGTTCGGCTAATTCGTCACTTCTATTTATAATCTGAGAATTTTTATCGATACAATTTTGTATACTTCGACGCAGTCTAGCATCAGTTGCCCAACCGCTAAAAGAATCAGCATCAAATTGTAAGAAAGTAGAAAAAATTTTAACAATACTGTTTCTAGGATGCATAAAAATACGCAAGCCGATCTAAAGAACAATAGCAAGAATCAATAAGAATCTTTGTTCCAAACTTTACTACAAGCAGCTATACATATGTTTCGGTTCGCAAAAAAAATCTACTCCCGCAGTGATAACGATGGATAACTCTAGTAATATTCAACGTCATCAATCTTTTTTAGCTCCATTCCTGACATCAAAAAAACCTCTTTTCTTCTTTTCTTGACAGGAAAAGCTAGAAAGATTTTTACGACCCGAATTATATAGCAATGGCTAACAATGACAAAGAACTATTGGAAGTTTAAATTGTCAAGATAATTAAATAAAAGTTCAATTAAAAGCTCCCATGTCAAAAAACAGGACTTATGCAATTGTCACAATAAAAGACTAAATTTGAGCTTTTAGTAGGTACTTTAGTACCCTAATGAGCGGGAAAAATCCCTGACTACAAACTCTAGAATATACCGGTTGCATAAGTCCTATTTTTATATCTATAGTTTGAGCTATATGATTTCATAAAAATGAAATACAAAGTCCATAAAATATCAATTTTATTTTCTTCCATTCTAAGTTATCTCACCAATACTCATAATCCAAAACTGCAATATTGTTCAGCATGTATTGTTTAACATGTATTATTAACGCAACAATATATTATATTACCAGATAAAAAATATTGCTGTAATATAAAAAGAAAAAGCAAATCCTATGATTTCCCAGGAAAATCCGTAAAAATTATCAACATTTAGTTCCTAGCTCTTAATTTAGTTCCTAGCTCTTAATTTAGTTCCTAGCTCTTAATTTAGTTCCTAGCTCTTAATTTNTAAATCTACGTCTTAGATAAAAAGTATCCGGCAAAACATAAAAACCAGGCTGCACAATTCAAATTAAATGTCACCATTAGGTATAGCAACAAGTTCTTCTACTATTAACTCTACCTCATCAAATAACCGAGGTACACTTTGGCTGTTACTAGTGGGAGTAAATAACTATCAGGATGAGCAACTACCCAACCTTAATTACCCAGCAATAGATTGTCAGGGTTTAGCAAATTCCCTTACAAATCTTACAGGAGAATTTAATCATAAAGAGATAAAGATTTATCACGATTTAGCACCCCACGGTCCTTGTTTAGAAAATGTGCGTAAGTCAATCAAAATCATTTCTCAACAAGCTAAATCAACAGATACCGTTCTATTTTACTTTTCAGGACATGGTGTAGTAGAATCCTCAACTCAACAAGCATTTTTATGTTTGTCACAAACCCAAAAATCAAACCTAGTAGATACGGCTTTTGGCATAAAAGAACTTTTACATTTATTAGCAAATTGTGCAGCTCAAAATCAATTAGTGTGGCTTGATGCTTGTCATAGTGGTGGAATGACACTGAGGGGAGCAACAACTGAAACCCTAATTAATCCCACACGAACACTAGTAGAGGTATTACAACAACAAGCCGCTCGTAGTAAAGGATTTTATGCATTACTTTCCTGCGATACAAATCAACAATCTTGGGAATTTAGTGAATTAGGTCATGGAGTATTCACTTACTACTTAATGCAAGGTTTGCAGGGTGAAGCTGCTGATTCCCAGGGTCTGATTTGTGCAGATAGTTTGTATCGATATGTATACCACAAAACGCTGCAATATATAGATAAGAAAAATCAACAATTACGATTGATCAATCAACAGAAAAAAAGTAAAGGTGAAACTCATTTATTTCATGAATATACCCTACAAACACCAAAGCGAATCGTAGAAGGAGTTGGGGAACTAGTTTTTGGAAAAAGTCAAAGTAAACTTATTGAAAATGTCTCTCGACGTATTGCTTTAGTTATTGAAGGAATCTCAGCTTCCCAGACAGCTTTGGATATTAGTAAGTTAATTGGGAAGAAAGGGGAATTTGAGGTTGAATATCTCCAAGCAGCGAAAACCTCTCCAGCGGAAATTCGAAGCGCAATTAAGCGTCATTTGCAAGCACCACAAACAGATACAACTTTGCTGTATCTCCAGGGGAAAATTGAGAAAAATGAAGCTGGGGGATGTCTGCTGTTAGGAGAAAAGATTCGTCTTGAGTGTTCCTGGTTAAAGCAAATCTTGCGCGATTGTCATAGTAAGCAGATTGTAATTCTGGATTGTTTAAAAACCCATGTAGATACTTTGCAGAGGCTTAACGCCGACGCCGCAGGCTCTGCAACGTCTCTAAAAAAGATATATGATGGCGCGTCTGTGCAAAATATTCATGATGGAACGTCTGTACAGAATTTGCGTGGATGTCTGCAGGAATGGGTTGAAATTTTACAGATGGATTCCCAGCAAGGACAGTGTTTAATTGGTTATGTTTCTCCGGTTTCAGAACCAGAACGCTTTGCTCGAAGCGTAGTCAAAACTTTAACAAATACCTTACCCACAGGTTTATCTGCTGCTGGAGCGATCGCAAAACTGCAATTAGAACTAGCGGGTAGTGAAAATCCTCTACAAGTATGGCTTACAGGAACCCAAGGAATTATTGAATTTATTCCTGCAACTAGTGATGGAAATAAAAATAAAACCCCATCTGCTTTAGATTTAGGATTTTGTCCTTATATGGGGTTAAATGCTTTCTCCGAACTCGACCATCAATATTTTTATGGTAGAGAAGCTTTAACTCAACAATTAATTAATCAAATTAACAGATCTGCCTTTCTGGGGGTGGTGGGTGCATCTGGAAGCGGAAAATCTTCAGTTGTCAGAGCAGGTTTAATTCCTGCATTGCAACAAGGAAAACAAATACCCAATAGCGAGCAATGGTTAATTAAATATTTGCGTCCTGGTGTAAACCCTTTAACAGCTTTAGCACAAGCATTTGCAGGATTCGTATTGGAGCGCGAGCTTAAATCTCAATCCCCCAATCTTCTGCTGGAAGGAATGCAGTATCTCGGGGTAGAAGGATTTGTTTATTGGTTGCGTAATCGACCCGAACCAATGGTAGTTTTGGTGATAGACCAATTTGAAGAATTATTTTCTCTAGCTGCACCTACAGAAACAGAACAGTTTTTAAATTTATTACTAGGAGCGATTGAATATGCTAGCGATCGCTTCAAATTAGTTATTACTTTACGAGCAGACTTTATTACTTCCTGTTTGGAAAATTCAGTATTAGCAGAATTATTACAGAATTCCAGTGTATTAGTTCCCCCCAACCTAACAGAAGAAGATTATCGTCGCGTAATTACTCAACCAGCGCAACAGGTAGGTTTAAACATTGAACCGGAACTTGTAGAAGTTTTGTTGCGGGAATTGGATCGCTCTGCAGGTGATTTACCTCTGTTAGAATTCGTTTTGGAACAACTATGGCAAAATCGAGTTAACGGAAAATTAACTTTACAAGCTTATCAAAAAAAACTCGGCGGAATTCAAGGAGCATTAGAACGTTCCTGTCAAGGAGTTTACGATAGATTAGAACCCCAAGCCAAGGAATGCGCTCAATGGATTTTTCTTTCCCTCACCCAATTAGGTGAAGGTACAGAAGATACTCGCAGAAGGGTTTTCAAATCAGAATTAATAGTTGAAAAATATCCCGCAGCATTAGTAGAAACAACTTTAAAAGCATTAACAGATGCCAAATTAATCGTTGTAAATTTAGAAGAAGACCAAAATACCCTTGGTGCGAGTCGAGGAAGTAATTTAGAAGCGCAAAATATTAAACAAAATAATATTAAACAAAATAATAAAGGAACACACCATAATTTAAATGTAGAGACGTTCCATGGAACGTCTCTACGGGATATGAAACAGGAAATAACCGTAGAAGTAGCCCATGAAATTTTAATACGTCACTGGTCAACCTTGCGATGGTGGTTAGAAGAAAACCGCAGTAGATTGCGATCGCAACGTCAAATCGAACAAGCAGCCCATCTGTGGAAAGATAATAACAAACAAGATGATTTTTTGTTACAGGGAGTGCGATTAGCAGAAGCAGAAGATATTTATATTAAGTACACCTCAGAATTATCCCTTGATGTCCAAAGATTTATCGAAGCTTGTTTAGAAGAAAGAAAACGACTACAGCAGCAAGCAAAAAACAGACTAAAAAAAGCCCGCAGGGTTGCGATCGGAATGACAATATTGGGGATAACAGCTTGTGGTTTTGCTGGTTTAACTTATTGGACGAGTAGAAAAGCTCAGTTACGAGAAGTTGAAGCTTTAAATTTTTCTTCCCAGGCAAATTTAATGTCGAATCAGCAATTAGAAGCATTAATTACTAGCGTTAAAGCTGGAGAACGGCTGAAAAAAATAATTGCTGTACCAAAAAATATCCGGACAAAAACAGAAAATACACTACAACAAGCTTTATCAATTCAAGAACGTAATCGCTTTGAGGGACACACTGATACAATTACCAATGTTACCTATAGTCCTGACAATCAGATAATTGCTTCAGCTAGTGACGATGGAACAGTCAAGCTTTGGAGTGCCGATGGTGGATTGTTAAAAACTTTAGAAGGACACGAAGACGCTGTTAACAGTGTTAGTTTTAGCCCTGATGGTAAGACGATCGCAACTGCTAGTTTTGATAAAACTGTCAAATTGTGGAGAACTAGCGACGGAAAAAATATCAGGACTTTGAAAGGACATTCAGCTGAAGTCTGGAGTTTAGTGTGGTTTCCGACAGGTGATAAAATTGCTTCATCTGGAGCGGGACAAGATCCAACAATTAGAATTTGGCGAGTGAGTGACGGTAGCTTATTAGATATTCTTAAAGGACATGATAATAGAATCAATAGCCTAGCTTTAAGTGCCGATGGTAAAATCCTGGCTTCAGCAAGTAAAGATAAAACTATCAAACTTTGGCAAATTAGTGATGCTAGCTTGCTTAGAAGCCTTGAGCATAAAGCTGAAGTTTACAGTGTAGCTTTTAGTCCGAAAAATCAGGTTCTAGCTTCAGGAAGCGCGGACAAAACCATTAAGTTATGGGGTGAAGATGGGACTTTACTCGAAACAACTTCCGGAGCACATAGGGCTGCAGTCTTAAGTGTAAAATTTAGCGTTGATGGTAAAACTTTAGCTTCAAGCAGCATTGATGGCACAATTAAACTTTGGAATCCCGAGAATGGAAATTTAAGTTTAGTAGAAACCTTCAAAGGACACAATAATGGCGTCTACAGCGTAGCTTTAAATCGAGACAATCAAACTTTAGTCTCTGCAGGTGCAGATAAAACTTTAAGGATTTGGCATCGCCAGAATAATCTGCTAAAAACTTTACGAGGACATGGTGGTGCGATCTACAGTGTAAAATTTCATCCTCAAGGAAATCTCATAGCTTCTGCAGGTGAAGATAATGATATCAAGGTTTGGAATTTACCAAAGGGAAATCTGCACAAAACTTTACCAGGTTATAGTAATTCTTCGAGATTTGGTCATTTTTTTGGCGTTTATACTATGAGTTTTAGTCCAGATGGTGAGGTTTTAGCATCTGCTGGTGGTGACAAAACTGTGAAACTTTGGCAAACTCGCGAAGGTTATGGAATAAAGAACCTGGAAGGACACAGACATCAAGTTAATAGTCTGAGTTTTAGCCCAGATGGTAAGATTTTTGCTTCAGCTAGTGCTGATAAAACTGTAAAAATTTGGAATACGGACAAACTATCTTTACTTGACATCATTAAAAGACATGAAGATGAAGTTTTGGGAATAACTTTCAGTCCCAATCGTAATATCTTTGCAACAGCGAGCAGAGATAAGACCATTAAAATTTGGCAGATAAATGTTCCTACAATAGGTCTTCAAGAAGAAAAATTACCTCAAAAATTAGAAGTGGTATTACTCAGAACTCTCAAAGGACATAAAAGTGCAGTTAATGCAGTAAGCTTCAGTCCTGACGGTAAAATTCTTGCATCTGCAAGCTTGGATCAAACTATCAAACTTTGGGAAGTGGAGAAAGGTAGTTTATTGGAAACCTTGAGGGGACATACAAATTCAATTTTTAGTGTAACTTTTAGTCCTGACAGTAAATTGATTGCTTCAGCAAGTAACGATCGCACTATAGGAATATGGAATCCCCAGGGTAGAAAACTTAAAACCATTACGGGACATGAAATTTCCATATATGACGTAAGTTTTAGTCCTGACAGTAAAACTATTGCTTCTAGCGGTTCCAATGGTGAGGTTAGAATTTGGAGTTTAGACAGCAAACAACTGCAAACTTTAGATTTAGATCGTCTTTTAGTTCGCAGTTGCGGTTTGCTGAAGAATTATCTAAAGACTAACTCTGAATTAAAAGATGAAAAAGGTGTTTGTTCTGATATTCCTAAAGTAAAGAAATAATGAGTAATGATAAATCAAAATTCTTTAAAATTGAATCTAAGTGCTCGTGAAGCTTGAATTAGTTAACATTCCTCATTACTTGTGAATTCGCACCATTCTCGGTTTTTTATGGGTTTGGAGGGTTGGATGGTGGTTCAGATGGTTTACGTTGACCTTTAAATCCTAATTGTTGAATTTCAGATTGTAAATCTTTGTGGTTTGTGTTTTTATTTTTGTTTGTGTTTGAGTTTGTCATTGTTTTTCCCTAATCCTTGCAATAAATGTTTGAAAAATTTAATCTTTGACGAACTGATCGAATGCCGACTCCATGTCTGCAATCCGATTAATAAGTAAAAAATAATAGATAGATAAAACTAAGGTAAATACTTGTTTGTATATACTCAGTAACTACTGATGTATAACTGTGAAGTAACCTTTCATTAGCTCTATAGGTGTAGTTCTACTTTTTTATGCAGCGGTGCATTTTTTGTAGGATATTTTATACTTCAGGGTCGGGAAACCGTATTTCTGAAAATTATCCATACTTACTATTTTTTTGGCACAAATAACTCTTTACTGGTTTTCAAATCCATATGGAGCAAGACTTTCAGTAAAAATAGCAAATAGTAAATTATCGAAACACATAACTTTAAAATGTTGTAATGCAAAATTATTCTTCAGACTTTGATGACAAAAGAATATATTCATTAGTTCCGAAATTTCAATATGTAATCATCAAATTTATCCAGGTGTGACAATTTTAAATTCGTCCACATCTATGCGAATAAATATGTCAATCAAATAGCGATATTTTTTATAGTCAAGTGTGACAACTTAAAACCTGTCTTTTTTATCCGTAAAAACACCATACAAAGATGAAAATACGAAATAAAGGTAGTTAGGCTCAGACGCCATATCCAAACGCATTTTGCTATGCTTTGTGGATACCTATTCCTTTTGGTAGATAATACAGCAAAATAACATACTTTATTGGAGAAAATCGTTATATCTACAAAGGACTCGTAGTCCGTAAATTAATAAATATAAGACGGTGCGTTACAGACTTACGTCCCAACACACCCTACGATTACATCTTTAATTGATTGGAACTTATTACCAATTTTATGTGAAAATTATCGTTCATTTATGAAGTAAAATGTCACCACTCGGTATTGCAACCAGTTCTTCGACTCACACCTCGCGCACAGACCAAGGTAAACTTTGGATACTGTTGGTGGGAGTAAATGCATACCAGGATGAGAAATTACCAAAACTAAGTTATTCCGCAGTTGATTGTCAGGGTTTAGCTGAAGCCTTAGCTGCTACTGAAGGTAGATTTACAGCCAAGGAAGTTAATATCTATCACGATTCCGCTCCGGAGAAACCTACTCTCGGTAATACAGTTGCTTGTCTGGAAAAAATTACCGCCTTAGTTCAACCCCAGGATACCATCCTATTCTATTTTTCCGGCCATGGAATTCTTGACCTGGAAACAAATCAAGCAATTTTATGTTTGACAGATACTAAAAAAGATAATTTATTAACAACGGGTTTACCCTTAGAAAAATTATTACAATCATTAACTAGTAGTGCGGCTCATCAGCAGTTAGTCTGGTTAGATGCTTGTCATAGCGGTAGCATCAACTTGATATCCCAATCGAATCCCACACCGCAGTTTATCCAAGTATTACGACGACGTGCAGAAAAAAGTAAAGGTTTTTATGCTTTACTTTCCTGCGATCGCGGACAACAGTCTTGGGAATTTCCCGAGTTAGGACATGGTGTCTTTACATATTATTTAATTCGAGGATTGCAAGGGGAAGCTGCAGATATTCAAGGAGCAATTGATATTGATACACTTTATCGATATGTTTATCATCGAACATTACAATATATTGATAAAACAAATCAATTTCTACGGCTGATTAATCAACAAAAAAGAGGAAAAGGTGAAACCGAACTATTTTCGGAATATTCCTTACAAACTCCCAAAAGAATAGTTGAAGGTGTGGGAGAGTTAATTCTTGGTTACAAACAATCAGAAGTAAAAAAAAATCGTCAACGACAAGCAGTAATTGTCGATGGTTTACCTGGAAGTAAAAGTATATTATCCCTCACCAAGTTACTTAGTGGTATCGCTGATTTTGAATTACATTATTTAACCTGTAATGGAGATAATGCAGCAGATTTCCGCGAATCTATTCAAGATTATTTACAAATAAATCAAGTAGAACACAATCGGATCGAAAACAATTATAAATTAAGATCTAGGCAATTAGAAGCAGGAGAAACAGTATTACTATATTTACGGGGAAAAATAATCCAAACTCCTGATGGAGAAACAGTATTATTGTTAGGAGATCGAGAAAATAATATAACTCTAAGTCGTTCTTGGTTAAGACAACAACTAAGACATTCCCCCTTCAGACAACAAATTATCCTTTTGGACTGTCCCGAAGCAGAAGATTTAAAGAATTGGGTAGAAGATTTAGAGTTAACCCCACTCCAAGGACAATGTTTAATTGCTGCTGCTTCCAAAAAAGATGACCCAGAACAGTTTGCTCGAACTTTATTAGATACTTTAAGTGCAACATCAGACCCCAATGGTTTATCTGTAGCAGCTTGGATCGCTCAGCTGCAAATATCTCTGGTTAATTCCTTACCTTTACATATTTGGTTATCTGGAGTTAG
This sequence comes from Mastigocoleus testarum BC008, assembly GCF_001456025.1. Classification (GTDB taxonomy): domain Bacteria; phylum Cyanobacteriota; class Cyanobacteriia; order Cyanobacteriales; family Nostocaceae; genus Mastigocoleus; species Mastigocoleus testarum. The sequence continues at coordinate 25,690 of NZ_LMTZ01000158.1, forward strand.
GGGAGTAATTGAAATTATCCCCGCAAGTAGGGATTTATCGGGATGGGAAGAATCAGAAGGTTTTGATTTAGGAATTTGTCCCTATAAAGGTTTAAGAGCATTTACAGAAACCGACGCTCAATATTTCTTTGGACGAGAAACCCTTACCCAAAAAATCATTAATCAATTAAACCAACAATCATTTTTAGCAGTAGTTGGAGCATCCGGAAGTGGTAAATCTTCAGTTGCTCGTGCTGGATTAATCGCCCAATTACGCTTAGGAAAACAAATTCCAAATAGTGAAAATTGGTGGGTTAGAACTTTAATTCCCGGTATCAAACCCTTAGAAAATTTAGCACGGGTACTCCAAGAGGAAAAAAATTCTATATCTCCACCACATCTTTTACTGGAAGGAATCCAATACCTTGGAGTAGAAAGTTTTGTTTATTGGTTACGCAGTCGTCCCGAACCAATGGTAGTTCTGGTCGTAGATCAGTTTGAAGAATTATTTACTTTAACAGCAGACCTAGAACGGGAGAAGTTTTTAGAACTATTATTGGGAGCGTTGGAATATGCTGCTGACAAATTTAAGTTAGTAGTAACATTACGAGCAGACTTTATGGCTGCGGGTTTAGAAATACCCAAGTTAGCAACATTACTACAACAATCTCATATTTTGGTTCCGCCGCAAATGCATGAAGATGATTACCGTCAGGTAATTGTTAAACCCGCAGAACAAGTTGGTTTGCAAGTGGAACCGGAATTAGTAGAAGTTTTATTGCAAGATTTGCAACATTCAGCTGGCGATTTACCCCTATTAGAATTTGTTTTAGAACAATTGTGGGAATATCGCAGTAACGGAAAACTTACTTTATCAGCTTATCAAAAACAAGTTGGTGGAATTTCTGGAGCCTTAGAACGTAAAGCTCAAGCAGTATATGACAGTTTAGACCCAGAAGGACAAGCTTGTGCAAAATGGATCTTTTTAACATTAACCCAACTAGGAGAAGGAACCGAAGACACCAGGAGACGGGTCTTAAAATCAGATTTGAAAGCGAAAAAATATCCACCCAAACTAGTCGAAAAGACCCTACAGACATTGACCGCAGCTAAATTAATTGTGGTGAATCTGGAAAATAACGGTTTCATCGGTGAAAGTCGCGGTACAGCTCCACAAAGCGATAGCAGTGAAAATACAGAAATCCACCAGGATCCAGATGTAGAGACACAACATGATAAAAATCTAGAAATCCACCAGGATCCAGATGCAGAAACACAACATGATAAAAATGTAGAGACGTTGCATGCAACGTCTTTACAGGATATAAAACAGCAGGTAACAGTAGAAGTCGCCCACGAAGTATTAATTCGTCGCTGGTCAACCCTAAAATGGTGGTTAGAAGAAAATCGATCGCGGTTGCGTTTACAAAGACAAATCGAACAAGCAGCCCAATTATGGAAAAATAATTCTCAGCAACCTGATTTTTTATTACAAGGGGTACGTTTAGCAGAAGCAGAAGAAATTTACATCAAATATACCGATGAATTATCCGGTGATATTCAGGAATTTATCGAAACCTGTTTAGAAGCTCGACGATCGCAACAATTACAAATCCAGCGTCGTCAAAGAATCGTCAAAATTACCGCAGGTGCGATCGGGACATTGGGAATAGTTGCTTGTATATTTGGTGGTGTCGCTTACCAACAATCCCAAAAAATTCGTCTCCAAGAAATTACAGCTTTAAATTCTTTGTCGGAAAACTTTGTACTCTCAGATAAGTCCTTAGAAGCATTATTAACCAGCGTCAAAGCTAATCAACATCAGCAAGAACTGAGTTTTATTCCAGAAAAATTACGTCAAACCAGCGAAAATAATTTAAGTAGAGCACTAGCTTATCTTCAAGAACGCAATCGTTTAGAAGGACATGAATCTTGGGTTAGTGGGGTAAGTTTTTCCCCAGATGGTCAAATTATCGCTTCTTCTGGTGCCGATAGAACTATCAAATTATGGCAAAGTAACGGTAAGTTAATTCGTAGCTTTGTTGCTGACGATGTTGCCACAATTAATATTACTTTTTCCCCAGATGGTAAAATCGTAGCCTCTGCGGGTGCCGATGGAACCATTAAATTGTGGGATATTAACGGTAAATTATTGCAAACATTTACAGGTCACCAGAAAACAGTAAATAGCATTCAATTTTCTTCCGATAATAAAACCCTGATTTCTGCAAGCAGTGACCGCACCATCAAAATTTGGAATCGAGATGGAATTTTGCTTGAGACTATATCCGGACATACCCAAGGAGTAAACGCAGCAATATTTTCACCAGACGGTAAAACCATTGCATCTGCTAGTGATGATGGAACCGTTAAACTGTGGGATTTAAACGGTAAATTACTGCAAACATTTACAGGACATACCAGCGGAGTCATTAGTGTTAACTTTAGTCCTAACAGTAAAAATATTGTATCGAGCAGTAACGACAAAACTATTAAAATATGGAATCTTGCAGGTCAACTGCTAACAACAATTACAGGACATCAAGGTGGTGTCAGCAATGCAATTTTTACCCCCGACGGTCAAGCAATAATTTCTGTGAGCGCCGATAAAACCATTAAATTATGGGATTTAAAAGGTTCTTTAATCGAAACCTTAAAAGGACATACCCATGAAGTTAACAACTTAAGTTTGCATCCCAACGGTAAAACTTTAGCTACCGTCAGCGACGACCACACAGTCAGAATTTGGGAAATTGATAACCTACTGATAAGAACCTTACGGGGACATACAGGTGAAGTTAACAACGTCAGTTTTACCCCAGACAACAAACAAATCATCTCCACCGGAGACGATCGCACCGCTAGAATTTGGAATCGTCAAGGAAAACTATTGCAAACATTAACATCTTCCATCCCTGATATTAGCAGTTTTGCCTTCAGCCCAGATCGGAAATTATCTGTGATTGGAAGAGCTAACGGTGCGATCGCAATCCAGAAAAATGATGGTAAAAGCCAATTAAAAACCTTAACAGCACACCAAGACCCGGTTATTAACATTAACTTTAGCCCCGACGGTAAAACCTTTGCTTCCGCAGCAGGTGACGGTACAGTTAAAATTTGGGATGTTGAAGGTCGCCTATTACATACCCTGAAAGGACATACAGGTTGGGTAACCCAAGTTAAATTTAGTCCCCAAGGAGATATGATTGCTTCGGCTGGAGCCGATAAAATTATTAAATTGTGGAGTAAAGAAGGAAAATTACTGAAAACCTTAAAAGGTCATAAAAGTAGTGTTTGGTCATTAATTTTCCATCCCCAAACCGATATTATCGCCTCCGCAGGACAAGACCAAAACATTATTTTCTGGGATCGCAACGGTAAAATTATTAAAACTCTCAAAGGACACCAAGGTTTAATAAATACCATCGATTTTTCCCCAGATGGTAAAATGCTTGCTTCAGCAAGTGACGATGATACGATCAAAATTTGGGATTATCCCACAGGTCACTTACTCAAAACCATTACCGGACATAGCGGAAACGTCCGGGGAATTAACTTTAGTCCCAACAGTAAAATTTTGATTTCCGGAAGTAGCGATCGCACTATCAAATTGTGGAATTTAGCATCAATTATCGAAAATTCTGCAGAGCAACGGGATAAACTTCTAGAAAAGGGATGTTTGACGATAAAAAATTACCTCGAGAATAATCCGAATATTACCCCCGAAGATCGAGAAATTTGCCAGTAACGGATGAGATTGATAAGGAATGAAGTAAACAAAAAATAAATAAAAAATTATTGTAAGGTGTGTTAGACGTACGATTATATTTCACCCATAACCGATAACCATTTGAGCCTCTAAGGTACTATCGAATGGTGTAGCACAGGTAATAAGGTTAGGACATGTTTAACTTTTAACTTTTAACTTTTGACTTGTAATTATGTACGGAGCAGACCCCACAGACAAACATCCAATGAAGGGATTTCCCCAAATCTGCTTCATCAAAAATACTGTATCTAATCCTAAGATTATTATTGGTGATTACACTTATTACGACGACCCCGAAGATTCAGAAAACTTTGAGCGCAACGTTCTTTATCATTATCCCTTCAGCGAAGACAAATTAATCATCGGCAAATTTTGCGCTTTAGCTAGAGGCGTAAAATTTATCATGAACGGTGCTAATCATAAAATATCTGGATTCTCTACCTATCCCTTTCAAATTTTTGGTAATGGTTGGGAAAAAGTAACCCCTCAACCCCATGAATATCCTTTTAAAGGTGATACCGTAGTTGGTAACGATGTTTGGATCGGTTATGAGTCGGTAATTATGCCCGGTATAAAAATTGGCGATGGAGCAATTGTTGCTGCTAAATCAGTAGTTGTAAGTGATGTTCCACCCTACACTGTTGTTGGGGGAAATCCAGCCAAAGCAATCAGAAAACGGTTTAATGACGACGTTATCAAAACATTACTAGAAATTGCTTGGTGGGACTGGAATATAGAGAAAATTTCCCAGAATTTAGAGAAAATCGTCGCTGCTGATATTGATGTTCTCAAATCCGTCGCTGATATTTGAAATAATTATTTGCAGTTATTAACACTCCATCACCGAGTATATCGTACTACATTTGTGAAGAATGAATATAAGAACGTTTCTATCACTCGCACTTGCACTCGGCGTATCTGCCTGCATTAGCTTGCAGGTCGCATTCAGTAGTAGCGCTCCGAAACCAGCAGCCGAGCCAAACTTCAAGGTTGTCTTGACGTCCGAAGTCAATTGGGAGCCGCTCAACCCCGCCCGCGGTGACAAAAGCCCGATGGCTGGCACTCTCTGGGGCGATCGCACCGGTCCTGGACCATCAGGATTTCTCCTTAAGCCAGTGGACGGCTTCAAGTCGCCACCTCATATTCACAATACTATTTACCGCGGAGTGGTCATTAGTGGCACCATCCACAATGACGATCCTAATGCCGAGGAAATGTATATGCCGACGGGTTCTTTCTGGACGCAGCCAGCCGGAGGTGTGCACATTACTGCAGCAAAAGGTAGTAACACCATAGCATACATAGAAGTTGAGGATGCATTTGGAGTTCTTCCCCCTGAGGAGGCATTTTATAGTAAAGACAAGCCGATTAACGTGGACGCATCGAACATCGTTTGGATCGATCAGCCCGGAATGCAAGCCTCAGCCGATGGACCAAAGGTAGCTTTTCTTTGGGGTAACCCGCAGGACAATCAGTTGAATGGGACCCTTGTCAAACTACCAGCTGAATTTACTGGAAAAATACGCAGCCACGGCTCGACATTTCGTGCTGTGGCGATCCAGGGTCGACCCAAGCACCGGGTTCCGGGCAAGATCGATGTCAAGACCATGGAGCCGGGAAGTTATTTCAGTTCCAAAGGAGAGTCAGTGCATCAGGTCTCGTGCGAAAGGGGAGAGGAGTGCATCATGTACGTGCGCATGAAAGGCAAGTTTGACGTCATTTCGACGCAGCCCAAGAAGTAGCCGCAACCGATTCGTGCAATCACTACATTACCAAAAAAACTAAATTGAGTGTAACAGCGAACATATTCAAAAAATTGATACATAGCAGTGTTTTTTGAAGTTGATATTAAATAATAAAGTAAAGCATAATCAGGATGAAGAGCATCCAAAATGGCAAAAGACGTTTTCCATCAACAAGTTAAAAGTGCGTTAATCAAAGATGGATGGAAGATAACCCACGATCCCCTTACGATCCGCATAAGTGAAGCAGTCAAATTACAAATTGACTTAGCAGCAGAAAGTGCGATCGCAGCAGAACGAGACTCCGAAAAAATTGCTGTAGAAATAAAAAGCTTTATAGGAGATTCAGATATTAGTGCATTTCATACAGCTTTGGGTCAATATCTTAATTATTTTCAAGCACTAGAAGAGCAAGAACCAGAGCGAATTGTTTATTTAGCTATTCCCATTGAAACTTATCAGGATTTTTTTCAGCTTTCTTTTATCCAACGTTCTCTGAAACGTTACCAAGTCAAATTAATGATTTACGATCCTAAATTGGAGGAAATAAAGAAATGGATAAGATAGAACAATATCGACAATTTATCAAGGAAATCTTGACAGAACACGCCCAAATTTCAACTACTACTGATTCCGTAAAAGCGGAGTTAATATTTGATTCCGAACATGACCATTATCAACTAGCCTATGTTGGTTGGCAAGGAGATAAACGAGTATTTGGTCCTGTAATGCACTTTGATATTCAAGATGGTAAAATTTGGATTCAATATAATGGTACAGAAGAATCTATAGCTAAAAGATTGGTAAATATGGGTGTGCCGAATTCAGATATAGTTTTGGGTTTTCATTCCTCTTTTAAGCGCCAATTTTCCCCTTATGCGGTTGGTTAAAAATCTTTAGAATAATATTGATTATTTTCTAGGGAGATAATGAGAAGACTACTTGACCGGAAGAATAATAGTCTTAGTCACAAATAAGTTTGAGAATATGCAATTTGAGCGAATTGAAACCGATAGATTAAAAGGTGAAAGAATATGCAATGAGCATTGGAAATTATTGCTTGAAATGACTTCTAATTTAGAAGTGATGGCGACATTGGGAGGAACTTTGAGCAAAGAAAAAGTAAAAGCAAAAATGAAATATAATTGCGAACAATGGGAAAATTATGGACATGGTCAATGGATATTCTGTGATAAGGAAACTGAAGTCTTTGTCGGACGTGGTGGTATCAGGAGGGTCGTCGTAAATAATCGGAAAGAAGTTGAACTTGGTTACGCACTGATGCCAGAATTTTGGGGAAAAGGTTTGGCGGTAGAAATAGGGGAAAAAGCCTTATCAATTGCATTTGATGAATTTTTTTATCCAAGCGTGGTTGCTTATACCTTAGTTACGAACAAAAAATCTGAAAGAGTAATGCAAAAAATTGGGTTTGTATTTGAGAAAAATATTATGCACGCTGACATCCCACATATTTTGTATAGGTATCAAAACCCCAATTTCAGCTAATATTTTTCACACAATAACTCAATAGTATGTACAAATTTGCTGCAGCTTCCCCAAAGGAAACTATTGTGTTTGGTTCTGCAAGACCTGGATACAGTAGTGACCGGGTGAATGAGTGGATTAAGTTTATGCAAGGTCAAAATATTAAACATGTTTGCTGTTTACTTTCCCAGACTCAACTCGATCGCTATTCAGATTTGCTTGGAATTTACCGACAGAAATTTGGAACGGACCGGGTTTGCTGGTCACCGATTGAGGATTTTCAACTCGCTGATCGCCAAACGTTAACCCAAGAAATATTACCGTTTTTGCCGAACTGCGATTATCGCCAAAATGAAAAAGTAGTAGTTCACTGCTCTGGGGGAATCGGACGCACGGGACATGTTTTAGCCGCATGGTTAGTCGCGCAACGGGGATTTTCTAATAAAACTGCAATTGAAACTGTGAGAAAAACTGGAAGAGATCCCTATGAAGCGGTATCTTTTGCTCTCCTTAAAGGTCGAAATCCAAAGAAAGTTATGGCAGAATTAAACGCACTTCTAGATTATTGTCGTGATGCTACGGAAACTTACAGCCCAAAATTTATTGCGGATGGACAATGAAACAATTATTCAAAATTATGATTTAGCTCATCTAAGACAACAAAAACTTATATTTAATTCTTGTTCGAATAACTAACCAATCTTCATATTGTTTTTCCATTACTTCTTCAGCAAGCCCTAATTAAATGCAGCGTGTTGTTGCTGATTAACCCAAGTAATTTTACTTAACCAAAGCTACTTTATTGAATTGTGAATGAAATCCAAGAGTTCTCCAACAGTACAAGCCACAGGATCTGAATCACCGAAACTATTGCTAAACGACGGGGGATATCTCTTAACCGACCCCAATATATTATCTGGTATTTCAATGTCAAATTCTTCTTCCAACGCCATCGCAAGCTCAAAAGTATCAAGTTCATCAGCTCCCAAATCATTTGAGATATGAGCATTTAACTTAATTACATCTAAATCTACGGATAACTGCTCGCTGATTATATTTTGGACTTTAAAAAAGAGATCGGACATGCTTGTATCTCTTTTAGACTCGTTAAGTTTTCTAGCCAACTCAATCAAGCGATTTTGCTTTTGCTTTTCTGCTTGTGCTCTTTTTTGATTTTCTTGTACGCTTTGTAGAGCTTCCTCAGCTTTTTGAGACTGTAAACGCTTGTAAGCAATGGCTTTCTCCTTTGCGATACGCGTTTTCAATACTTCGATGTGAGAGTTAATAGTATCGCATGCAAAAGAGAATTCAAGCTTGTGCCCACTCTCGTGATAAATTTTTGTCGCAATCTTATAAACAATCTCATCACGTTTGGAAGTAAGAGAGTTCAACCCCTCCTCTGTAAATGGTACAGTATCATTTAGATAAGTACTGATTACTTGTTTCAGGATGTCTAGCTCATAGGCTTTATCATCCATACTCATTTGAACTTCTCCTAAGCTGCATAACTAAATCAAATTTAAGCAACTCTAAAATTAGTATAACAATCTACTTCAGTTGAATGCTTTTTCCTTGAGAGGAACTTCAGATTAAAGTGCGGTAATGAGTTATTTGATCCATTGCATTTGTGCTTAAGATCAAGTACTAAAAAATAATTTAATCCGATCTTAAGTAAGTAGGCGAGAAAAAAGTAAACTATGTAAATAAATATAAAATATCTGTATTTTTCTAGTAGTAGCGCTTTAGCGCTAAAGCGCTATTACAAACAAGTTATGATTTTTCTTACTAACGTACTTAATAAGATTATATGCTTGAATTTTAGCTTGCCTTGAATATTAGTTCTCAACACCAGGGCGAACGCATCTTGTCAATAAAAATGCCATTTTCTCAATAAAACCGTATTTTTCCGCATTAAATCCTATTAATTGAGAATCTATGGTCTGAAATTTTTTACCTTCCATACACGGTTAAAACAATGAGACTAACGAAAAATCTTATTTTTACGTCAATTGCATAAATCAAAGTTTTTGTCCATTTATTTTTGTTAATTTTAGATACGTTTGCCCTGTTCTCAACACCCCAAATCTCTTGTTAGTCTACTGTCAGATGATGACTAATCAAACAATGTTAAAAGTATTTGCTGATAGGGGTGGAACATTCACAGATATTGTTGCTGCTACTAATGACCAAGGGATTATCGATCGACTTGTAACCCATCCCCAACGTTTTTTAATTGTTCCTCTTCCTAACCAACAATGGGTAATCGTTTATAAATTACTTTCAGAAAATCCCGAACAATATCAAGATGCTGCGATTCAAGGTATTCACGATATTCTCGGACTTTCAAGGAACGAAGCCATTCCCACCGCAGCAATTGAAGTAGTAAAAATGGGAACTACAGTCGCAACCAATGCACTCTTAGAAAGAAAAGGAGACCGGGTTGCGCTTTTAATTACCAAAGGTTTCAAAGATGCTTTGCGAATTGGTTACCAAAATCGTCCTGATATCTTTGCTCGTCAAATAATTTTACCTACAATGCTTTACGAGGAGGTAATCGAGGTCGAACAAAGGTATGATGCTCGAGGTAATGAATTAATTCCACTCAATGTTGAACGAGTAAGGAAAAACTTACAAGCGGTTTACGATGGGGGAATTCGTAGTTGTGCTATAGTTTTCATGCATAGCGATCGCTATCCTTCCCACGAACAACAGGTAGCCCAAATCGCCCAAGAAATCGGATTTACGCAGATATCTGTGTCCCATCAAGTCAGTCCTCTGATGAAATTGGTTAGCAGGGGAGATACAACAGTTGTCGATGCATACTTAACTCCAATACTGCGTCGCTATGTTAACCAAGTCGCTAGTAAATTACCCGGAGTCAAACTCATGTTTATGAAGTCTGACGGGGGTTTAGTTGCAGCGGAACAATTCCAAGGAAAAGATAGTATTTTAAGCGGTCCAGCTGGGGGGATTGTCGGCGCAGTACAAACTAGTAAAAGGGCGGGTTTTGAGAAGATAATCACTTTTGATATGGGTGGAACCAGTACAGATGTCGCCCACTTCAAAGGAGAATACGAACGTCAACTAGAATCGGAAATCGCCGGAGCGCGGATGCGAGTTCCCGTCTTAGCAATTAATACCATTGCAGCAGGTGGCGGTTCAATTTTATTTTTCGATGGTTCTAGTTATCGCGTGGGACCAGAATCTGCAGGTTCAAATCCCGGACCTGCTTCTTACCGACGTGGGGGACCATTAACAGTAACCGATGCTAATGTGATGTTAGGAAAAATTCATCCCCAATATTTTCCAGCTGTTTTTGGAGTTGATGGTAATTTACCTTTAGATAAAGATATCGTCACTGAGAAATTTGCTCAACTAGCTCAAGATATTGCAGCAACAACCGGAAACACTTCTACACCCGAACAAGTAGCAGCTGGATTTATTGCGATCGCAGTCGAAAATATGGCAAATGCAATCAAAAAAATCAGTTTGCAACGGGGTTATGATGTCACTCAATACGTCCTTTGCTGTTTTGGTGGTGCTGGAGCGCAGGTAACTTGCTTAATAGCTGATACTTTAGGAATGACCAAGATATTTTTGCATCCTTATGCTGGGGTTCTCTCTGCTTATGGAATGGGTCTAGCAGATATCAGGGCGATGAGAGAAGCAGGAGTAGAAAAGGTTTTAGATAAAGAATTAGCTCCTGAGCTACAGCAGTTAATGAAAATTTTGGAGAAACGAGGGAAGGAGGAATTGAGTAACGGGGAAGTTAGCGCAGAGATATACGAACGGGAAATAATTAGAAAGCTTAATCTGAAGTATGAGGGGACAAGTTCAACTTTAAGCGTTGATTTTGTTGAAAATGTGGAAACGATGCGTCTTGATTTTGAGAAAGAGCATAAATTAAGGTACGGTTTCGTGCAATCGGAAAAAGCATTAATAGTAGAATCAGGCTCAGTCGAAGTGATTCAGAAAATGGATACTCCCGCAGAACCTTTAATTAGTCGTACCCGTGGAGTAGATGAAATTCCTACACCAGTTGAAATAGTAAAGATGTTTAGTGTGGATCGATGGTACGATACTCCGGTTTATCGACGGGAAGACTTGCAACCGGGGGATGCTATTAAAGGTTCTGCAATTATTGTAGAAAAAATTAGCACCATTGTAGTTGAGCCGGAATGGGAAGCAAAGTTAACCGAACGCAATCATTTGATATTAGAGCGTATTGCTTAATACCATTTGTTTATGAATGTCCCGCTTCACCCCGAAACTCAGCTTCTGTTAATACACACATTGAGTTAGAAAAGTCCTATCCTACTGATACAACCACGGGTAAAATGTCACTAGCCATTCCCTAAAAAGTTCAACCTCAGTCTGTACCAAAGGTACACACTCGAGAACGCGATTGATGATATTTTATTTTTGCACAATCTCCTTTATCCTAATCGCCATACAAGCTATGACACTCAATTTATATCTACTCAGACATGGAGAAACGACTTTTAGTCAGAGTGGTAATTTCTGCGGTGAAACTGATGCGGAGTTGACCTCTGAAGGAATGCAGATGGCATCTAGTTTTGCCAATGTCTACCAAAAATTGAAGTGGGAAGCAGTCTATGTTAGCCCGATGAAGCGCACAATTGCAACTGCCAAGCCATTTTGTGATGCTATTGGTATGGATATGCAGTTACGTGACGGACTTAGAGAAGGTAGTTACGGCGAATGGGAAACCCACAGTAAATCCTTTGCCCAAGAGAATTACCCACAAAGCTATGTAAAATGGTTGACAGAACCGGCTTGGAATGCACCGCTAGGTGGAGAAACTGCGGTAGATATTGCTAACCGCTCTATGCCTGTAATTGCTGAAATTCAAGAAAAACATCCCCAAGGTAACGTTTTAGTAGTTTCCCATAAAGCCACGATTCGGATTATGCTTTGCAGTTTACTAGGAATCGATTTGGGACGCTATCGCTACCGGGTAAATATTTTGGTCGCGTCAGTAAGTATGGTTAAGTTTGACGTCAATGGTCCCTTGTTAGAAACATTAGGCGATCGCCATCATATACCCGATGGTCTTCGCTCTCGTCGGGGAACATAAGGGACTTCAAATAATAAATTATCCCGTGGAATTTTCATCATATGAGGGCGACAGCCCTTCTTCAAGTTCTACGGTTTCTTTGACAACAGCGTTACGGCTTGCGATCCATGTGGGGATAGATAACGGTGCGTTACGGCTTGCGCCTAACAGCACCCTACAATAAATCGGATAATTGATTATCTGGAGGGATGATGAGAATATGCAACTTGAATTAGATCATATTTTTGTTTGCGTTGAACCATTAGCACCAGAAGCTGCAGTTCTCAAAAATTTTGGATTCACAGAAGGTCAACGTAGAACTACCAATTTCAATTAAATGGTAAATCCACAAAATTTGTAGAGACGTAGCATGCTACGTCTCTGGAGTACTATTTTGGCAACAATAGCTATTGACTAAACTATTTTAATTTATAAACAAAAAATGAAAATAACATCAAAACCCGACCCCGTTCGCCTAGAAATATTCAAAAACCTCTATCAATTCATCGCCGAACAAATGGGAATCGTGCTGCAAAACACAGCAGCATCAGTAAACATAAAAGAACGCCTAGATTTCTCCTGCGCAATCTTCGACACTTCCGGTTTACTAGTAGCAAACGCCCCCCATATACCCGTACACTTAGGGTCAATGAGCGAAAGCGTCCGTAGTTTAATTCAAGACAAAGGCGACAGCATCAAACCAGGAAACGTATATTTATCCAACAATCCCTACAACGGAGGAACACATCTTCCTGACGTCACAGTAACTACCCCAGTATTTTCTTCCCCCATCTCCCATCCCCCCATCTTCTACCTCGCTTCTCGCGGACACCAAGCAGACATTGGCGGAATCACTCCCGGTTCTATGCCTCCCCACAGTACCACAGTAGAAGAAGAAGGAATTTTATTTGATAATTTTCTCCTAGTTGAAGAAGGGAATTTCCAAGAAACTTTAGTTAGGGAAAAACTCTTAAATCATCAATATCCCGCTCGTAACCCCAACCAAAATATCGCCGACTTCAAAGCCCAAATCGCCGCCAATGAAAGGGGAGTTCAAGAACTCCATAAAATGGTCGCACAATACGGACTTGAAACAGTCCAAGCTTACATGCAATTTGTGCAAGATAATGCCGAATTAGCAGTAAGAAAAGCAATTGATGTTTTAAAAGATGGCTTATTTTGCTATGAAATGGACAACGGAGCCAAAATTCAAGTTAAAGTCATAATCAATAAAGAAAATCGTAGCGCCAAAATTGATTTCACAGATACATCAAATCAACTAAATAGTAACTTTAATACCCCCAAAGCAGTAACCCAAGCAGCAGTATTATACGTCTTTCGCACCCTAGTAAATGATAATATTCCCCTCAATGCTGGATGTTTGAAACCTTTAGAAATTATCATTCCCCAAGGTTGCATGCTTAATCCAGCCTACCCAGCAGCAGTAGTTGCAGGTAACGTCGAAACCTCACAAGCAATTGTCGATGCTTTATACGGCGCTTTGGGAATTATGGCTGCATCCCAAGGAACCATGAATAACTTTACCTTTGGGAATGAAAAATATCAGTACTATGAAACAATCTGTGGTGGTTCCGGTGCAGGTGCAGACTTTGACGGTACAGACGCAGTCCAAACCCACATGACGAATTCACGCTTAACCGACCCAGAAGTTTTAGAAACTAGATATCCCGTACTCCTAGAAAACTTTAGTTTGCGTCCAAATAGCGGTGGGAAAGGAAAGCATTCCGGTGGTAATGGCGTTATTCGCCGTATTAAGTTCCTCGAACCCATGACAGCAAACATTCTTTCCGGACATAGAAACACCCCTCCCTTTGGCTTAAACGGTGGAGAACCGGGACTCATAGGACACAACAGCATCCAGCGTCAAAATGGAAAACAAGAAGACTTAGACCCCACAGCTACAGTCGAAATGGAAGCAGGAGATATTTTTATTATTGAAACTCCAGGGGGAGGAGGGTTTGGGTAGAAGTCAAAAGTCAAAAGTCAAAATTCAAAAGTGGTAAAGACGTAGCATGCTACGTCTGTACAGGATTCAGGAGTAACAGTAAAAAGTTACAAATAACCCATCACCCATACTCATTACCCATTACTCATTACTGTGCGCTGTCGCGCCCCGCAATACCTATAGCTGCGCTACCTACGGATCCGGTACGCTACCGCTAGGCGCTAACATTACTCATTACCTAATCCCCAATCCCTAATCCCCAATGGCCAATCTCTGCTATGTTAATTTTTAGAGCTTGAGATCGAAGGTGTGTTCTCTAATTTACCCATAATTCTCTTTCGTTCTCACTTACCTTGTCTCTGATAATTCCCATTTCATAAGGGATAAAGTTTGATAGAGGCAGCTCTATATTGGGTAATTAGACGACCATTAAATCGCTCTTATTATACTCCGAATTTAGCTAGCAAAATGAACCAAGATCCCATTGAGCAAATTGAGATTAACCTGCGTGCAGAAACACTTAACCAACGCAAAGAAGCTTTGGATGAATTAGCAGAGTTTCCTGCAGAGATTGCTGTTCCAGTTTTACAAAGGTTAGTTTCAGAAAGAGATTTTGGCTTGCGCCGTCTGGCTGTAATGGGTTTTGGTAACTATACCACCGAAGCTTCGTTTCAAACACTCAAACAGATTATAGAACAAGAAAAAGACCCCAATGTTTTGGCGGAAGCTGCTAATTCTTTGTTTGAGTTTGGCGATCGCGCAATTCCAATCTTACAAAAATTATTTGAAGTTTCTAACAACTGGTTAGTTCGTCAAACGGTTATTTCTCTGCTTGTGGAAACCGATTGCTATGAGATATTATTATCAGTCGCAACACTTGCACTCCAGGATGAAACAGAAACAGTTAAACAAACAGGTATTTCTGCTTTAGGTCAACTGCTAAAATCGTCTGTAAAAGATCGAGCCTTAGATTTATTGGCGCAACTTGCAGGGGATGAAAACTGGCGATCGCGCTGGAAAGTGGCTTATGCACTGCAAAATTCCCAGGACTTGCAAGCTAGGGGTTTAATTGCCAAACTGCAACAAGATGAGAATTATCGGGTAGTAGCAGCAGCTTTGGAAGTTGCATCTGACTGGGGAGAAAAATAATTTTGACAATTGGTAATGGGTAATAGCTAATGGGAAAATCAGTTATCAGTTAACAGTTAACAGTTAATGCGCAATACTTACAGTACGCTTGCGCTAGGTCGCGCACGCAATACCTATAGCTGCGCTACCTTGCGGATCCGGTACGCTAACCGCTAGGCGCTAACAGTTTATGGCTAACGCCACGTCCTTACGGGCTACAGTTAACAATTACCAATTATCAATTACCAATTACCAATAAAAAATTAACCTCCTAAAAAGTTTGGTAAAGGTTTACCACCACCACGACCAACAGCAGGTATTTCCAGAAGGTCATCTTTCGCTTGTTTAGTTCCATCCTCTCCCTGAATATCCGGATCTGGAATCACATTTTGTTCGTCGTTTGGATGTCCATTAGGAACAAATAGCTGTGGATGGTCGAAAGGTGCTTTTTGCAATCTAACTCGCTCATCAGTCAAACCCTTCATAAAAGCAACCAGTGATTTCTTCTCATCTGCAGAAAGATTAAGCGGAGGAAGATTTCTTCCAAAGTCTCCACCCCGGTTATAGAATTCAATCACCTGTTCCAAGGTCAACTGACCACCATTATGGAAATAAGGAGCAGTCAGTTCCACATTGCGAAGTCCAGAGGTTTTAAAAGCCCCATCTGCAGCGATATCTTGTTCATTTTTGGGAATAATTGGTGGTTTTTCACCCAAAAGTCGTTCAAATGTACCTTGTAAAGCAAGTCTTGCTTCTGAAAGAGGATTATCAAATTCGTCTTTACCTCCAACTCCAAGGTCTTCTGCAACAGGTCGAACACCAATATTAATAAAACCAGTATCTCCCACCACAGGATTAGGAGCAGGAGCGGGTGGACGTAGAATCCGTTGCTGACGAGCTACATTACTAACAGAAGCAGCAGTCAATTCTGAACCGACATGACAACTGATACATAACCCCTTATTTTGAAAAATATCCCATCCTCTTTGCTGCTCTGGAGTTAAAGCATTTTTATCCCCACTGAGAAATTGATCGAAGGGTGTTTGGTCAGAAACTAGAGTAGATTCATATTCTTGCACCGCTAACCCAAAAAACAAAGCAAAATTATATTCTGCAAGGGTAAACTCATTAGTTGAGAGCGGTCTATTTCTCGGATTGCGTCTAAATCTTCGCCTTCCAGTTTTTGGATCGACCCGGACAACAATATTCGAGTCCCACCATTGTCGTTGAAAAGCTTGTTGAATCATTTCCTCGTAGGACTTGTTAATCCCGGACTGGGGAAATTTGCTGAAGCTGCCTAATACGCTGTCGTCACTAGCAACGACCTGTTTATTAAGAGGATTAACAGCAAGCATTTTCTTACCTAGTTTTCTCCCCACGCTTCTAAATTTTCGTCTGGGTCTTCGGGGAGGTCTTTGTCTTCTAGGTCTTCGAGAACGTCTCTGTTCGTCAACATCTGGTGCTGCTTCTACTCCCTCTGTTGCAGAACCACGATTAATAGTTCGACCTTGACTATCTCGTACTTCAATTCGATCCTCTGAATCAGATAATTCCACAGTAGATGGCGAAATAATAGGTTCCACTTCTGCACTCAGTTCAAAAGAACTTGCTGGTGGTCCCACAGCTTGGGAAGCTAAAGATGAATTGTTAATTCTGACTCGAACATCTCTAAGTCGTCTTCTGTTTTGAGCTTCCAAAACAAAAGCATTACTGTCTCTTAAACCAGAAGGATTTACTCCATTGAAAATATTTTGCGCTCGTCCGTCCCAAAAATTACGAAAATTGAAGACTGAATTGATGACAGTTGGTGTATCGCGATCTGTTACCCTACGCACGTTAACACCACCAACATTGAAAACTTCGTCTCGAACAGGAGTAGTT
The DNA here is from genome assembly GCF_001456025.1 of Mastigocoleus testarum BC008. Lineage (GTDB taxonomy): Bacteria > Cyanobacteriota > Cyanobacteriia > Cyanobacteriales > Nostocaceae > Mastigocoleus > Mastigocoleus testarum. The sequence continues at coordinate 42,717 of NZ_LMTZ01000158.1, forward strand.
TTATCCTTGTCACTACCGGGTTGAACATCAATGAATCTCGCTCGAGACACTCCTTGAGAACCAGCAACATCATTGACATCAGATATCACTTTAGAGGAAGCATCATTTGGATTCTCTAATTTATGAAACGGGAAATCTGATGGTTTTAACTGATAATTTGGTGCAGATGCAATATCAAATTTATTCCCCGGACCTGGATTAATTTGGTTTTTCGACCTATTATCAGCCCCAGCATGGAAGTGACAACTAGCACAGGATTGAACCCCATCACTACCAAGTTGCATATCCCAAAATAGGGTTTTCCCTAGAGCAATTGCAGCTGTTTTATCTTTAATGAATCGATTAATATTATCTGGTTTGGGAATCCCTATCTCACCTAGGGGTTTGATAGAGGAAATTTGTGCTGAAACAGAATTTCCAGCTAATATCATTACCATTACTAAAGCGGTAATCGCAGTCGTCTTTTTTAAGCTGCGAGATGTTTTGAATATTCTCCGCTCGATCTGTTTATTAAGCCGTTGGACTACTGTCACGGCTAATTTTTGTATTTTTATGAACATTGAAAGTGAGAGATAAAGTAAATAGAGTACTATTTTTAACTTCAGGTGAGAAAAACACTTGGTTTGCCTCAATACCAGTGATTCAGTTTTTGTTAACAGTTTTACGAAAAATTCTCCGTGCGGTCTTATTTATCTATCAAAAAATAAAAAATGATAAATAGACTCATGAAGATTTGAGCATTACCCTGATGCTTACCGATCGTTATTCTTAGTACTAAGTGAGGTTTCCTGGGACTTATGCAAATTCAATTTTCAGGAAGACATTAAGGCTTGCGATCGCCTGTAACCAATTTTTCGAGACTCAGAATACTTACTTATCAAGGGTAAGAATGTGACAAAATATCAGCTAAGAGGTTTAGAAGCTTCCCAAAAAATAATTCATACCAAAATTTACAATTTGTTGGTATGCACTAATATGCACTCTTTATCCAAACCTATTATCTATTCTTTTGTACAAAAATTTGTGAAGGCAGACATTTTGTCTGCCTTTTTTCACATATAAAATTGTGGAGTACATTAAACAAAAGTTTAAGTTTCTTGGGCACACAGAACATATCCGGGATCTGTGTTATCCTAGTCTCTCAACTAGCTCCTCAAGCGTTAATTCCGGCACTCCCTGCCGTACAAAAATAATTATAGTAAATTAGAGTCAGAAAGCCAATTAACTATAAACTACTTTACAAAGAAGGTGAAAGATGGGTCGTTTAAATCCTTACTCATTGCAAATGCAAATTACCCAAATGTTTGACCAAGGACAATCTTTCTTTGCAACAACAAAAGTGCAAGATTGGTTAAAAGAAAAAGGTCAAAATCCCCATGATTATGAAATTACTTTCCATAAAAAACCTGCACCTCCGGGTTCGGGGAAAATAATTGCAATTGAAATTGACTTAAAACGCAAGGATGGACAACCTGTAGATCCTTGGTTATTGGAACAAGCTAATTTGGAAACTTAATTTAGAAGTCAGAAGTCAGAAATCAGAAGTCAGAAGTCAGAAATCAGGAGTCAGGAGCAAAAATTTACTCATTACCAATTACCAATTACCAATTACCAATTACCAATTACCAATTACCAATTACCAATGACCAATTACCAATTACCAATTACCTAAAAAATGTTACAACAGACTTGACATAAATATACTTAAATATAACTTAATGATGAAATCCCATCGTTTTTGGAAGATTGCGTTTTATATTTACATTGGAATAATTTTAGCAATATCTATTTCAGCATATTTAAAAATTATCCCTAATGAAATTAAGCATTTCCCCTACTACGATACTATTCTGCATTTTCTATTGATGGGATTCTCAGCTTTTTTGGGACACTTAGCTTTTAACAAACGCAAAGTCAAAATAAGTCTCAACACCCTAAAATTTTCTCTTCCTCTGACACCAATAATTATTAGTATTTTTATTTTAATTGAAGAGTGTTTACAAATATTTTCACCAAACCGCAGTTTTGATTTAGTCGATTTAGCCGCTGATTTTTTTGGGATTATTTTATTTACTTGGCTGGCTGAAATAACTAAAATTAATAACGAAAATACTTCTAGGAATTAATATTGTAAATCCTTAGAAATAAAAATAATCTCACAATTGATTGCGTGCTTTAATCAACAAATATCTATCTACTAACTGTTCAGTGATTCCATCTGCGGGTGCATCAAGAACCAATACACCTTTTTGTTTGAGTTGAGCAAATGCAACTTTTCGTTGTGCTAATAAATCTAAAGCTACAGCACGCTCGTAACTTCCGGTAATATTTTTTGTAAAAGTATTTGCTAGGTCATCAACTTTACGATCGCGCAATGTCACACAAAATGGAAGATAGCGCGGTGCGAGTCGGGAAAGAGCAGTTAATAACTCCCCTGAAGCAGTCACATCGACAATATCCGTAATAATCACCACTAAACAACGTCGAGTTTGCTGTTGTACCACCTTAGTAACAGCACTTAAATAATCCGACTCTAATAAAACAGGTTGAATTGGTGTCAGACGGTCAATTAAACGATTTAAATGTTGTTGTCCTCGTTCCGGAGGAATCCATGTATGTATTTGTCGGTCAAATACACCCACCCCCACGCGATCGCCACGATTTAAACCTGCAAGTGCTAAGGACAAAGTTGCATTTAAACCCCAGTCAAAGCGTTGTAAACCAGAAACTTGGGAAGTCATTAGTCGACCTCGGTCCAACAATATTAGTAAAGTTTGTTCGTGTTCTGGTTCCAATACCCGCACCAAAGGAGTTGCATTTCCATTTGCACCCAAACGACGAGCAGTAGCTTTCCAATCAACTAACCTTAGGTCGTCACCCGTTCGATAGTTGCGTAATTCTGCAAACTCAGTACCTATACCTTTTTGTCTTAATTGACGTATCGTTCCAGAAGACTGCAAAGTTAAACGAACCGAAAGCGATCGCAATCCAACTAAATCGGGATAAACTTTAGTTTTCAAGGTTTGAGGAATTTTCCAATCGTCCCATGCAAATCCCCAAGCACCAAGTTGTCTGACTTGAATATCTCCCCAATTGAATTCTCCTCGCTCCTTAGGGTGGACTGTATAAGTTAATTCCTTCGTACTATTAGCTGGAACAACAGCACGTAAGACTGGTTTAGAAACATTAAAGTTACTGGGGTAGCGATCGCAAACTTGAATGATGGCATTAGCACTTGAAGATTTTACACTAAGTAATACTGGATTATCCCTACCAATTGACAGTCGCGGTTCTAACTTTCTCGTTACATCAACTCGATTGCGTCGTGTCATTAACCCATCGATCGCCATTAAACCCAATACAATTCCATCAAATAATAGTATCAAGCTAATACTCACCCCAACTCCAAACAAGATAGCTAATGGGATCGCAATAAAAACAGCCAGTAATAGTAAGAGATAAACTTTTTTGGAAGGTAACATAACAATTAATGGGGGGGTAATGAGTAACAAGTAACAAGTAACAAGTAATAAGTAATAAGTAATAAGTAATTTATTACTCTTAATCCCTGACTCCTGACTTCTGACTCCTGACTTCTGACTCCTGACTCCTGCTCGCTGTAAGCGCGGTCTGTCCTGACTTCTGACTCCTGACTTCTGACTCCTGACTCCTGACTTCTGACTCCTGACTCCTGACTTCTGACTCCTGACTCCTGCTCGCTGTAAGCGCGGTCTGTCCTGACTCGTGACTTCTGACTCCTGACTCCTGACTTCTGACTCGTGACTCGTGACTCGTGACTCCTGACTTGCGCTATACTTACCTCGGTACTGGTACTTGATTGAGAATAGACGTAATTACTTCATCGATATGTAAACCATCCAACATTGCTTCTGGTTTCAAAATAAGACGATGTCGTAACAAAGGTATCCCCACAGCTTTAACATCATCCGGAGTCACAAAGTCTCGATTTGCTAACCATGCAGCAGCTTGAGATGTTACTAACCATGCAGCAGCACAGCGAGGCGATGCACCCAAAGCTAAATCAGGATATTTACGGGATAATTCAACTAAAGCTAACAAATAATCTATAATCGCTTCAGATACTTTTACTTCTTTAACTTTTTGCCTTGCTTGTAATATTTTTTCTACTGTAGCTATGGGCTGGATTTGGGAAATATCAAGACGTCGTGCAGCAAACCCTGCTTGACGATTGAGTAACATCTGCTTTTCTGCTGCTTTATCCGGATACTCTACTGTTAATTTAAATAAAAATCGATCTAATTGTGCTTCTGGTAAAGGATAAGTTCCTTCAAATTCTAATGGATTTTGTGTCGCCACCACAGAAAACAATTCAGGTAATGGAAGACTTTCCCCATCTAACGTGACTTGCATTTCCTCCATTGCTTCGAGCAATGCTGCTTGGGTTTTAGGTGGTGTGCGGTTAATTTCGTCTGCGAGTAATACCTCTGTAAAAACTGGACCCTTTTTTAAAGTAAAACTACGACTATTCAAATCAAAAATATTAGTACCGGTGATATCCGCAGGTAAAACATCTGGGGTTAACTGAATGCGTCGAAAATCAGCTTGTATGAGTTGCGCAAATACCTTTACTAGCAGAGTTTTACCCGTTCCTGGTACTCCTTCCAAAATTATATGCCCATTTGCTAACAAGCCAATCAAAAACTGATGTATCAGGGTGGATTGTCCCACTACTACATCAGAAAGCCCTTTATTCAGGCGATTTATTATTACTCTAATTTCATCCATCGTAAATCGGGATTGTTTATTTAGGAATTAAAGCATGATTCTTTTTTGAAATCACAAGCACTTTAGTTCATCGCAGTACAATACTGAAGCAAGAGGGCCAAAAGAGTTAATTAACGGTTATTATAAATTCACATAATATAGAGACGCAACAATGTTACGCCTCTAAAATCTCCACATAAATAAATTTTCATTCACTTTTGGTGCAACACCTGATTTTAAATAAAAATTGAAAATTATATCCAAATTTCACTTCCAAATTTCACTTTTCGTAAATACTATTGTTATCCATCATAAATTCGATGATTTTCTTATTTTTCTTATGGAATTTAAGAAGTTCCAAATATGCCAAAGGAACAAATACAATCCATAAAAAACTTCCTAATACTAGGACAATACCAGAGAAAAACCTCTCATTTGAATTCATGTCTTTATCTGCAAGATAAAAATCTAGCCATTCTCTAAAAAAACAAATAGCCATTAACAAATAAACTAATATGCCAATATAAGTCAAGATTGAATGTATCATAACTGTACTATTGAATCAAAATAAAGTTCTTATTTATGCTTTTTATGCAGTATCGATAATATGTTTTTTCCTAATTTGATGGTAAGTTAAATATATCGTTACTTATAATTGAGAAATATCACCTACTTATGGGAGCAAATTATTTACTTAGTTTGGCTTTTAAAAGAAAATTCTCTAAATTTTAAATACATTTTTTTATTTTACAAAAATTTCTTACAGTTAATTCATTTCTTATTACTCTATCAAATAAATAATAAAAATATTACTGCGTAAACACTGAAAATTCTGTATTCATCTGATACATTTTGCAATGAAAATCATAATATTTATTTAAATGAAATTGAGTTACACGTATCTTCATCTATAGTTTATAAACTGGCTTTTCGTTAATACTGGAATCAACACTAAAACTACATTTTCCTAAAAACTTATAGTTTCTTAACTATTAAAAATAGTTTTGTCTCCTGTAATATTACTTACAAAAAGTTCGCAAAATGAGACAATAATTGATTAGTTTACTGTGCATATCTTGTAGATTATAGCACTTATTGTCACTCAGTATTAGATAAGCTATATTGCCTAATTTACGGGGATAACAAATGTAGTTGTGGTAACTTAAATGTATTTGGGTTTACAAGCAAAGCATTTAGATAAATTTCTAATAATATTTCTAATAATTACTCTGACAAATATCCTTGGAAACGAATGGCAGTAGCATGGTTATGTAGCGATACGTGTGAGTTTGATTTTGTGGATTTTAGCTAAGTTTACTGTGTGTTCTTCTAATATCCTACGTGAGGTGATGCTATTGCTCGGGAAGTTTTACGATAGGAAGATAAAAATAAATTCCGAGCAAATCTGCAATACGCTTTATCTAACTGTATTGAAAGTAATGATATTTAAAAGCATATTTTGCCTATGAAGGGAATTTTGTGCATATGGCAAGGAAAATATTTCTGAAGATATGTTCTGAAAAGCTCACCTTGTTACATAATTAAGAAATATTAAGTTGAATTAATAAAATCTGAAAATGGGCCAAGTAGCTATTAACTTAATCGCTATCTCCGTGTTTGCAATGACTATGTCCACCTTGTTGGGACCATTGTTGAATATTTCACAGACAATTCCTGCGATCGTAACTTTTGCTGTATTAGGAATTGCAAGTATAGATAACTTTGCCTGGGAAGGAAAAGGAGGAAACTTAGTATTAGACTCAATAGCTCGCTTTTCTCCCAAGTATAGAGAACGTATTGTCCACCACGAAGCAGGACATTTCCTTGTTGCTTCTTTATTAGGAGTTGCCGTTACAGGTTATACTCTAAGTGCTTGGGAGGCTTTACAACAAAATCAGTTAGGACAAGGTGGGGTAAGTTTTGACGATGAAGAACTAGCACAGCAAGTGGAAGCAGGTCATATTAGCGCCCAAATGTTGGATCGCTACTGTACCGTACTAATGGCTGGGATTGCTGCTGAGAAACTAGTTTATGATGAAGTCGAGGGTGGTGCGGACGATAAAAGTAAGCTAAATGCGATTCTCAATTCCTTAGGATTTTCCCCAAACAACAACAAGCAAAAATTACGTTTTTACACCTTGCAAGCAAAAACCTTAATTCAAGACAATTTGTCTAACTATCAAAACCTTGTTGATGCAATGCATCAGAGAAAATCAGTTAGCGAATGTTTAAAAGCATCCAAATAATACCAACTAATTTCAAAAAACACCGCTACACATCAATTCTTTGAATATGTTCCCCGTTCCCTTTTACAAACGCTCGCTTGACGCGTTTTAAGTGTAGCAACATCAAAATCGGTATAAGAATCTCCCTCATGAGACGGCAGATTGTCAAGACGATACGACTCTTAAGTGTGGAGTATGAGAATTGGATACGCTGCTAGTACTACTGTTATTACAGGAAATTACACAGTTACGCCCATTTGATTTAGCTTGTAATAAATATCGGTCAGCACGATCCAATAAATTAATACCTTCAGGGTCATCCTCAGCGCGTAAACTTGCCGTTCCCAAACTAATTGTAATGTCAATCTTTAAGTTGCTATTAATTGCAAACGGTTGGTCGCTAACTACATGATTTAGACGACGAGCAACGGTGTAAGCTTCTTGACTTGTAGTATCGCTTAACAGAATGACAAACTCCTCACCTCCATAACGAAATGGAGTATCTTGATAGCGGAGATTGTAACGCAAGCGAGTACACAATAATTGCAATAATCGATCGCCTACTAAATGCCCATGATTATCATTAACTCTCTTAAAATAATCTACATCTAAAATAATTAGACTTAGAGGTTTTTTAGTAGTTCGTGCTTTGTCTATATGTTTGGGTAACTCCCATTCCAAAGCACGACGATTATTAAAATCCGTTAACGAATCAGCTAAAGCGATTGCGGAAAGTACGTCATTGGTACGGATTAAATCTCGATATTTTTGTGCTTTACGGAAACCTACAGTTAACTGTGCTAGCAATAAACGATGGCTAATATCAGATTCGACATTCTTTGTGTTGGGGTAATTCCTGAGTTCCTCTAAAGAGTACCAAATATAAGCATCAGCACCTTGTCTGAGGGCTGTACAAGTTACATCCAACTCCCATTCACGACTCTGTTCCGTACGAGCATCAACCAACCGAGGACGGTCTTCGAGCAAAATACAATATATCCACGATAGCTTTGTCTGTTCTTTTAACCAGTTGCATAATTCCATACTTCCATCTTGACTAGCTTGGACAAGAATGACGTCTGGAGGAAAGTTTTGGATCCGCGACACCGCCTCGTTCAGATTGGTAATCATTTCAATACTGAAAACGTTTGTGTCACGAATTTCTTTGGGGAGTGTAGCTATAAATTTGTCATTTCCAAAGACAAAAATGGAAATGTTCATCTTATTACTTTTGCTTCTCAGATTACTTCAACTTAGGCTGTTTAAAAATTCGTAAATTTCACTGATATCCACAGTTATTTTTCGGTTTGCCCGTATTTTTAAGGTTAGGGAATTAACGGATATCTTATTCTTTTCTTTATAGGTTCAGCAGGTATTTTCATTTTTCTCCTAATAAAATTTTTATCTATACGAGTATTGTTGACATTTTTATTTCTGATACATAATTTCTGTCGAAATAGCACTTATTTAAAACAGTAAAAATACTGAAAATTAAATATGATTTAAACAGCTAAACAGTATTTTCAAGGGACTAATATGTTTAATTGCTACCAACATTTATAGTATGTATTTTCTATTCAATACTTATATTTAAGGATTTTTATAGCATCAATCTGATATTTCATATGGAGCCATGAATCAGCATATGATTTAATATAAACGAGTAATATTTCGCAAATCCAAGATTTTAACAACATTCCCATTCCCTGAATTTAATAAAAATCAGTTTTGCTCTTCATCATATTTAGCACACTTAAAAAGATTTACTTATCAGTAAAAACCGATATACGTTGAGCATAAAAAAAATCTTATATGAATTTCTAAGCAATGAGTGTTTCCTAGCTTACTTATTCAAATGAGACTGATATTTCAATTTAATAATTTTGTCATTAGACTTTAGTAATATCTGAATGCTTGCATTATTTGTAGATATCTTGAGTTAAAAATATCGTCATCACACTTTAGTTAGATTTGATACTAAATATTTAAATAAAAAATCTCTGCTCTCAGTTACAAGTAAAACCTCTTTTAACATTTGCTGTGTTTACGCTCTATTGTATTGAAATCCTACTGTAGTCGTTCTTTTGGCTTCTTTACAGCAGTACATTTTCTCATGATGTGAATCTTGAAAATAAGTAAAAACCAGGGCTAAAAAATAAAGTTCCATCCATAGCTCAGTAATGGTACTTGAATAAATTTATCAAGACTAATATAAATATTTGTGAATTCTGGAAAACATTTTTGTTCTTCAAGTAGATAAGCAAAGTTATTTACTTAAAATTACTTCAAGACTTACACCATGGATAAACTAAATACGGTCATTGCGACGATAGGTTAGCAAAGTGTTTCCGCGAGAAAACAGTATTTCAGACCAATGACCTTGCGGTCACGCTATAGCTATAGCTGCGCTACCTATAGCTGCGCTACCTACGGATCCGGAGCCGCTACCTTACGGATCCGCTAATGAAAATAAGTCCCGAAGGGACTCGTAATACCTATAGCTAGAGCCTGCGGCGTGACGTGAGATGCAGCTTCCGTGATGCGTACAAACACTGCAGGTGCCCCTCAGGCTCTAGCCTATAGCTATAACTGCGCTACCTTGCGGTTAAGCCTTACGGCATTGCTGCGCTAACGTCGTCAGACGCGTGCATTCGTCGTTAGACGCGTCCAACCCGTTACGCTGCGCTAGGCGCTAAGTGCTAAAGTAATGAGTACGTAAGTCCTAATTACTTATTGAAAAAATTATATATACCCAGTTTTTAAATCTGCACTCTACATCTTTCTGATGCCAAAATCTCCGTTTAGTTTCGAGAACAAATAAAAGTTTTCTGCAGAAATAGGCAGAAATTTACTTTTACTGATAGTTTAGTCGTCGTCAAAATATTAAAACAAAAAATAGTTTTGATTGTTAGTAATTTTTTTATTAAAGATAATTATTTATTTTTTCTTAATGTTTTGTCTGATAAATTACAATCTACGCTATTATCAACAGCAATTAGGTACCAACCTATCCACTAGGAAAATTTTTGAGATAGGTTTGGACAATAATTTTCCTAGTGAGTAACTATATTCCTGCGGCAAAAAGTGTTTGGGATTTACTGCAACTAGGAAATAATCTCAAAGCCGGCTGCATTTATTGCTTGTTTGATAAATTCGGAGGAGGTCTTTGATTCTACTATCACTATTTTATTTTCTACATCTACATCTACTTTGGCATCGGGTTCTATAACTTGGATTGATGTAGTAATTGCTTTTGCACAACCATTACAGTTAATATCCGGTACTTGTAACTTTAATGCCATAACTAATATTGTCGATCGACTTGTGATAGAGTGAACGGAAAGTTTTTTCCCTTTAAAAGGGTAAGGCTGACCGTACAATAAAAATTAAGTAATTGTGCCACTATAGGGTGGCTGCACAAGAGTAAATTTACCCAAGGGGAAATGAGTAGTAAGTAATGAGTAATAAGTAATAAGTAATAAGTAATAAGTAATAAGTAATGAGTAATGAAGCGCCTCAGGGTAATGGGTTGGACGCGTCTAACGACTTTAGCGCAGCACGAGGCTTTGTCTCTAGCGTAAGGCTTAATCGTAGGTAGCACAGCTAGACGCTATAACTATAGCTGCGCTACCTATAGCTGCTCTACCTACGGATCCGGAGCCGTTACCAGCTGATCTGCCGACGCCCTTCTGCTCTAGGTATTACGTTGCACAAGTAATTGAGTATAAGAACTGTTAGGTTCGAATTACGCTGAAAGCTAACTGTGAGACACTAATCCTTGTCAAGGATAACTAAAATTATAATTTCTTCATATTATTGAGATAATAAACCATAAGTAACGACCAATGTCTGTAACTCCCCAACATCTAAGCGGTAACGAAATACGCTCTAAATTTTTGAGCTTCTACGCCCAAAGGGAACACCAACTTCTTCCCAGTGCTTCCCTGATACCAGAAGATCCTACAGTACTGCTGACGATCGCGGGGATGCTACCTTTTAAACCCATATTTCTCGGACAGCGCAAAGCCGAATTTCAACGAGCGACCACTTCCCAAAAGTGCATCCGGACTAACGACATCGAAAATGTTGGAGTAACTAAACGACACCACACATTTTTTGAAATGTTGGGTAATTTCAGTTTCGGGGATTACTTTAAAGAACAAGCGATCGCCTGGGGTTGGGAAATATCCACGGAAGTTTTTGGGTTACCTCCAGAACGCCTCGCTGTCAGTGTTTTCTATGAAGATGATGAAGCCTACGCGATTTGGCGGGATAAAATTGGCGTTCCAGAGGCGAGAATTTTACGCTTAAACGAAGATAATTTTTGGGCTTCCGGTCCCACTGGTCCTTGCGGTCCTTGTTCGGAAATTTTTTACGATTTTCATCCAGAATTGGGCGATGAGAATATCGATTTGGATGATGATAGCCGGTTTATTGAATTTTATAACCTGGTGTTCATGCAGTATAACCGGGATGCAGATGGTAATTTAGCACCCCTTGCAAACCAGAACATTGATACCGGGATGGGTTTGGAACGAATGGCGCAAATTCTCCAAGGCGTTCCCAATAACTATGAAACCGATCTGATTTTTCCGATTATTAAAAAAGCAGGGGAAATTGCGGGAATTGACTACGCAGGATCCGATGAAAAAACTAAAACTTCATTAAAGGTTATTGGCGACCACATCCGTGCTGTTGTCCACATGATTACTGACGGTATCCGTGCTTCTAATGTCGGTAGAGGTTACGTATTACGACGCTTAATTAGGCGGGTGGTACGTCATGGTAGACTAATTGGAATTGAAGGGGAATTTACTCTACAAGTCGCAGAAGCTGCGATTTCCCTTTCTGAAGATGCTTATCCCGACCTACGCAATCGAGAAAATGCAATTAAAGCTGAATTAAAACGGGAAGAGTCACGTTTCCTCGATACATTGGAACGGGGTGAAAAACTACTTGCAGAAGTGATTGAAAAATTAAAGCAAGCAAACACAACTGTTATTAGCGGTGAAGACGCCTTTAAACTTTACGATACCTTTGGTTTCCCCTTAGAACTTACCGAAGAAATCGCCGCCGAACAAGGTTTGACCGTAGATATTGATGGTTTTGGCGTGGAAATGCAAAAACAAGTTGATCGCGCTAAGAACGCCCATGAAACCATCGATTTAACCGTACAAGGTTCCCTCGATAAACTTGCAGAACACATTCATCCCACAGAATTTTTGGGTTATACCGAAGCAACTGCAACTTCCAAAATTGAAGCTTTGCTGGTAAATGGAATTTCCCAAGAAGAAGCAGAAGCAGGGATGGAAGTCCAAATCGTTTTAGATCAGACTCCATTTTATGCCGAATCCGGCGGACAAATTGGCGATCGCGGTTATTTTTCCGGTGAAGACTTGTTAGTTAGAATTAACGACGTCAAAAAAGAATCGGATTTCTTCGTTCACTTTGGTAAAATCGAACGGGGAACCCTGCGAGTAGAAGATAAGATTACCGCCCAAATTGACCGGAGTTGTCGTCGTCGCGCTCAAGCAAACCATAGCGCTACCCACCTACTGCAAGCAGCATTAAAGAAAGTTGTTGATGAAGGAATATCCCAAGCCGGTTCCTTAGTAGATTTCGACCGCTTACGCTTCGACTTTAACTGTCCTCGTGCTGTCACACTAGAAGAATTAGAACAGGTGGAAGAAACTATCAACACCTGGATCGCCGAAGCACATTCTGCTGTAATTGAAATTCTGCCCATAGACCAAGCAAAAGCCAAAGGTGCAGTTGCAATGTTTGGGGAAAAATACGGCGATGAAGTCCGCGTTCTTGACTTTCCTGGCGTATCAATGGAACTATGCGGTGGGACCCATGTCAGCAATACCGCTGAAATCGGCGTATTTAAGATTATTTCCGAAGCCGGAATTTCTTCCGGTGTGAGAAGAATTGAAGCAGTCTCCGGACCTGCAATCTTGGATTACTTAAACGTGCGGGATAATGTAGTCAAAGACTTAAGTGACAGATTTAAAGTCAAACCCGAAGAAATTCCCGACAGAATTACAACTCTGCAAACCGAACTCAAAAACGCCCAAAAAGAAGTTGATAACCTCAAAGGACAACTTGCGATCGCAAAATCCGACAGCTTGCTAGAAAAAGTTGAATCCGTCGCTGAATTTAAATACCTCGTCGCCAAAATGGAAGGGGTAGACCCCGAATCCTTAAAAACTGCAGCCGAACGCTTACAACAGAAAATCGGTAAAGGTGCAGCTGTGGTACTCGGTTCCACACCAGAAGGTGGAAAAGTCAGTTTAGTTGCTGCATTTTCCCCTGAAGTGAATAAAAAAGGATTGCAAGCAGGTAAATTCATCGGTGCTATCGCCAAAGTCTGCGGTGGTGGAGGTGGTGGACGTCCCAACTTAGCCCAAGCTGGGGGAAGGGATGCAAGTAAGTTACCCCAAGCTTTGGAGAAAGCGAAAGCCGATTTGCAAGCCAATTTGGGTTGATTTGATACAAGGGTGTGTTAGGCGCGCAAGAGAATTTATTTTTTAGATTACCTTTATTACCGCGCCGTAACACACCGTCCGCAAAAATAATGATATTGAATAATTTATTTGATTAATTTATTGTTTCCGATTCCCAGAATCAAATTGGTGAAGATGCATTGTTAGCAATGAATAGATTAACACGCGCCTTGAATCTCAGGTGGTGCGTTACGCTGTCGCTAACAGCACCCTACTGTTTAAAATAATCAAAGAGAAAAAATAAAACAGAAAAGACAGTCAGGTCTTCCTCGTGTACTTTTTGAATTTGAATAAAAACCAAAACTTTTACTTTACCCGTGTTGTTAGATAGTGGGTAATCTAGCATATTAAATGAGCAACACAATATTTATTTTGGTTTGCAATAGGATGAATTAATTTTCTCAGTATAAAATGTTGTTGTGTCTCACCGCACCTAGAATTTTGGTAAATTCGCTAACATTGAGTACAAATACAGTTAATCAAGTGAAATATGACTGAGGAAATTCCTGATATTCAAACAAAGGAAAAACCAAAAATTTGTGCCATTGATTTAGCTCCAGAAATAATTGAAGCTTTACAGAAGAGAGGGTTGCAATGTTTTTCTGGTACATTAGGTTCTCAGATTGAAGTACCAAATTCAGATTATTATACTTCGCATCCCTGTCTATTAAATTGTGATTTTCCAGATAATCTTCACGAGTACGATATTGTAATCGTGGATTTACAAGAACAAGAACCAATTAAATATGACGAGTCTCATCATCAAAAGGTGTCAAAGTCAAGCGAACAAACAATTTTCTTAAGCAGCTATCCTGCAACAATTTTTGATCCAAGACCGCCTTGTGCAAATATTCTGGTACAGCAACTAAAGGATATATTTCAAAAAGAGTCAGTAATTGTTGTATTTGCTTCCTCCCCAGAGGAATTTGAATATCATCTTGTATCAATAAGATATCACGGGCCTGAAAATTTAAACAGTCACACTTCTAGTCTGTATGATTTTCTTCCATTTCTACAGGGAGTTAATAAAAAGACTGGTCAACAAGTAAATGTTACACCTCAGATTAAAGAGGGAATAGGAAATTTTCTTCAGAAATATACTAACAATTTTATATATAAAGCTATATTTAAACATCCTGTATATTCTGACGAAAATTATCAAGTCGTTAAGAGAGATAACTTTATCCCTTTACTTCTAAATGCGAATAATGAGATAGTGTCATTTTTTTACTTACAACCTGAGTATCCCCTCAAAATTCCGGGGTAAGGAGTTACTCAGGTATCCATGACCAACCAAAAGGATTAGAAGAGGACTT
>NZ_LMTZ01000159.1 GCF_001456025.1 Mastigocoleus testarum BC008
TCGCTTTTGCTTCTTTTATTTCTTCATTCTTTATTCTACAGTTATATGCAACTTCACATAGAGTTGGTATTACAGCAGAAGATTACTCAATTGAGTCATTCATGCTTTTATAGCCTAACTTTTTATTTCAATTTGAATTTCGAGCAGCCCAGTAATCCAAGGTGTAAATCCGGGTAGGATTATTTAGACAGGAAATATTCGCCTCCATAGATGGTTAACCCTGACAAAAATTACACTGCGTTGTACTAGCTACTTATTGAGCGCGTTCTCAGTCAAAAGTTTGACCGACTCCTTCGGAAGGAAGAAGGAAGATGTTAAGAAACGCATTTCCCACAAAAATCTTCCTTCCTAAAGACAGAAGGATACAAGCCTCGTTCTTATAGGACCCAGAATGTTTTGTATGCACTGAGGACGCGCTTTCCAAGCGAACGTGTTCACCGTGGGTGCGTCCAAAGGGAGGAGTCCAAGCAACTTTGGACGCGCTTCGCGTTCACTGCAGGTGCCTCTAACGGCAACATAAAACCCCCGATCCACCTGGAGGAATTTAATTCCAGGCGGCAGAGCCTTCGGCGACGACGTTAAGCCTCTGCGGGGGTGCATTCTGTACCTTCTTCCCTCTTCCCTGTTCCTTCTTTCTTCGCTGTGACGCCAAAAGTTCTTCTGAACTCTGAAATTATAGCGGATTTCTACTCGGTGAGGTACAGATATATCTTGTGGTGAAGCGTTTTTGTCCAATCAAATCTACCTTATTAAGTTGCAAACCGCTATATGTTTCGGATAAATACTATTCTTAGTTCGATTAAATTCAACAATTCGTAGTTCAAGTACATTAAGTATGTTGACCAGAAATTATTCTGTATCCATGTTTACGATGATACACAGCTTCTGAACGAGCCTTTTTCTGCTGAATTGCTTTAAAGACAAAATCTGTCAAATGGCTTATCTTTGGTTTCAAACGCCACTCATGATATCGTTGCGCGACCGGCCCTGTTAAAATTTCCTGCCATTGCTCAGCGATCCGTTCCACAGTAAAGTCTTTGGCTCTGTTAAAACCATTAGCTATCATTTTTTCGTAGCGTTCGGGTTCTTCCTTAAGGTGTCGAATTGCGTTTATGACGTCGTTAGGAGTTTTAATCTCGATGTAGTCGAGTTCTGATTGTCTGAGTTGACGAAATGCCGGTTCTGGGCCTAACAAAGCTGGGACACCAGCCATCCATGCGTTTACTAGTTTACTTGCCGGCTTGACTAAAGCATCTTTTTCGGTGAGATCGCGTACAGCTAGCACCAGATCTGCATCACTGTAATCGTTCCAAGAGACAACGAGTTCCTTGGTTTTGCCACTGACCTGTAATCTGACCCCCAAATTCTCAAGCTTTTGCAGAAATTCAGAAGACTTAAAAGGCTCGTACAAGTTAAGTTCCGAGCCCTTAAAAACTATATTCTCAATTCGAGTACCACGAGTCTGATTTCGTCGTATCAGACCGGGTTGAGGCCAATGAGGAACGAAGGCATCTGTTTGAGATTCGACACAAGTTTCGTTTTGAACAATAGCAAAATTACACAGAGTAGGTTTTGGTCCATCTGCACGACAACCGACAACAAATGAAGAAAAACTGAGGTCCTTAATTTTCAAATCAAGAGAACTGACAATGCAAATTTCACCCGGAATAAACCTGTCTGACAAAAATACGTTATAGTTATTCTGCTTTAAGCGTAAGTAAGTTTGAATAATCCAGCAGTCCTCAGCATTAACAAATCGATGATTAATATGCTCAGGATCAGATATTGATACCTCTGATGAGAAAAGTTCAGCCCAGCGCTCAGGATAACGACATATAAATGTTACAGGATAAGGCAGTGGAGTAATTGATTGTTTCACAACTTTCTGCGACATATAAAAATTAAATGTATTAGGACTTACGCATCGTACAAATTTACTACTCTAAATGAACGAAAATACGTTGTTTCAGACTATTGTCAATAATTCCATAATTAAAGTAATTGCATAAAAGGNTGTATATGAAAAAAATATGCAATTTTATAAACTGTGACACTTACGGATTCAGGATATTGAATCTTTTACAAAGGGCGTGGAGAAAACCCTGGTTTGAGCTTCTCCCGAGTGTAGGTTTTTGTTTTTAATGGGACTCAGACATTTTTTAATTCAAAAAAAGCTCAAAGCTTTACAAATCAATGATTTTACTTAAATTGATTTTTTCTTGACATATCTGGATTATGACTAACGCCGTGCTTTCCTAAGAGGAATTCTTAGACCTTTGAAGCTAATCCATTATCATAACTGGCTTTGAGGCTTTTCGCTGTTTGTTTTTGTCTGAGTTCCGTTAGTGATTTTTATTGATGAGAAAACATGAAAATACGGAAACAAGGGAAATACTCTCATAGTATTTGGGATAAAAAACTTTTCTACAAAATTTTAGTACTCAATTCAAGCGCTTAATCACCTTACCTTAATCACTCCTTTCTTAAAAACCTACACCTATCAAAGTTTTATTTTGCGTGGTCGCTGCGCCGAATAGTCAGGGAATTATTGGTTCATTATTTACTTACTCTTATGATACTACGCTTGTATTCTTGTATTCCACTAACTGTTGTTGCCGCCGTAGTATTCGGGAAAAATGAAACTGCAATTGACCTTGAAGTTGAGGAAACTTACTTAACATACACCATATCGCGTACAAACGTGCATCTGATGCTGTCAGTCCTCTTTTGTGTCCCGACTGGTATATTCGGTAAGTCAACAAAGTATAAGCAAGCAAAAGTAATAATAAACTCACCCCAAAGGTAAACCATGCCGCCAGCAAAGCAACTACAGGTAGTATCAGTCCCCAAAACCAGATGCTACGACTTTCCTTCAACCAATGTCGCTCGGGAGAGCGACCATGCAGCCAAGAACCTTCAGCATATGCATGACCCGCTCTGAGCGATCGCTTCCACCATTGTCCAAACTGACTAATTTTCGCATCGTGTACAGTCATAGGAGCATCGATCCGGAAAATTTTGCCTCCAGCTTGTCGCAAACGTACGCACAATTCTGGTTCTTCACCTGCAATTAATTTAGGATTAAATCCACCGACGGATTTAAAAGCACTGACGCGCATCATCGCATCACCACCACAGGCTTTGGCTTCTCCGATAGGAGTATCCCATTCAATATCGCAAAGACGGTTGTAAATTGAGCTGTTGGGAAATTCTTCTTTCCTTCTACCACAGACCACTACAATTTCTGGGTTTTGCTGTAATTTTTTCAGAGCAACATCCCACCATTGTTGCACAATCCGACAATCTCCATCCACAAATTGCACAAAATCGATTTGCGGATCCATCTGCAGCAGATGTTCAAAACCTGTATTTCTTGCACGAGCAGCGGTGAATGGAATTGATAAATCTAATTCTACAACCCCGACACCCAAAGATTGGGCTAATTGTACACTACCGTCGGTAGAACCAGAATCAATATATACAACAGTTCTATTTTCTCCAATTGCAGATAGCAGACTTTCCTTAAGACGGTTACCTTCATTTCTACCAATGACAACTACACCAACTGACGTCATAATTTTCCTCGCTGGTTAATTTACGTGTTATTTTTTTACCTTAATATCTTTAAAAGTCAAAAAATTTTAATTTTGACAGTACAGCATTTTTAGTAAGTCAAGAGATGTAATAAAAAAATAAATATTCTTAAATTTATGATTTTTTTATTTGTGAGCTTAAATTGTTACCCACAATTTTAATTTATTGAAAACTAAAATTACTTCTAATGTTTCTGGATGACAATTATCAGATCAAATAGAATTGCTTTTTCTTTTTACATTTTTCTGTTTTAATCGTCCAATAGTCCATTCTTTAACTATACTCAGGATGGAAGACTTCAGCTTTTTTCTATTTCAGAATAATATGTTAGGCATCTTAGCACACAGTGCTTATTCAAAATTTATTTTTTCTATAAATCTTAGTCATAAAGTTATTATTAGCACTCATAAATAACGAGAAACATAGCTTTTAGAGATAACAAAATAATTGTATAGTTATTATTGATACCCTTTGATACACCTTTTTAAAACTCATCAAAATTAGTGTTGTATCGCTCGATTAATTAAAGCCAAAAAATTAGTCGCAACTTAAATTTAGTCTCCCAGTTTAGTAAATAGTTCGTAACTCCATGAAAACAGCACTTGCTTTGGAAAACACTAATCATGTTATCCAACGTCAAAAAATCACGGCACACATAGTAACCAGTTTGTTAGGAGGTATTCCCCGTCCTTTAGGGACTATCATGAGACAGTTTTTGTACAAAATAATATTTGCACGTATGGGACGAAATGTTTACATTCAAGCAGGTTCAGAGTTTTTAGGTGCTAATGCCATTGAGATTGGCAATGACGTCAAGATTATGCGAGACGTTCGCTTGAATGTGAAGACAACCAATAGTTTTATTCGCTTGGGCAACAGAGTTTGTCTGGATCGAGGTGTTGATATCAATGTTGCTGGAGAAGATTGTTCGATCGAAATTGGCGATAGTTCTTATTTAGGACCGTATGTTTGTATGAGCGGACCTGGTCATATCAAAATCGGTCAGCAATGCCTAATCGCTTCGCAAACGGGCATATATGCTAACAATCACAGAGAATATGGACTGAGCAGAGAAGGAATTACCATTGAAGATAACTGTTGGTTGGGTACAGGGGTTAGAATTTTGGACGGAGTAACTATAGGTCGTGGTAGTGTAGTTGGGGCGGGAGCTGTAGTAACTAAGGATATCCCTCCTTATTCTGTAGCTGTTGGAGTACCAGCAAAAAGAATAAAAGCCAGTAAGGGTGGTTGTGTTTGATGTTTTTATCTGGTAAAGAGTTTTAGTATTTGTTTTAGATTTATAGTTTTTTGAACTATAGTTTTTTTTTGAGCTATAGTTTCTTTGAGTTATGCTTTTTTAAACTACAAATTTATTAGTTTCCCGATTATTACTTTGCCAAAATAAGGCTAAAATTTTGAAGCTTGAAGGCTAAAGTAATCCTGAAAGCAGCAATAAAATTAAATTGTATATGGGTGTTGAATCTCTAAAGGAGTATTATGTCCGATAAATGTCAGACTTCTTTTGTCTGCTGCGTTGAGTCTGGTGCGCTTGAGAATTATACGTTGCGAATGATAGAGAGTCTGCGAAAATGGGGAGGAAAGTTTGCGGATGCGCCAATATATGCTGTGACTCCTCGCTTTGGACCTCCTTTATCGCAACATACAAAGAATACCTTTGCTCGTTTGAACGTCAATCATATTCGCTGTAATCCTCGAACCAATTATTCATGGCTTGGTTTTTTGAATAAACCTTTGGCTCTAGTTGCTGCAGAAGAATGCATAACATCCGAGTCAGTTTGCTGGCTGGATAGCGATGTTTTGATTTTAGGCGAACCAGAGGAGCTAATCTTCAAGGAAGGGGAAGATTTTGTAGCTTGTGCTTCTGACAAAAATATTGGAAGTGCGGGATTAGAAGACCCCCAAGATAAATTTTGGAAAGAACTCTACACAATATTCGATTTAAATATTGAAAATATTCCCTGGATAGTAACAGAAAGAGAAAAGAAAAATATTCGTATTTACTGGAATAGTGGAGTTTTTGCATATCGCCGATCCTTAGGATTGGCAAAAGATTATCTCCAAGTATGTTTTGACATTCTTAATGCTGAAATTGCAAACCATGAATCCAGTATTTTCTTTCACGAGCAAGTGGCTTTAGTTTTAGCCATGCTCAAAAGAGATCTGAAGTGGCGTGCTTTACCTTACTCCTATAACTATGGCATGGGTAGTAAGACTCACAGCCAATGGTACAGTGAAGAACAGTTCAAAGCTACTAAAATAGTCCATTACCATGATGCTATGTGGCCCTGGTTTTGGGAAACCTTTGTTGATTGTTTGGATCAGGCTCATCCACCGGTTGCTCAATGGTTAAAACCTCTTGGTCCATTAAAAAACGAAGCACCCATACAGTGGCGTGCTACAAGTAAATTGCTTAAAGAAGTGCGATCGCGGCAATTAAATAATTACACCAAAGCATGTAGGGTTTTGTAGATGGGTTTTTTAGCACGAAAATTCTAGACAGATGAGCTTAGTTTAGCTGAATCAAGGAAGAGGTTAAAAGCTTTGACCTAGCGGTTAAGTACAAAATTGCAGTCAGCCTGAGAAGGTACTTTCCTTAACTGGAGCCAAAGATACTCTATGGTTGATGTAATCCCTATATAGCAATCCTAAACGATTTTATGAGAATAAATTATGTAGAGACTTTACATGGGAGGTCTCTACATGGGATTTACTAAATAAGTCTAAAACCTTTATGTAGCGCTATGTGCAAGTGAAAAGTCATTAGGATAGCGTGTCCGTAGGACATAAGCCTAATACGTATGGCTTTTAGGGTTAATATATGTCCTAACTTAGCTTGTTAGTGCTAAATTCAAGTTTAATCAAAAATTTGTAGAGACATATAATTGCTGCAAAATATACATATTATACATTTTCGCAATTTTATGCTGATAGTATTTTATCGCTCCAATAATTTAATTTATAGGATTTTGTGATTCAAACAGAAAGTACAGTCGTAACAAAAAGTACCCAGTATATGTTACTTTTATAGAGCAAATAGCTTTCCATTATATTGTTCATAAATAGGAACAAAAGAAAAGCTATGTACCATAAATTTTCTGGACGCACTGCGGCGTAAGCCCTTTGAAGACTTTTGAAATATGTTTTGAAAAAAATGATTGTAAATAACGCGAAGCCTATCAAGCCAACATCAAGGGCTAAATCAATAAAACCGTTATGGGCATGAGGTGGAACGAAATTCTCAGTCACAGCACGACCTGCTTCTACTGCATATGGACTTCCTGGGGCCCAAAATGCTGTACGTCCGTAACCCAACAACGGTCTATCCATTAATCTAGTGAGAGTTACCCCCCACATCAAGGTGCGTCCGGTTAAAGTTGGGTCTTTTCCAAGACCAGCCAAGATATCTACCCAGTAAGCAAAAACTATTGTTCCGACACATCCTAATAACAAAATACCTATATCCAAAAATAATACCGTGACTTTGCCACGCCAGCGATATTTACGGTAGAAAAACAAAGTTAGGAAGAGTAAAAACACCATGGTCAAGGAAGTTTTGGAAGTCGAAAGCAAAATCAAAGCAATCGACATAAACAAACATATCCATTTCAAAAAGCGGTGAATTGGCCGCACAGGCACAAATACAAATGCCAATGTAGCCAAAATCATCATACTTCCTAAGTTGTTTTTATAGCCATATACTCCTTTCCAAGCACCGGGGTGGTCTGCTCCGTGAATACCAATTTCAGGTACAGCAAGAGCAACAATAAAGCTCATCACAGCACCAATAGCAAAAGATAAAGCTATAAGTTTGAGCTGTTGCCTCAGGTCAAATCTGGCAGCAAAATATAAACCAAAGGTACTCATTTGCAGAACCTCTCGATTATCAGCCAAAGTTGATGGCAAATAATCAGACCACAGAAATGACAATAGGAGTATCCCAATGAGGACCCAAAGGAGTTTACTGCGACATGCTATTTTTCGGGTACTTCTGTGACGGAAAATCATCAATACCGTTGGTCCTAACCATACAATGTATCTGACGATTGAGACCACACTCGTTGGTGCGATTTGAGCAAACATACCAGAAAAAAATAACAACCCTAAAACGGCGATTATTTTTTCCACTTTGTCCAGAGTTGGTTGTGGCATGTGAGAAGATTGCTCTGAGGAAGTATATTGATTTTTGTCCTGCGCTTTCGCTCCAATTTGCATTTTATACTTGCTTTGCTTGCAAAAATTAAAATCGGTGGTTATTACTATCAGCGCCCCTGGAGTATTCTTCCGAAGGGTAGCGCTATATAGTACTTAAAATCAAAACTGGAATAAAAACTATTAATCCCTGATATGTAACCAATAACGAATACTAAAGTCACTAGATACCGGTAGTCTTTAATTTTCTTACTTCTTTACCTTCCTGTATTGCTAATAGTATATTTTTGAGAGCAGTTCCCCAACTTTTCTCCAAATCATAAAATTGTTCTTTTACCCTAAAACAAGCTTGTCTTTTTGTTTCGTAAAGCTCAGGTTTTTGATACAGTTCCAGTAATGCATCGCCATAGGCTTTAATGTCATTAGGTGGTACTTCCATAACCGCATCTTGGACATAACATAAAGCTGGACAAACGGCAGAAGTGACGACTGGACGATGAGCAAGAATACTTTCCCCTACTACGCGGTTGAAACCTTCAACAAAATCAGTTCGAGTCGGAACTATAACAACATGCGAACGACCAAACATCTCTCGCATTTGCGATTTATTGCAATAACCGTGACATATAAAATTTTCTTCTACTTTAGCCTCGGAAGCTGCTAAACGTAAAGGATCTAAAGCTGAACCAGCACCACAAATATCAAATGCTATTTCTTTGATTCCCTGCTCCGAAAATCGTTTGGCAATTTCCAATAAGTCGAATACACCTTTATTTTCTTCGACTCGTCCGGCAAATAATACCCTAAAGGTTTGACCATTTTTTGGTGGTTCTGGAATATTTATAAAATCAGCTTGACGAAAGGTTGGGAAAAACTCAAAAATTGGCGGATGTTCCCCTTGTGTTAGTTCATCCACTTGTTTGGCAATATCATGGGAAACTGTTAGTATTCCTCGACATTTCTTTCTGAAAAAATAACTCCCCAGTTGCAAGCTCAGTTTATCGGCTAAACGTTTAGCCGCATACTTTCGCCATAGGACACAATGTAGGGAAGGTACCACATTAATTCCGAACCAAGAAAAAATTGGTAATAAAAACCAGTGGGTATTCCCACTAGAAATAACTGCCACATTTGCTTTAAAGCGAATTGCTCTCACAAGCAACCGTAACGCACACCAAAGTTGTTGCAAGTGATATACGATTCCAGAAGCGTTTCTTATCGGTAGAGGGCAACTTTCAACAATAAATTGCTCTTCGTGCAAATATTCCGATTTTTTTGTTGGAGCGATGATATACGCGTGAGCATCAAGAGCGCGACAAACTTCATAAAATTGTCTGCAATAAGGTACCGAAACCTGAGAAGGTACATCTTGATTCTGAATCCAGAAATTATAAGCCTCAATTACATCTTCAGGACCAGACGCATACAGAATCCGAAGCTGTTTGGGCATTATTCCAGTACCTCTGTGATTTTCAATAAATTTAAACACAATAGCTTAGGTTGCTTAATGACATCATACAAATAGCCTAGCCTGTTGCATTATTTTGAATTGATTCTCTGTTTGTCCGTTCCCATACTTTTTGAGGTTTAACTAAAAACTTCAAGTAGATAGGAAGTTTCCAAAGCACGTAAATAGGGATTATCAAAAGCTTATGTAACGGAATATCGGTTCGTCCAAATTTTGCCCAAGCTATACCAATTGCTAATAACAAACAACAACCAGCAACTGTTAAAATTATCGCTGGGATCCAAGAAATTCCTAAAACTCCCACCAATAAAGAAATCCCTAAAACACCAGACCATATAACTACTAACAAAGATAGGGGTGGTACGGATAAATCTAGCGCACTCAAAAACAATCGCAATCTTTTTTGCTGCAATGCTTCTAAAAGCATCTGGGGGACATAAGTAAACAAAGTTTGTAAGTGACCGTGCTCCCAACGAGTTCTTTGTTTTGTCGCAGTTTCATCGTTTGAAGGTAAATATCCTTTAACAATAGCTCGAGAACAAAAAACTGGTTCGTATCCAGCAAGGGTTAGATCCATACCAAGCTTCATATCTTCAGTGATATGACCGCTAGCAAGGTCAATGCTCCGGATAACCTTCCAAGGAAAAGCCATTCCTGTCCCAGTTAACAAACAAGGTAATCCCAAACGTTTTAATCCCTCAAAACGGACTAAATTTTTAACTTTGAAAGCAAAGGTAGAAATTAAATCCTTATATCTAGGGTTGGGAGGAGTTTCCATCAAATAACTTGCTTGTACTGGTTTTCCTGTAGATATGACTTGAGCAACGAGTATGTCGATCGCATTAGTTTCGACGTAGCAGTCAGCATC
The DNA here is from genome assembly GCF_001456025.1 of Mastigocoleus testarum BC008. Lineage (GTDB taxonomy): Bacteria > Cyanobacteriota > Cyanobacteriia > Cyanobacteriales > Nostocaceae > Mastigocoleus > Mastigocoleus testarum. The sequence goes on from NZ_LMTZ01000159.1 coordinate 10,101, forward strand.
TACGAATATAACCACATCAGGTGGATCGTTTTCTAAAAAATTCAATCCATAGTCTAAGGCATAACCTTTACCCTTGAGGTCGGAATTGTGACGTTCGATGACTGTTGCGCCTGCAACACGAGCTATTTCTGCTGTTCTATCTTGACAGTTATCAGCAATTACAACCACCCGATCTTCAGGTTGTAGGGCCTGAGACAGTTGTTTAAGAGTAGCACAAATAACACTTTCTTCATCATGGGCGGGAATTAAAATTGTAACCTTGGTTCCCTCTGGCCTATTTTTACCACCAGGTTGTGTATTAACTGGGAATAGGGCTAAGAAGCACTCAATGAAAAGCATTAAGCATGGGATCAATACAATTATTGCTCCAGCTATTAACAGACTCTCGGTAGCAAAAATAATCATATTATTTACGGAAATCACAGGTATCTATCGCACCCCTAATTGTTTGTTTAATTACTAATGATTAGATTATTGATTGAGTTCCAGGGCAAAATGCAATTTGTCAACCAATTTATTTATGAGATTTGGATTCAGTTGTAATAATTTTTGCAGGTATGCCTACAGCAGTTGCTTTACCTGGAACATCGATTAATACTACAGCATTGGCACCGATGTTCGCTCCATCGTTAATGGTGACACTACCAAAAATTTTAGCACCGGCCCCAACATTGACATGGCGACCTAATTTTGGCGCATCAAAGGGATGTTCTAAATACCGATTACCTAAAGTTACGCCCTGACGGATGATAGAATCATCTCCAATTTCACAGTTACCATGAATTACAATTGCCCCTTGGTGTTCAAAAATAACACGGCGACCTAATTTCACGGAGTAAGGTAATTCAATTCCGTAGGTATTGCGAATTTTACGAAACAGCATTCTATATAAAATGCTCAGAGGCGCTCGAAGTAACTTTGGTTGAACCTTCATTCGCCAAACTCCAAAGCGATGTACCGCTACAGCACGAAATCCCGGCTTAGTCCAATCGCGTCCGTGAGCAACCCAGTCCTCATGAATTTGCTGCCAAATGCTCAAATTTGCATTTATTTTACTTTCTGTATTAATTTTGGATTTTAATTGTGTGTCCATTATTATAGTAGTGGCTTGGAATCAGCGTGTTAGCTTTGCGCATGCACTTTATGCTAACCCCCCGCTGTACTAATGAGGCACAGTAAGGTAAATATGCATATGGCAAAAATAAGATTTTACCCCCATTCACAATCCCAAAAGCTGTCATGGGGTAAATATATTTTGTAATGAGACTTACGCGAAAATACAAAAAGTTTGAGTAAAGATATTGCAAATACGAATAAATACTTGCAACTATTTACTTATTTTGTGAACGCGCAAGCCGGACTGAAATAGTTTTTTTGAACTAGTTTTTCTGAAGTAGTTTTTTTGAAGCAGTTTTTTCAATTCCTTTTTTTAAGCTTGAACTATGCTGTAAAGTTCTAAACTATGACGTTCTAGCCCGTAAACTTTGATTCTGAAAATACATTTGTACTTTCAGTTTCTCTAGAATAGGAGTCTGAACGGGAATGATTATAGTAGAAATTATTCTCACCGTACTGCCTTACATCTACTGCATTAACAATCAAACCCATAACATTTACTTCTGCACGAGTTAGCAAGGATTTCGCTGCTAATGCACTCTTAGAATCAACAAGCCCAGGTCTAGATACAACTAGCACTCCATCGACCATTTTACCTAAAACTGCAGCATCTGCTGTTCCAGCTAAGGATGGAGTGTCAAATATAATGTAGTCGTAATTCTCGTTGAGCATATCAATAAAAGATGTCATACGCTCAGAGTCTATAAGAGCTAAGGGATTAGGGGGAACTACGCCAGAGGTTAGTACGGATAAGCTTGGAGTTATTTTTTGAACGGCCTTTGAAAACAACTGCTGTCCTACCATCACGTTACTCAAACCTACCGAGTTAATTAAACCCCAAAGGTGATGTTGGGCTGGTTGACGCATATCTGCATCTACTAGTAGAACTCTTTTACCAGATTGTGCAATAACTGCTGCTAGATTAGCAGCTACTTCAGTTCGACCTTCTCCAGGAATAGAACTAGTAACAACTATTTTGCTAACTTTCTTATCCAAGCTGACGAATTTTAAATTAGCCTGAAGCATCTGGTAAGCCTCATGAAGCATTGAACGGGGTGATGTGGCAACAATTACCCTAGGAGAAATTCCTTCCAAGCCTTCGCTTTCTACAAAGGATGGATGATTCATCTCATATTTAGGTATTAGTCCCAGTAGGGTATGTCCAAATAATGCTTCTGCTTCTTGGGGTGTCTTCAATCTTCGATCAATCAGGTCAACAAAATAAGCTGCAGCAACGCCTAACAGCAGTCCAATGAATACCCCACCACCAGCAATCAGGATATTTTTTTTCAAAGCTTTAATGCTACTTTGAATTTTGGCATACTCTAATATGCTGGCATTACCGACAATTTGCTTTTGGGCAATATTAATTTCTCGTTCTTTTGTCAGTAAGTCTTCATAGCTTCCTTGTGCTACAGATAATCTTCTTTGTATATCTCCTTGTCTTTTCTCCAAGTTAGGAAGAGTATCAGCTCTTTGTCTATATTTTTCTCGGATCAAGATTAAAGAATTAATTTTATTCTGTAAACCAGATCGAGTAGATTCTATTCTTGCTAACTCGGTTGCTAATCCTTGTTTGATATCTCCCATTTGTAATTTTTCGGGAGCAATCTGTGCATCATAGCCCAAAGACTGATTAGTTCTTTGATCCAATAAAGCTTGTAAATTAGCTTCTTTATTTCTTAGGTCAACCAGTGTTGGATGATTTGGTTGTAGAAGACTGCTATTAGTAGCTATTTGAGCTTGGACTTCTTGCAGTTGTTTGAGGACACCTTGTACCCCTTCATTTTCACTTAAAGAAGCAATGTCAACAGAGCTATCAGCAACCTTTAATTGACGACGAATTTGTTGCTCTCGAGCAGTCAAATCTGCTAATTCTGACCTAACTGTATTAATTTCTTCGTCAATCTTTGTGATATTTTTAACGGTGCCGCTGGTCTCTTCTTGCAGGTTGATAATCTTGTTTTTTGCCTTAAATCTTCTCAGGGCTTCTGCGGCTTCATTTAGTTCGCGTTTCGCCGTACGTACTTGTTCTTGAATGGACTCAGCAGCTCCTGAAGCTTCTAAGCGATTTCTTTGAGTGTTATCATCTATATAAGCGTTCATTGCCTGATTGACAACTGCTTTTGCCAATACAGGATCTTCTGATGAAAAAGAAACTTTTAAAACATCTGTACCACTAACCGTTTCTATATCAAGAGCAAGAGCTCCAGCATCAAGAGGAGCACCATCTTTATCCTTAAGTTTAAGGGTATCAACTACTTCTTTTAAAACTGATTCTGAATTGATTAACAGAGCTTGAGTGTTGAGTGGATTTGCTTCCTTACGGATAGAATCGAGATGCCCAATTTTTTCTCCAACCCCCGTCAGAGAAGAAGCCTTACTCGATTGAAATAATAGCTTTCCACTGGCTTCATAAGCCGGTTTCTGTAACAGTAAACTGAGTCCGGCTAGCCCTGAGCATACAGCAAATACTCCCGATGCTATAAGCCAGCGACGTTTGAGGACTAGCAAGTATTTCTGAAGATCTATCTCTTCGGGATAGCCTTTATTTTCCATTGCATTGACCTTTTGATGAGGACACTCACTGAAAAAAACTACAAAACTATTGAGTTATGGAGATATTGATTATATCGAACTCAGTTTTTCATGTAGCTCAATTATTCTTTGTACATTCTCCTATAAGTTTTGGCTAAGGATTTTAGTCTTATAACTCTTTTCTTCTTATATTTGAAGACCAAGGATTTCTATACAGTAGTAGCCGTTGCTTTAAAATGAGCCATAAAAATGGCAGAGCATCTAACAGATACCTTTTCCATAGTCGCCTTGGTTCATTCAAGAGTCTATATAACCACTCAAAACCAATTTCACTCATCCATTTTGGTGAACGCTTGACGTTGCCAGCTTCAAAATCGATTGTTGCTCCAATAGCCAAAAATATATTAATATTTTTCAGTTGCTTTTTGTATTTGGCTATCCACATTTCTTGTTTGGGTGAACCTACACCTATAGCCAAAACAGTAGCCCCAGAATTATTAATTAATTCTACTATTTTTTTACATTCATCTTCTTTTTTTTCAAAACCAAATGATGGTGAATGTGCCGCGATAATAATATTTCTTCCAACCCTAGTGTTGATTTTCTTTTTCGCAGTTTGAACAGTTTTCTCTTTGGAGCCTAGTAAAAATATCTTGATATTTTCATCGTTCTGGTAGTATTTGTAAAAAGCTGGAAATAAGTCAGAACCGGATATTTTTTCTAAAATCGGAGATCCTAAAAAATTAGATGCGTACATCAGTATCTTGCTATCGCAAACTCTGTAATCAGCTTCTTGGTAGATGGAATAAAATTCCTTATTTTTCTGTAAGCATACTATGTGGTTCACATTAGGTGTAAATACCACTCCACCACCGCGTAAATTTTCCAGCAAATCAACCATCTTGATATTGTGAATGGTTGTATTTAATAGCGTCACCCGTCTCATCATTATTTTCAAAACAAAATGAATAAATATACTAAATATTAATTATTCACCAGGTACAATTAACTAGGATATATGAATAAAGGAAGTAGAATAATTACTTCCTCCAACAGTAATTAGAATACTAACAAATTCCAAAAAATATTTTAGGTTTCTTAAATCTATTTTGAAAGTTGTCTAAAGATACTCTAGGTAAATATTATACTAAGTACAAACCTCAGAGTCCTATCTTTTTGAATCATGTTGAAGGTATGAATACGTAAAACTACGAGCTATTCATATCAATTCAATTTTAATATTGTTTATTTTTGACATTTCTTTAATTGATCACACCCATCTCAATAGGGGTGTACACTATTTTTTTATAGCAGAAGTTTTTCAGCTAAAAGAATTGCTAGTTTTCAGTAATTATTTATCCTTATAGTGTGAAACATCTTTATACACGAAATTCAATCTAGTAAATTATATTGTTTATTTTGTCTAAAGCTCTACATTGGATTGTGAAGCAAAGAACTTTTTACCATAGGAATATGTGTATTTTTAATGAATTTTATTCCAATAATAACTGGTTCTAGCGATTGTGCATACAATTTCCAACTACGTACACCGAATATGTACTCCAAATATACTCCAAATATATATCTCAAAAATCAAACTAATTCAAAAGTATTTTGTGGGAACATTCTGATATTTTAAACCCAAAACAATCTATTTATTTTCTGTATTGATACTTACTTAAATGATAATTAATATACATCCATATTAAGCTTTATCTGCACTCATAAAACTTACATTCTGTGAAATTTAAATACATTGCACTGAGTTTATATTTGATACCCTAATAATCAGATATACTAGATTTGAGTTAAATTACATACCATTGATAAATAGTAATTAATTAAGAAGATATAAGTTAGAGTGTATCTTCTGGAAAACATAGGTATGTACTGAATAATTCACGTCAAACTGGAATATATAAAGTTCAATAGTGAAACTTCAATAGGATGTAGAAAATATTTATTTAGTTGAAGCTCAGCAAGAAGTTAAGTTGTAAGTGAATAAACCAAATTTTACAATGATATTTCACGTGCATATTAATGCTCTTGTATCAGTACGATATCATCTAAGTCGATGTTTTTTGATGGCATATAGTTAGAATTAATTCCAATAAATTTGGATACAAGTATCAAGTTAGCAAATCAGAACTTGTAGCATTTTGAGTTAATGACATATCAATGAGTAAATTATTTTACACCTATTTTCAATTTATTACCTAACAGTAAAATTCTTTATCAGACTATGTAGGAATCTTTTAGTCCCTTGAGCCAGAATTATACTGTTAGTATATTTGTATCTGTACGGTATGGTGTTTATAAAGGCTGGCTAGAAATTTTGGAAATCGCAAATTTTGTTTAACGCACAGTCTTAAACCACTCCGCAATCCCATCTGCAAGGGTGTTAGCTAATTTTTGTTGAGATTTGGGATTAACTACCCACTCAAATTCTGAAGGGTTACTCATAAAACCCAGCTCCAATAAAAGTGAAGGAGCTTCTGCTGGACGGGTTAACGCTAAATTATTCCAAAATACACCATAGGATGGTCGATTAAGTTTTTTGACTAAGTAATTGTGCAAAAATATTGCCGAACTATGAGCTTGGGGATGATACCAAAAAATACCTACACCTCTAGTGTTCTCTGCATCTCCATAGTCTGGAAGGGCATTGTAATGAACTGAAAGTGCAAGTGCTGGTTCTTCTCGGGCAATAATTTTTTGACGTTCTCTCAAAGAAACATCTCGATCGTCTTCCCTGGTCATGACAACCGTTGCACCCCTCTTCACCAAAGCATCCCGTAGTAATTTAGAAACACTTAGATTCACATCTTTTTCTGGGTAACCTGTAGGACCAACCGCACCACTCTCTTTACCACCATGTCCAGGATCGAGTAAAATTTTAATACCAGACAGTGGTTTACGTCGGCGACGCGAAATTCTCGGAGCATGACGTAGCTTTAACACTAAACTTGTGCCTTCATAGCTCAGTGTGTGTCCCCATTGCTGTTCTGATTTAAGATTAAAAGTGTATCGTACCTGACTTGGGGTTATTTGCTGCCAGTCCAGTCGTGAAATGAACGGGTTATCATCCAAACGAATAATGTCAGTTTGTGCCGTCGTGTTGTGTAGGGTAAGAGAAAAAGTTTGATCGCTTTGGTGGACGCTAATAGGTACCGGAACTTGTAGTGGGAAAGTTATCTGAGTAGCATCAGAAAATTTTCGCGATCCAACACTACGAATTACAGTTGCTGGCGGGATAGCACCATTTAAAATCTGGGTTTCTTTACCCTTGATCCAAGCACCGTAGTCTAAGCGTAACCACTCACCTTCCGAGCCAGTAATTGCCGCTCTTGTTCCCTTTGGTAATGGCGTCAGTCTAGAATAATTAGTACTTGGTCCGGTACGTGCTACTCCTGCATCCGCTGTGACCTCAACCACTTGTAGGCTAGCAGGTGATAAAATAGATACTTTACCTGGCGCTCTTTGAGTAAATTTCTTGCCCTGAAGATCCAGCTTATAAATGGGTCGTCCAAAATTGCCAGATTTTTCTATAACAGTACAGCCTGCATATTTGCCAGTCATTTGTTTGTGAGAAGGCTGATTAGTCCCAGTTAGGGCAGCTAAATTGCTTGGTAATTTAGCTTGTTGTGGTTGGGGATAAAGACGAATATTTCGATAGCCTAATCTAACAGATACCTTCGCATCTGGGGGAGCAATAGCGCTAAAACAGATCCTATCATCTGGCATTCTGTCTATGTCTACTGCTGGAGTTAGAGAATTTACGGCAAATGCTAATCCTTGGGGAATTTTTGGTTCAGTGGCTACTCTGGTCACCACTATTTCAATTTTTTGATTCCCGTGGCGGACTGTAAACTTATTCTCTCCTAATTTCAGGGGAAAACTGGGAGCAAAATGACCAGCTTGGGAACGTGTTATTGACTGACCATTTATGAAAACCTGTCCGGTTCGCGGTGCTGTACCAATGAAGAAAATTTTATCCGAAGATGTTTTATGGTTCGTCCGGGGATAAACCACCTTCAGAGACTGTTCTTGTGCTACAGCAGGGGAGTGATTAACGATGATAGGCGTTAACAGAGCTAATCCAATAAGAGGTTTGACGCTAACAGAAAACAAATTTCTCAACATTTACTGTGGCACAATGACGGGATGTATTTTTTTAGAGGTTGCTAGAAATTCGAAATACTATGACTAAGTTTGTATTTGTCACTGGTGGTGTTGTTTCCAGTATCGGCAAAGGAATTGTAGCAGCTAGCTTAGGTCGATTGCTAAAATCGCGCAACTATTCTGTGTCGATTCTTAAACTTGACCCTTATATTAATGTCGATCCGGGCACCATGAGTCCTTTTCAGCATGGTGAAGTGTTTGTCACTCAGGATGGGGCAGAAACCGATTTAGATTTGGGGCATTACGAACGCTTTACCGATACTTCCATGTCTCGCCTCAATAGTGTTACTACCGGTTCAATCTACCAAGCTGTTATTAACAAAGAGCGCCGAGGTGATTACAACGGAGGTACAGTTCAGGTAATACCCCATATTACCAATGAAATTAAAGAAAGAATATTAGGGGTTGCTGATTATACTCAGGCTGATGTATTGATTACTGAGATTGGCGGTACTGTGGGAGATATTGAGTCTCTACCGTTTTTAGAAGCAATTCGTCAGTTTCGCAAACAAGTAGGTAGGGAAAATGTGCTGTATATGCATGTTACCTTGATACCTTGGATTGCTTCGGCTGGTGAAATGAAAACAAAACCAACCCAACACTCTGTCAAAGAACTGCGGTCAATTGGTATTCAACCAGATATTTTGATTTGTCGGTGCGATCGCTCTTTACCCCAAGGTATTAAAGAAAAACTTTCCTCATTTTGTGATGTTCCAGTTGAGTGCGTAATCCCAGCAATTGACGCCAAAAGTATTTATGAAGTCCCGCTAATCTTAGAGCAGGAAGGATTAGCTTTCCAGGCACTTTCGTTATTAAATATGAAGCAACGTCAAGCTGATATCAGTGAGTGGCGGAATTTAGTAAAAAAATTATACAGTCCCAAACACCGGGTTGAAATTGCGATTGTTGGTAAGTATGTTAGCTTGAGTGATGCTTACCTCTCTGTAGTTGAATCTCTACGTCATGCAGCGATCGCGACCCATAGCGAAATACATATCCGTTGGGTGAATTCAGAAGACTTGGAAGTGGAGCCAGCACAGATACACCTGAAAGGAGTTGATGCTGTAGTTGTTCCTGGTGGTTTTGGAATTCGGGGCGTTGATGGTAAAGTTGCTGCAATCAAATATGCCAGGGAACAAAAAATTCCTTTCTTAGGATTATGTCTGGGAATGCAATGTGCAGTAATTGAATGGGCGCGAAATATTGTCGGATTAAAAGATGCTCACAGTGCCGAATTTGAGCCACTTACTACAAACCCAGTTATTAATCTTCTGCCAGAGCAGCAAGATGTGGTTGACTTGGGTGGGACCATGCGCTTAGGAATTTATCCTTGTCGCCTTAATGCTAACAGTTTGGCTGCCCGGCTATATCAACAAAAAGAAATTAATGAGCGACACCGCCATCGCTATGAATTTAATAATGCTTACCGTAATTTATTCTTAGACTCCGGCTATGTAATCAGCGGAACCTCACCCGATGGACGCTTAGTAGAAATGGTTGAACTGCCGGAGCATCCATTCTTTATCGCCAGTCAATTTCATCCTGAATTTATTTCTCGTCCTAATGCCCCTCATCCTTTATTCAAAGGCTTAATGGAGGCTGCGATTATTTGCTCTCAGACTTCTTCTGTTCCGCAAACTCCCGTACAAGTATCTTAAATTTCGCCAATTTTTTGATATTTTGTCCGAGTATATACGCAGAACGTTACAGTACTTAACCCCTTATACTTTCCATAGGAGATGTTGTACTGAAGTATGCTGACGACATCAAGACAAATAAACTTGAGGAGATGAGGGTGGCGTACTGGGCAAAAATAGTTCACGAGAAAAATGAATATGTAGTGAATTTTGAGCGAGTAACTGCTTTTTGCTGTGAAGCAAATGGCAGAGTAACCTTTTGGCTGCCAGATTGTGCAATACCCATCGTCATTAATCCCTTAAGTAATCCCCAAGACTATAAAAAAGTTCTGGAGTACATCAAGCGATTTACAGAGTTGGAATTTGAGAATACTTATTGGGTAAAAATTTTCTACGACAGAAATGAATACATTATCAACCTCAACTGCATTAGCTCTTTTTGTCACGAGCCAAATGGCAGGATAACATTCTGGTTGCCAGATAGCACCATACCTATCATAATTAATCCTGTAAGTAACTCAGATTCTTACAAAAAAGTCTTAGAGTATATTCACAAGGAGACAGGATATCACTTTGCAGAAAGTCAAAAGTAAAGTCATATCAGACATTTGATTATTTACCCTACATTTTTTTGTAAATCAGAGTTACCAGTTACCTACAGCTAACGCCACGCTTTGCTAACACCACGTAAGCGATGCGGGCGTATACCAATTACCCGTTATCAAACACAATCAAAGTAAGTGAAGTGCTAATTTTGCAGCGCCAAGCATTCCTACTGAGTTGCCTAACTTAGAAGTTAATATTTCTCAGCCAATGCGAGAAGTTGACATCACTCGTCTTTCCACTTCTGCGATCGCAGCTGGTTAAAAAAATGTGCACTGGCGCTAACACCACCTCCAATTACAATTGCTTCTGGCGTAAGGATATAAATTAAACTTGTTAAGCCGATGCCCAAGTCGTGATCATATTCTTACCAAAATTTCAAGACATTGATATTACTGCTTCTCGCAGCTTCAGCTAATTCATGGGTTTTTTACCCGTGCGCTGATAAATAGCGGTCGCAGAGGTAAATTATTCTAATGAATCTTGATTACCACTTTTACATTTTGGCTCTTGGGGATTGAAAGTAATTAAACCTAATTCTCCTGCAGCCCCTTGGTGACCAAAAAATAAATTGCCGTTTAGAATGATTGCACCTCAAACTCCAGTACCTGAAGTCAGAAAAATAAAATTCTGAAAACGACGATCAGCTACTAACCAAGTTTCACCTAAACCAGCACAGTTTGCATGATTTGCTATAACTGCCCTTGCTTCTATCTCTGAAGCAAGAGGAATATCATACCATTGAGGTAAATTAATTGCAACTTTGGCTATTTTCCCATTTGCATCGGCAGGTCCGGGAGTTCCTATACCAATTGCCCGAGTTTTATTTTCTGAATCTATTTTGGCGATCGTATCTACCATTGCTGCGATCGCTGCTTTTGGAATAGCCGGTTGGGGAGTAGGTACAGTTAGGAACTACAAACAGCCACCGTCAGCAGTAACCTAACTGGTCCTAACTTAATTGCTGTTCCTCCCAAGTCAATACCGACTACCTGAAAATCGTCCCCTGAAGATTTTTTCAAATGGTTTTGTGTCAAATGTCTGACTGATAACTCCTGTTTTTATATTTATTTATAGCAATTGCAGCGAGTAAAATTCGCCAGGGCAAAGATTATAAACTAATTATTGAAAGTATTTGTATTGAAAATATTTGAAGTTTGCCATAATTCTTCTACTTGAGTGGGAATAGCATATGCTTGTTCTGGCTCACTAGCCGGGCGAGAAAAACTTGAATTACTTTGCCAAGAAACCAAGGGAGTTCCTCGCAGTACACCAGTCAGGGCAACAAAAAGCATAAAACCGCCCGCAGCCGCAGCAATTAAAGATAAGTTATCTTTCACACCAAAATCTCGCATAAAAGTACAACAGATAATCAATCATGTTAGACCATGAAGTAATGTGTTAGTGGTATTCGTACCCTGTCGTGAGATACTTGTGCATTTTTTGTTTTAAATCAAACAAATGACTCACAACAAAATACTCGCGACAAATCACTGATTATGATTATCAAATACCAACTCCTAAAGACTAAGTTCTAAAGACTAAGTTCTAAAGACTAAGTTCTAAATACTAAGTTCTAAATACCAAGTCCCAAACCAAACACCAATTACAAACTACTGCTTCACAAATACGAATTTCCAACAACAAGCAATCTATAAGCAAATTATTCTTTCCCGGTACGGGGATTGATAAACTCATTCAACCCCTCACCAAGTAAAGATAGCCCCACAACCATTAAAGTCATTGCTAAACCAGGAAATAGTGTTGTCCACCAAATCCCAGTGGGTAAAGCTTCTAAGGCTTGGCGCAAGTCATGACCCCATTCTGGTACTTCTGCTGGTAATCCCAAACCTAAAAACCCCAAACCTCCCAAAACCAGAATTGCATCTGCAGCATTCAGGGTGAAAAGCACAGGTACGCTTTGAATTACATTTAAAAACAAATACCTGGAAAGCACCTGCCAAGTATTTGCTCCCATTGCTTGGGCTGCTTCAATAAATACCTCTGTTTTTACGCTGACTGTATGATTGCGGACGACTCTGTAATATTGAGGTATATAAGCGATACTAATTGCGATCGCGGCGTTTAATATTCCCCTGCCAACAACAAAAGCTAAAGTCACTGATAATAGCAACCCTGGTAATGTGTAAATACTGTCCATCATAAACAGTAATACCCGATCTAGCCAGCCGCCTAAATAGCCACTTACCATTCCTAAGGGTACCCCAATAGCCATACTCAGCGCTGTTGCTAAAATTACTACTTGCAGCGCAGCTTGTATGCCAAAAATTGTCCGAGAAAAAATATCATATCCCAGACGACTAGTACCAAACCAATGTTGCAATGAAGGTAAGGTGTGAATTGGATTGTCAAGGAATTCAGTTGGATCTTGTAATAACCCCGCAACCTGGAACAGAGGTGCAAATAAAGCTAGAAAAACGAATCCCAGAGTGATAATTAATCCTATAAATGTTAACTTTTGGGAAAGATTAGGATTTTTAGTCAAACGAAATAATCTAGGCAGAGAAGTTTTGACAGCTGTCATATTATATGTAATTTACGGATTATGAGTTGTAAGTTATGTTAACGCTCACCGTTTGCGGTTAGTTTGTGCTAACGTTTTGGCTTGGCCTCTTATTAAGACGTATATATTTAGACGTAAGCTGTCTACGGGTATCTGATAACAGAGGACAGTTTAAATTTTTCAGTTAATTTTCTCAACTCAATATCAAAAACTCAATCGTTTACACTACCAGTTATATAGATGACAAGTAATTGTTAATAGGCAATTTAGTCATTTTTACTAGATAGTAGGACAAGATTAGCAATTTATAGCAGAATTGTGGCTGGATATACTTACATATTCACTTCAGCCAGCACGTCCCGTTCGTTGCCGTTGCACTCACACTGCGTACTGTTGCAGGCATTTTAGAGTGTAAGCACAGCAGAAGACAGGAGCCAGAAATGAAATATCTGTGACCTTTATCTCAATTATTTGGTATCTGCTATAAAACTACAAATGGAGAATCCCCACGCGTAATAGATGGGGAATCACAAGAATTTGCAGTATTAGCGCAGAGCGTCCGTGGGATATGAAAAATGATAAATTACTTAAATTACTGAAAATCACAAATTACTGGAAATTAGTTCGCGGTACTGACTTTTTTGCTTCACACCTTTGACTTCACGTAACAATTCTTTATTTTTGAAAAATTGGATTGTTGGAGTTCCAGTAACACCTGCTTGTTCAGCAATTTCTCGCTCTTCGTCGATATCAATTTCTACAAAGTGAATTTTCCCATCAAACTCATCTATTACTTTATTTAATATGGGCTTGAGTGTATGACAGGGTCCACAACCGGGAGCGACATATTTGACTATCAACAGGCGATCGCTATCGTGAAATAGTTTTCTCAAAGCATAACTACCGACATGGTGCACTTGATCGATATCAAATTCTTCTGGTGTTGTACTTGTAGTTGAATGTTTTTCTCGTTTCTGCTCTATTGCTTCTGCTGTTTGATGAAATTCTTGCACCAAATTATTCATAGACAACCAACGTTCTGCAAGTAATGCTGCCATACAGCCCGTACCAGCAGCGGTTACAGCTTGACGATATTCATGGTCTTGTACGTCACCAGCAGCAAATACTCCTTCTACGCTGGTTTCTACTGAATCAGGCTTAGTAACAATGTATCCTCCTGCATCTAATTCCAATTGTCCTTGAAATAAAGACGTATTCGGGTTGTGACCTATGGCGTAAAACAAACCTTTTGCTTGCAGTTCTTTTTCTTCGCCAGTTTTCCGGTTACGAACTTTAACCCCTTCCATCCAGCCATTTCCAAATACATCCACGGCTTCTGTATTCCAGTGCACTTCGATTTTGGGATTATTTAAAACTCGGTCTTGCATCGCTTTAGATGCTCGCATCTGCTCAGAACGCACCAATAAATTCACCTTGGAACCATATTTAGTCAGATATGCAGCTTCTTCTGCAGCTGAATCACCACCACCAATCACTGCTAATTCTTGACTGTTAAAGGTTGGTGTCGCACCATCACAGATTGCACAAGCTGAAATTCCTCGACTCCAATACTCTTTCTCACTTGGTAAGCCCAAGCGTTTTGCCGTTGCTCCTGTCGCAACAATAATGGTATTAGCTTTAAATTCGCGCTCTTGTGAACGTATCGTGAAAGGGCGTTGAGACAGATCTACTTCTGTCACATCTTCGGTATACAACTCTGCTCCCCAACGTTCAGCTTGAGCCTTCATATTATCCATTAAGTTAGGTCCTGTAATCCCTTCAGGAAAACCTGGAAAATTTTCAACCTCCGTTGTTGTCATCAATTGACCACCAGGTAATCCCCCTGCTTGGAAACCCTCGAATACCACAGGCTTGAGATTTGCTCTGGCTGCATAAATCGCTGCTGTATACCCAGCAGGACCAGAACCAATTATGACTATATTTTCTACCGCTTGATTGGACATTTTATTCATAATCATAACGACTACGATTAATATAACACAATCACAACTTATCGGACCTTTATCCAAGTACTAGAGCTTAGGAGAAGTGAGAGCCTTGTTGCATTGTGCTACACCCCGAACACATAAATGCAAATGTTTCTGGTCTTTAATATTTCGTTCTAGTTGCAGCGACCCCTGCAGTCATCAGCCTAAACCCATATTTGCTCAAAAATATTAGTTCTCAAAAGCTTCTAAATATTATGAGGGCCAAGAATTCAGCCTTTAATTTGAAAATAGCTCCAAAAAATTTTTTCAGAAGTGATATGAAAATATTTCGAGGTGGGTAAGTTATTTCTAGAAAGCAATAAAACAGTATTTAGCATAAAAGGAAATTCAGACGTGAAAACCAATTTAAAAGCTAAACTTATTCAAAACTTATCGAGTAAAAAGAAAGGTGATGAAGGTTTTACTCTGATTGAATTATTAGTTGTAATTATCATTATTGGAATTCTTTCTGCTATTGCATTACCATCCTTTTTGAATCAAGCAAATAAAGCTAAACAATCTGAAGCGAAAACAATTGTTGGTTCTATGAATAGAGCCCAACAAACATACTACTTAGAAAATAATGCATTTGCAGATAAAGATAGTTTTGGTGGATTAGGTCTTGGTGTTAAGACAGAAACTGATAATTATAAGTATGTAATATCAGGTGGTGGTAGTGGTAAAACATTAGTCACCAATCAAGCACAATTAAAAGCTGCAAAAAGTGCATTAAAAGCTTACATTGGTGGAGTTACTGTAGGAACTGTTAAAGATACAAACGAAGCAACAACTATAGCTACATTGTGTGAAGGCTTAAAACCTGGAAGTGCTGGCGGTAAAGATGGGAAACAGGATGTTACTGCTACTGCAAACGAAGTTAAATGTCCAGCAGACTATAAGAGTTTATCTAGCTAATAATTGAGAATTATAGTAACTTTTATTTACTCAAAATAATTCTCTGTTTGGAGTGGATAGATTTTCTATCCACTTTTATTTATTATTATCCACTTTTTCTTATTATATTAATGATTATATATAACAATCCTAAATCATTAATAAAATCAATATCACAGATAAGCCACAGAGATTGAACTGCACCTGCGGTGTAAGCACAGCCAGAGGCTTTATCATCACCGTAGACTCTGATGTAAGGCTTAATGCCGCACCATCACCTTTCTCCACAATTTATCTGTTCGCGAGTCAAATAGGATTGCGATAAAATAATTTATTTTTATTTTTTTTATACTATAGTTAAAATTAAATAATATGTTTATTGCCTAGCAATTATTATTTATTAGACTGTCACTGTCATTTGAAAATATTTTTCCCAGATTTTACTTATTAGCTGTACTTATTAGCTGTATTAAGAGGAATTCTTGTCACAGCAACGGGTAGAAAATTTTTCTTAACTGTCACTTAAATTTATCAATTTTGCGGAAAATAGTGTGCTCAGACTTAAAAATATTCTAGTTCACCAATCAAATGTAGTTTAAATCACTTTTGTTATCATTCAAGTATGCTGTGTGGCAAAATGCAAAATTAATTTTGATTTTTATGTTAAAGGACGGATATAATATTGATTTTTGCCCAAAAATATAGATTGTTGGGTGATGAAAGCATAATTATGGAAAAACAAGTCCATAGCATAATCTCTATTTGGTTAAGTGGTTATGCATGGTTTTTGCTGTTTTTCCCATTTCCGGACGTTAACTAAAGACAGGGAACTCTATCTGAAAGATTAAAATTTTATAAAGCTTTTTTTTATTTTATGTTAGGAGGCCGATGTTTGCGATACTCTATATGAAGTCTCACTGCATACAGCAAATATCTTTGGATCCATACTCTAGCTAGTCGTCAATGATTAATTCCAAAAAATCGATTAATTACTATCAGTCCTTAATTCAAAGGATTTGCCAGTAAACAGACGGTTTTTAGATTCTTATGAAGAGTAAAAACAGGCAAACAGGCAGAAGTGTTAGGATGTTTGCAATTAGCGATGTGAATGCTGATGCCAATCATTCATCGAGGTCATTACCCTACTGAGTTTTATTAACTGGGGTAGTGATTACCGTACAAATGAGTTTTACTGTTACTTTATTGGGTTAAGTGTGGTATAGTTAAAAATGCAAGACTTGCTTTGCCAAAGTACAAAACTCTACATATAAGTAATGGTCTGAAGTTTGCTTGTAAAGCGGTTTTGATTTCAAGTATTTACTAAAACAAATCAGAGTTCAATTGAGGTTATGGCTCAACAAGTAATTCACCCCATGGTGAAGTTGCAACGGAACGTGCAATCACTGGTAGATTCAAAAATTATCAAGCCTAGCGATAGTATTTTAAAAATCGCTCTGCTTTTTGGTGAAGAATGGCAATATTGGAAGCGCGAACTACTGGACTTTGGTTTCAGTACCCAAGATCCGGTTAGTGAGTTGTTAGCAGTAGAAGCTTGGGATGAGGAGTAAGAAGCTATTTTAATTAATCTTTTGCAGAGACTCCCACCGTAGTTAGTGTTACGTGCGTATTGTTTTGAACTTTTCAAATTACGATAGATTATAGAAACTTAGAAGATTTTTTATAGTCTTGCCAAGTGTGAGATATAAGTTCATGATTTGGTAACAAATTTACTAAGACAAGTTACCATTTTTGCGAAATAGTTAAAGTACTGCGATTGTGATTCTGGATTTACTAGATATTTCACTCCAATTAGTGACGATCGCACTTAGTACTTGACTGGAATAATTGACATCGGCGATGCATCCATCTGCGACCCAAGACTAAAAAATGTTTGCACTATTGTGCTTGAAACGATCAAATTTTTGGCTGTGAATGTGAAGTGAAAACACGGTAGCGACTGACTCTTAGAGAGTAATAGCTTGCAAATAGCATATTCGCTATCGCTAAGAAATACTTATTTTTTGAGTACTCAGGTAGCAAAACCAACTGACATTTATTTCTGGTTTTCATATGGGTGTGATCATCAGTAGATGTAACATCCTTGACAAGTTTTGCAATAGCTTTTACACCTTTTAAAGATTCAAATTGCTTGTAAATAGCAATTTTCATCGTTTACCGTAAGTGAAGTTCTAGGGTCTTGATCGTATCCATAGTGTATTCAGGAAAATAAGTACTTGCAGTGTGGATATCAATTCCAAGAAACTAGTACAAAATAGTTTGAAAAGAGCATACAAGATAATATCCCCCGTACATATCTTGATATAAATTTATTGGGATAGATTTCTTGATATTTTTTGACGGGGTTATATTTGTGTGCCTCCAGCATTTTTTAGTAGTTTCTAGCAGAGATGATTTTGTATAAGTTTACAGTCTAGAAATTAGCTGTAAGAATTTTTGTTCCCTGTATTATCCCAGTGCCCGTACAGAATAAATGTAGCGTTCGCATTGTTTTTGTTTAGGAATCCTGAGTAATAATTAAGACCTATTTCACTTCTCTTAGACATATCACACTAATTTGTTAGGTTAGTCAGGATGTCGTTGTTCGGACTTAAAGTGTATGGGCATTAAAATTTTGTTAGTAGATTTTATGCACCTAGAAATGAATACTATGTGACGCAGTTAGGGACTTATGCCGACAGGATAGTCAACTCTTGCATGGGTGACAACAGGTCACATTTTAGTATTGCTGTTACTTCCTATTAGAAAAACCTGTGGTTGTCTGCAGAATGTCGCGCTGATATCTTTAAAAGCCTGCCGCTCTTAATATTTCCGCCAGGGTAGTGGTCTAGTTTGATTTAAGTGTTACATGATGAGGTATATTTCAAGCAAACTAAAAAAGTTTCAGCAGCAATCACCCAAAGCATTAGCTAGCTCTCTTGCTGTTTGATAACGATCGCGTGGCAGAGGTTCTGTGGTACGATCTATAACCTTTTTCAGTTTGTCAGTAAATGTAGGAATACTACTCAGGTCGAATCGGAAACGATTACCGTGACGACGATAAAACTTAAATGGGTTTTCTCCAGAAAGTAGAAAAATCATAGTTGGTCCAATCGCATACAAGTCAGACTGGGTCAAAGGCTGTCCCCTTTCTTGCTCTGGAGCACAATAACCTTCAGCACCTATACGAGTTCCTGGTGTCGTACCGATTTCTTTGACTGCACCGAAATCTAGAACCATAATGTGATTATCAGCATTTCTTACCATCAAGTTAGCAGGTTTGATATCCCTATGAATTAAAGGTGGTTGATGACTGTGCAGGTACTCAAGAATGTCACAGGTTTGAATCATCCAAGTAATTGCCTGACTTGGCAATACAGGACCGTTTGTATAGATTAATTTTTCTAAGTCCTTACCGTGGACGAGTTCCATTGCCAAATACTTTTTGCCTGCCTCCACAAAAAAATCATAATATTTGGGGATGCCAGAATGATTGAGACTGCGAAGGGTATTCGCCTCGCGTTCGAATAATTCTTGTGCCTTAGAAATTTTTGCCATATCAGTATTCATCTCTTTTAATACCAATAGTTGGGATTGATTGGCAAATTGACCTCGTTCGTTCCAAGCAAGGTAAGTAGTTCCCATCCCGCCCTGTCCCAAGGTACGCAACACTTGATAATGGCAAATTCTATGTCGTATATTTAACGGCTGTCCGCAGTGAATACAAAATAAATTACTAGCTTTATTCCCTTCATGGGTACAAGTATTAATAGATTTATTAGATGCTGGAGATGAACTAATAAATGGCTTGTCGGGATTAACTGGATCGATTTCGAATTTTAATAAGGGACCTCCCTGGGCTAGTTGTAGTTCTGAGTTATTTTCGATATTTTGCAGTTTGTTACGAGTTACTAGAACCCCATTGAGAAAAGTACCGTTAATACCTTGACTAATAATTTGCCAACAAATACTTCCATCAGGATTTTGGGTTTGACGGATTTCTAAATGATGTCGAGAAACAAGATTATCAGTTAAAACAATGTGATTGTCCACAGCGCGACCAATGCGAATGATTGACTCGCCTTCAAAATGCCATTCCCGAATTGGCGTTTTTTGTTGCAGTTCTAACAAAGTCAGCGCGATCACACCTTTAATTTAGAATTTGAAGATTGAATAGAAGCTAAAGATTGAATAGAATTTAGAAAGCTGAGCAAATATCTGCAAAATTAAACAGTTTAATGAGTCTTTGCTAACATTTGCAAATAAATACTCTTTCTAATAGAAAGGCCATCAAACACTACAAGAAAAAAATTATTATACCTTAGTAATACGTATCAAATACACGGCTTGAATACGTTTGACTTAGTTTCTTAATTTAGTACTTGAGTTCAGTTCTTGAGTGAACATAGTAGAACTAATTTTTAATCTTTTAATATTGGTTAACAACGAACATTTGTTCCAACTTTTGAACGAATAAGTACTGCTGTAATATTGTCATGGCCGTTGTATTTGTTAGCTAGTTCTATTAACTCTCTAAGTCCAAAGTGTAAACTGGCATCACTTTTAAGCAAAGGTTGCAAACTTTCTTGCCAGTGATTCTCTAATAAATTGTTATCTGACAGACCATCTGACACTAGAAGAAATAAGCTGTCTTCTTCGATCTCAAAAAATTGTACTTCTGGAGAAATAAAACTATCGTCCCGCGGTCCTAATGCTTGTGTCAGTTGATACGCATCAGGACGAGAGTAAGCAATGGAAGGATCCACGCCTCTAATAATTTCTCGCTGACCGACCTCATGATCTACAGTAATTTGTTCAAATCCGCGTTTACGAGTTAAACGGTAAAGACGGCTATCACCGACATGAACAACTGCTACGTCAGTATCCTGTATTAAAAGCATTACCAGGGTTGTCCCCATCCGTCCGATACCAGAACGAGCTTCTTGTTGGTTGACATCATAAATTGCTTTATTTGCCGAGCTAACTGCTTCCAAAATAGTTTCTTCACTTGGTAAGCTATCTGTCCAGTGTGTTTGAAAATATTCTCGTAGAGTATCAACTGCTAATTTACTAGCAACTTCTCCCCCCGCATGTCCGCCCATTCCGTCACAAAGAATATACAAGCCACGCGCTCCGACATTTCCACTTCTGGGTAGTTCCAACTTACTAATTTTAGTTTCAATCCCAAAGTAATCCTCATTGTGGTCGCGTTGGGACCCCACATCGGTTACTCCTGCATCTTCCAAACTAATAAGATGGAGAGGTAGTGTTACTGTCGGTGAATCTTCATTCATTTTTTCCCCTTCTTCCATATCATCATTTACTTGCAAAAGTGTTGGTGAAGCAATGTTGTTAGAGCATTGTAATTGAGTTCCTATATCCTCTAGGCGTAATTGTAATTGCTTCAGGGTTTGGATTTTACCAAATTCTAAATCCCCTAATAACTCAACGAAAGCACCAACCTGAGTTCGTTGAGATTGACGAAACAAAGCTTGCCAAACCCTTCCTAAAGCTTGAACCTTCAATGGTGAGTTTTGTACGGGCGTGGTGTTTGTTCTTTCTGTAACAGAAGATGAAACTCCAACATTATTTATATACTGGCTGACAGGCTCAAAGTATAACTTTTGTAACGCTACCGCTTGGTCTTCATCCAACTTAAGATTAGATAATTGCAAAAGACTTCGGCAACAATTAAACGGTTCGAGAATTTGCCAAAGTACGGTCATTTGGTGACAAAAATGTAAAATTTGGAATGATGTAGTCGTATCTGCACTCCATAAATCTAACAGTTGTTTCCAATTAGACCTATCTTCAAGCAAAATTACTTGCATATCTCCTTGTTGCCATGCATCATGAATTAGGGGTATTCCGTAATGCACTTGAGGATATAAAGCGATATAAGTTTTAGCAATATGTGGTATTCTTTCTGATTCTAATACTGCATTATTGGTCTTTGTAGAAATATTCTCCAAAACTGCCGTTAGCGGTGATATCTGATATGGTTGGGAGTCCAATACTTTGACACAAATCTCACTTTTTGCTTCAATCTCTTCCCAAATGGGTAGATTTTCTAATAATTGGTAGCGTTGTTGTGAGTCTAAATGATAACCTACTTCCAGTGGCCAAGAAACAACTTGTTCGGAACTAATTAGTTCATTACTATTTGTTGTCTCAGTTTCTTTTAAACTATCCCCACTAGATTCTCTGGTACTAACCGTAATTTGCTCCGTTGGTGTTTTGACAATGGTTGCTAACCATACCATTCCACATTCAGCACCACAGTTCTGACACTGCTTGGCATTAATCGCTACGCCAGTGCCACATTCGGGACAGATCTTTTGGGTCAGGGAAGTACCGCAGTTTTGACAAAATTTATTGCTATTCGGATTCTCAAATTTACACTGAGGGCAAATCAGCATTTCGGAAGTTCCTTCATTCCCGTTCCAAGGTGCTCCTATCAACTACAATTGCAATTACCATTTTTTCACATACTTTAAGTATATTTATTGGTAAAAAATTGCATTCTTAGTAGACAATTTATATAACATTATTAAGTATTATGTATATTAACGCTTAGTTTTAAATTATCGGCAAGTGAATTACTACAAATTAAGTTGTCATCAAATTGAAATAGTAGGCACACATCAACATATATCTTAACAATTTGATTGACTTCATAAACAATATAAACAAAGCATGGGTAAATGAACTTTAAAGACTAGCTCCTAGATAAACTTAGTTTATTAGGACAACTTTATTGATGTAAATAATCCAAAGTAAAGATATCTGTGTATGACATCATTTGAACAGATATCCTTGATCACATTTGGATGAACTTAGAAAGCAGTTAAACTTAGCGATTGGTTAAACTTAGAAATTAGTTAAACTTAGAAATAAGATCCTGGATAAGATATCCGTAGGCTTTACAGAGTATATATAAGTTTTCCAGAGTTTTATTCCAGAGTTTTACCCTAGTTTAGTTGCATGGCGTGGATTCGATCTATTCAGCAGGTAATTGAACTGTAAAACAAGTATAATTTGAATCACTTTTGACTGTAATATTTCCTCCTAAAGACTCAGTAATTTTTTTCACTAATGCTAAGCCTAAGCCGGTTCCACCTTGTTTACAAGGGTCATTACTGGGAATTTGGTAAAAATTATCAAAAATACGAGCTAATTCAGCTTCCGGAATTTCTACTCCAGTATTTGTGATCTGGAACTGAATATTTTGAGATTTAGCTTGGACGCTCATAATAATTTTTTCACCGGAAGGGCTAAATTTGCAAGCGTTAGTCAATAATTCGATGATGATACGTTCCAAGCTAAATGGATCGCAAGTTATTAAAGGAATATCGCTTGCAATATCTAATTGCAGGTCGTGCTTGCAGGAATTACATCTTCGGGATTGAAATACTCTCACCACCTGTGGTAGCCATTGTGGGACGGAAATACTTTCAAGAACCCATCCCCGAGGATTGCTGTCTAAGCGTTGTAAGTCTAAGAAGTTGTCGATCAAGCTAATTTCTCGTTCGCACTCATTATTTAATATTTGTAAATAAATATCTGCCTTAGGTGGGAACTCGTATCTGGCTTCTGATTGTGTTGGGAGGGATTTACCCCTCTGTTCTAAGACTATCCCTAGCATCTGAATAGCCATTTTCATATTACTCAATGGCGCGCGCAATTCATGGGATATTTTACCGAGAAATTCATTCCTTAGGTGGTTCAGTGCTATTTTGTCTTCTAATTCTATTTGTAAAGCTTGTTTGCTTTTTTCTAATGCTGTTTTTGCGAGATTACTTTCAGTTATATCAACACAGGAACCAATATAACCTAAGAAATTACCATTTTTTTCAAATCTAGGCGAACCCCGATCTAGAAGCCAACGATATTCGCCATCAGCTCTTTTACAACGATATTCGATTTGGAACTGTTCTTTAGTGCCGAATGCTTTTTCAAAACGATCTAAGTACAAATTTTTATCATCTGGATGAATAAGTTTCAACCAATCTAGATCGGATGGTTTTCGATGATACATGATTTTTTCTGGACTTTGCCGTTCGCAAGTCCACGTATCATAACCAATGAATGTGAGTAACTGCTTGTTGAACAATGAATAGCACCCATCGGAGCTACTCATCCACAACATCGCTGGAATATCATCCACGCCAGCCCCAAGGAACACAAAATCTTGCTCGCTCTCTTTCATTGCATATTTTGTGTGCTTGCAGGCGGTAATTTTTTCAAATACCATCAGAATTACGGGCTTGTGGTCTTTACTTGCTGAGGTTCTAGCATTAATTTTCACCCAAGCACGATCCCAGCCCGGACATTCCAGCTGAAAATACCAATAGTGATTCTTATTCCCTATAGTTTGATGTGATAATCTGGTAAAAGCTTCGGATAATAACGGTTTTTCAGAAGTAGCGAACAACTGAGATACAGATTTTCTAAGTAAATCCTCAGGTCGATAGCCCAGGGATAAAGCACCTATTAGGTTAATAGATAAAATTTTGCCACTTAGGTCTACGCACAGATATACAGGAGGAGAATTCTTGTAGAGACAAGATTCACATAAGGAATCATTCCTTACTGGAAACAAAACTTCAAACAAAGAATTATCCACATAATTATTTCCTTCAGGTAAAAATTTCCAGCAAGGAGGTTCATTCATTGGTATTTTTTGATGGCAAATAGAATGCCTGGTAGGTAGCTGCCTAGAGTCCATTATTGCACCCAACAATTCATCTCAACTTTAAAAATAATCTCAAATTTAAAAAGATTTTAAAATCGGTATTGTGCAGATTTCAATCCAACTTTTGGTAAAATACGACTGGCCTGAAAAGGTGTCTTACACTACATTACGTGTCTTTATTTTTATAGCTTGTGACTCTAATTTTTATGAATAGCTGGATTTCATGAATAGCTAAATTTCATGAATAGCTGGAATTCTGAAACTCAAATATTTTGAAATTTGCCAATCTAGAATTTTAATAAAAGTTATATAGATGTAGCTTAACTTAACGATTTTTGTGGTTATTTATTTGTAGGATAAAGAACGGTTAACTGACAAAACCTTCTTGGATTCTGCAGAGCTAAGATAACGCCATTGACCGGGCTGAAGATCTTCTAAAGATAAATGAGCAATACTGACTCTTACCAGTCTTAAGGTAGGAAAACCAACAGATGCAGTCATGCGGCGTACTTGACGGTTTTTACCTTCTATCAGAGTCATTTCTAACCAAGCAGTGGGGACATTGAGGCGAAATCTAATCGGTGGATTGCGTTCGGGTAGATCGGGTGCTTGTGGTAGCAATTTAACTAGTGCAGGTTTAGTGAAATAGTTTTTGATTGAGACTCCAGTTCGTAATTTTTCTAAAGCCTGTTCATCAGGAATTCTTTCAACTTGCGCCCAGTAAGTACGTTGGTGTCCAAACCGAGGATGGGAAATAAGATGTTGTAGGCGACCATTATTCGTCAACAACATCAAACCTTCACTATCCCAGTCCAAACGTCCTACAGGATAGACATCGGGGATTTGGATATAATCCTTAAGCGTCCTCCGATCCGGATTGTCTTTCGTAAACTGACTG
Source organism: Mastigocoleus testarum BC008 (assembly GCF_001456025.1). Lineage (GTDB taxonomy): Bacteria > Cyanobacteriota > Cyanobacteriia > Cyanobacteriales > Nostocaceae > Mastigocoleus > Mastigocoleus testarum. The sequence continues at coordinate 35,173 of NZ_LMTZ01000159.1, forward strand.
AGGACCCCATAGGGCTTATAAAACAAGATAGTCCGATTCTGATTTCTTTTGTGTTGTTTTCCTGCTGTCATTTTTTTGTTCAATTCACCAAGTATTAGTAATAAATGACAAGTGACCAATTGACCAATCCCAATCCCTAATACGTTAATTTTCAATAATTATTTTTGAATAACTATTAACTTATGCCCATTATTTTCAATAATTATTCTTAAATAACGATTAACTTATACCGATTGAAAGTGGTACAATTTATAACCATGCTAGGGGTGCCTGTATAAGAGGCTGAGATTAAACCCTTAACACCTGAGTCCGGGTAATACCGGCGGAGGGAAGCTGTTACTACAGGAAATTTAATATGCGGACAGAATGGGTTGCAAAGCGGCGCGGTCAAGGTAATGTAACGCAAATGCATTACGCTCGTCAGGGTACCATCACCGAAGAGATGTACTACGTCGCTCAGCGCGAAAATCTTCCCGTTGAGTTAATTCGAGAGGAAGTTGCACGGGGACGGTTAATTATCCCTGCCAACATCAATCATACCAACCTAGAACCAATGTGTATTGGTATTGCTTCCAAGTGCAAAGTCAATGCTAACATTGGTGCTTCTCCCAACTCCTCTAATTTGTCTGAAGAGGTGGAAAAACTTAACTTAGCAGTTAAGTACGGTGCAGATACAGTCATGGATTTATCGACCGGTGGAGGTGACTTAGATCGAATTCGGACTGCGATTATTCAAGCCTCACCCGTTCCAATTGGGACTGTACCAATTTATCAAGCATTGGAAAGTGTTCACGGTCGGATTGAAAATCTCACCGCAAATGATTTTCTCCATATCATTGAGAAACATGCCCAGCAAGGCGTAGACTACATGACCATACATGCAGGTATTTTGATTGAACATCTGCCTTTGGTTAAGACCCGAATTACAGGTATCGTATCTCGCGGTGGCGGTATTATTGCCAGGTGGATGTTACATCACCACAAACAAAATCCACTATATACCCATTACCGAGATATCATTGAAATCTTTAAGAAATATGATGTTTCCTTTAGTTTGGGTGATTCTCTACGTCCTGGTTGTACCCATGATGCTTCCGACGAAGCTCAATTAGCTGAACTTAAAACCCTTGGACAGTTAACTCGCAAAGCTTGGGAACATGATGTTCAGGTCATGGTAGAAGGTCCCGGTCACGTACCAATGGATCAAATTGAATTTAATGTCAAAAAACAAATGGAAGAGTGCAGTGAAGCACCATTCTATGTTCTTGGTCCTTTGGTAACTGATATTGCTCCTGGATATGACCATATTACTTCTGCCATAGGAGCTGCAATGGCAGGATGGTATGGTACCGCAATGTTGTGTTATGTCACACCTAAAGAACACCTTGGTTTACCCAATGCTGAAGATGTTCGTAATGGTTTAATTGCTTATAAAATTGCTGCTCATGCAGCAGATATCGGCAGAAGACGTCCGGGAGCAAGAGACAGAGACGACGAACTTTCTCGCGCTCGTTATAACTTTGATTGGAATCGTCAATTTGAATTAGCCCTCGATCCCGAAAGAGCTAAAGAATATCACGACGAAACTCTACCAGCAGATATTTACAAGACAGCAGAATTCTGTTCGATGTGCGGACCAAAATTCTGTCCCATGCAAACTAAAGTGGATGCTGATGCTTTGACAGAGTTGGAGAAATTTTTAGCAAAAGATAAAGAAGTTACGACTGGTTAAAGGGGATTGGGGACTGGGTATTTGCGACTGGGTGGGGATAGCACTGCGTCGTCGTACTGCCTGCAGCGTTGGGTGACGGCTCCGGATCCGTAGGTAGCGCAGCTATAGTCAGAGCCTGAGGGTCACCTGCGGTGTTTGGATGCAGCAAGCTGTATGACTACGTCACGCAATACCTACGGTACGCTACGCTAGCAACGCTAACATCCGCAGGATGCGTACTAACGCCTCTGGCGCGTCTCACGGCGTCGGTGGCCGAAGGTAACGTATTTATAGCCTCTAGCCTCTGGCGACTGGGAAGACTTGAATGATATCTGAATTACTAGTTACAACTTATGTGAATTAAAACTGGAATCACTTAATTTGGTGGAATCAAATAAGAAGTGATTTCTAACGGTTCTTAAAATTCTCGATATTACAAGGCTGAATTTATATAATTCACATCAAAAGCTAGTTCCAAATCTCTAATCCCTATACCCGATTGCAAAGCAGATGCCTACGGCATATCACCAATCCCCTATACCCCCAACTCCCGAAAGCGCTGTTGAATTTCAGTAATTGAAAATATTGCTGCAAATTTTAATCCTGCTGACTGATAAAGCTCCGCACCACCTTGTAACCTGTCTACCAACGAGATGACTTGCTCTACGGTATAACCTGCATCTCTAAGTCTGGTAACAGCCTTCATTGCTGATTGTCCGGTGGTGACCACATCCTCCAATACTACTATTTTTGCCCCTGCTGGTAAGCTTGGTCCTTCAATATAAGCTTTGGTTCCATGTCCCTTGGCTTCTTTGCGAATAATAAGTGCTGGTATGGGTCGTTTTTCTTGCGCTGATATGATGCTGACTGCTGTTACTATTGGATCTGCTCCCAACGTCAATCCTGCTACCCCTTCAGTATCGGTAGGTAACATAGAGAAAATGATTTGACCGATGAGTAAAGCACCTTGAGGGTGCAAGGTCACTTGAGTTTTATTCACGTAGTAAGAACTACGCAACCCAGAAGAAAGAACAAAGTCTCCTTCTTGATATGCTAATCGGGAAAATAAATCCAGCAATTCTCCACGTAAAATATTTAACTCAGTATTATATCGCTGTGAGTCCGATTGTGCTAGGGATTGGGGCTTATTTGTCATTACAGATGTATAAAAAATTATGCTAAACCAAAGATTGAACTAATCTAAGTTCTCTAATTAAGGATAAGTTAATACTCACTCAAATACACAACAAACCCAAAAGTAAACCCAAACGTAAAGGACTAAAATTGTGAATTTGAATTTAAATATGAATTTGAACTTGAATTTGAACTTGAATTTGAACGGGAATTTAAAAATTAAAGCTTTTAGAAGTACGGTTTACAAGCAAGCAGCTACGCCTATCGCACTTCTAGCTACATCTATAGTTTTATCCAGTCCAGTAGTAGCTCAAACACAAACAAGTAACTACGAAACACCCAACGACATCATTGAAAGGGCCTTTTTCGAAAATGACCCTAATTTTTATCAAGACAATTCTCTCAAACGCCAAGTTGACTTTTTGTTAGGACCAGGTTCTCTATTCCGCAATTCCTTCCCAGAGAGTGAAATCGCCCGTGACGCCGAACTAGTCAACGAAGTTTATCAAGATATGCTCCAACAGCAAATTGGTAGCGATCCCTATATCCGCACCCCCGACCTACCAAATCCATATAATTCTTCTTTATTGTCATCTCCGAAGTTTAGGCGCAGTGAGTTAGAAACAGGTACTGAATTCCGCTTTGAGGAAATACCATCTCCTTAAAATATTTTGCTGTTGCTGAAAATTCGTTTTTCTGTAATATCAAGTTCAGTTAACTTTTGTAAATCAAATCCTTGTTTCGAGTTGTGCAAAAAAGCTGCTTACTTGTAAATAATATTTAAAATTTCAGTACGTGAATTTTCAGCACTTAGGAACAATAATGAATTATTTAAAAGTGCTGAACTTGATAACAGCATTTGCTATTGAATGCAAACAATTGCTTGATAAATAGGAATTGAGTATTAAGTATTTTTGATATCTGAATAAATTAAGACAAATATTAAGCTTGGTAAAAACTTGAAATTGCCAGCATAATTCCTAAGAATGACTCTCCCCTAAATTCACAACCTGAAATTCACAACCTGAAATTCACCACCTATAGAGGTATTACTAACTTTCAGTTTCGATTTCAAACTTAAACTTGAATTTGAAATACCACACTCAAGCTAAAGATTTGACTCAAGCTAAAAATTTGGAACTTAGGCTGGAGCTTGAAAAAAGATATTGAGACGTAAAACTTATTAATCCAGGGTGCAGGAGTTGAACCTGCCTAAGGCGAATTATGAGTTCGCTGCCTCATCCGCTCGGCCAACCCTGGTTTCAGAAAATAATTATAGCGTATATTTACAATTTTGGGAATCCTAAAATTAGGATAGCAGATTATTTCTCAATTTGATGTTGCACAAAGTTGATGTTTCAGAAAATTAATGCTTGACAAAAACTTCTAAAACTGGAAGAAATTTCTTACCTAGCAAGGGAAGCCCGGAGAACGAAGAAATTCAATAAATCAAATACGATCAATTTATTTGGCTTAAGTCTGGTCTATTTTACATAAATCTTTGAGGAAATAGTGCAAACTATTAGTACTCGACTTTAATCTTTTTTTGGCTAGAGAATAATAAAAAACTAGTCAAATAAGCACCAGGGAAAGCCTATAGCCCTCCGACTTCCCGTAAAATTCCGTAAAAATAAACATTTTTCGCATTTGTTTGAAGTAACAACTTCAAAATTTAATCAGCAGATAGAGTATTTTAAAGTAGCTTGTCAAAAATGAGAATAAATTCGACTGTACTTCTAACATTAATTTTGTTATCCATGATGTTGGGAGCAGGTTCTGTAAGTGCTTTTTGGGGATTCACTATCGGAAGTTCTGCACTTAAGGGTGTATCAGCGCCTGACGGGCGTCCAAGCAGCAAATTTCCGAGTCCAAAAACCGGATATCCCCAAGACGGTGGGGTAAACTTTTTAAAGGAAGAAGAAATATTAAAAATTGTTAAAGCGCGAGTTCAAGGCAAAGCTAAAACCACTAAAGCTAGAAAATTATTAGATGAGGAAGATATCGAAAGCAACAAAGAAGCAGAGACGCAAAAGACAGAGCAAGCAACCCCAGAAAAGCCCCAGAAGGGCTTTCCAATCGCAGCAGAAAGTGAAGACGTTACATTATCCGTACTGTCGAGTCGCTATTCTGGAGGCGACTTAATCTTGAAAGTCAGAATGCAAAATAAAGGGGATGATTCAGTACGATTTTTGTATAGTTTTTTAGATGTAACTGATGACAGAGGCAGAACATTGAGTGCGAGCACCCAAGGTCTACCTTCGGAGTTAACAGCCAACGGACCAGCTCATGATGGAAGCATTAATATTCCTACCCCCTTGTTAGACAATGTGAAAAAGATTTCCCTTGCTCTTACAGATTATCCAGCACAAAAATTGCGTTTGGAAGTTTCTAATATTCCGGTAGAAAAATAACTAAAGCAATCTAAATTGGGGATAGGGAATTAAGGGGGTATGTGAATGAGTAGGAAAACTAACACTTTTCTCGCAATAATCAATCAAATAGACCTTCATTCCAGATCCAAACACTATTTTCCCCACCGGGGTGTCATTTTTATGCGAGTTCGAGTGCAGTGAGTGCTTCTCCTACATTTTATTGGACGGATATCGGGCTGAGATTATTATCAGTAATCCTACTGATTATTATCAACGCTTTTTTTGTAACAGCAGAGTTTTCCATCGTAACAGTAAGGCGATCGCGCATTCATCAGTTAGTTAAAGCTGGTGACATTCAAGCAATCGCTGTTGAAGTATTACAACGTAGCATTGACAGATTACTATCTACGACCCAGTTGGGTATTACCTTATCTAGTCTTGCCCTAGGATGGATTGGGGAAGGTACTATTGCGATTTTGATTAATACGTGGCTTCAATCTTTACCTTTACCGCAGATTATGAGTCCTGTAGTGGCTCATTCAGTATCAATACCCATTGCATTTTTTTTAATTGCTTATTTACAAATTGTCTTGGGAGAATTATGTCCTAAGTCAGTAGCAATACTTTATTCAGAAAAATTAGCACGATTTTTAGGTCCATTAGTTAGAGCTATTGTTCGGTTTTTTAGTCCTTTTATTTGGATTTTGAACCATTCCACTCGTTGGTTGCTACGCTTATTTGGCGTAGAATACACCGGTTTGAGTTGGAGAACTCCTGTAACCCCAGAAGAATTACAGTTAATTATCTCCACCGAACGGGAATCGACAGGGTTAGAAGCAAAGGAACGGGAATTACTCAAAAAAGTATTTGAATTTGGGGAAGTGACAGCTGAAGCGATTATGGTTCCCCGCAACAGAATCACTACCATACCCAAAAATGCTACGATTCAAACCTGTCTCAAAGAAATGGCTGCTACAGATTATTCGTGCTATCCAGTTATTGGCGAATCTTTGGATGATATTCGGGGCATTATTTACTTTAAAGACTTAACCAAAGCTCTAGCTTCGGAAAATATTGACTTGAATGCGCCAATTCAGTCTTGGATGCGTCAGGTGAGATTTGTTCCAGAGCGAACTCCTTTGAACGAACTGTTACCAATGATGCAGCAAGATAAGCCAACAATGGTAATGGTGGTGGACGAATTTGGTGGAACTGTAGGACTAGTAACAATCGAAGATGTGATCGCTCAGATTATTGGCGATACAGAAGATGCAGAAGAGAACGACAAATTGCTGATCCAGATTTTAGATGAACAAACATTTTTAGTTCAAGCTCAAATCAACTTGGAAGACTTGAACGAAGTTTTGGATATCAATTTACCTCTGACCAAGGAATATCAAACCTTGGGTGGCTTCATTCTGTACAATTTGCAAAAAATTCCTTCTTTTGGAGAAGTATTTACCTACTACAATTTGGAATTTACCGTTGTTTCGGTTGTGGGACCGCGCCTCCATCAAATCCAATTACGCCGTTTAAACGGAGCGAAAGTTGTCCAGAAACAAACATCTGATGCTTAGAACTGGGGATTGGGGATTGGGGACTGGGGATTGGGGATTGGGATTTACCAATTGTAGTGACCCATTACCCATTACCCATTACCAATTACCTCCCATTACCCCTGTAAGGTATCGGGTCTCTAAGCCCTAATTCGGTAAAAGCTTTAAGTCTTAGGAGACAAGAATCGCAAACACCACAGGATATCTCTTCCCCCGCATAGCAAGACCAAGTAAGCTCCCAAGGTACTCCTAATTTATTACCTAACTGGATAATTTCAGTTTTTTTCAAATCAATCAGGGGTGTGACAATCTTAATTGGTTGTCCTTCCCTTCCTTGCTTTGTTCCCAAGCGAAACACCTCTTGCATCCCTTGAATATAATCAGGGCGACAATCAGGATATCCAGAATAATCCAAGGCATTAACGCCAATATAAACCCGCTTGGCGTCAATAGTTTCTGCGTACGCCAAAGCAAAACTGAGAAAAATTGTATTGCGAGCGGGAACGTAGGTAATTGGAATATTCTGGGACATTTGGATAATGTCGCGATCGCGGGGTAATTCTAATGAATTATCTGTCAGCGCCGAACCACCCCATTGTCTCAGGTCGAAATTAACAACTTGATGTTGTACCACACCTGCTGATTGCGCAACCAACCGCGCCGATTTTAGCTCCCGACGATGGCGTTGCTGATAATCAAATGAAATTGCATAGCATTCATAACCATCAGAGTGTGCTTGATATAAAACCGTAGACGAATCTAATCCGCCAGATAACAAAATTACAGCTTTCATTTAAATTTTCCATCAAGAACTAACCAAAACAAACGTTATGCTTTTCCAAAAAACTTGCAGCGAAGCAGTTAGATATCAGAATATTTTTGCAGTAGCTAATTTAAGTCATTTAAATTCATTCAAAATTTTATGCCAAGTGTTATGTCAGGGAGTCTTGATGAAAAAACGATCCTAAAAATCAACAAAATTAAGTTAAGTAGTTTACAGAATTAATTTCATGTTCAACGGAAATTATTGTTTATTATTTATATTTTTATTTATGTTTTTATTTGTGTAATAGAATTTTAGTTGCTACTTTTGGGATCGTTATGGTTTCAGCAATACACCATAAAAAAACCATAACAATAATTTTTATTTACTTTTTATTTACTTGTCTCAATTTCAGTTGGTAATCGATCCCTAAACCCCATTAATTTTAGATGTTCAAAGGACTTGTTTTACTGATTGCATAAAAATTTGAGTGAAAAATTTGAGTAGAGCAAGTACGTTATTTTGTTCTATCCCATACAAGAATTACCTCATATTCATCAAACAAACAAAACAATCTCAAGTGCCGGGAACTCACAGTAAACTTTGAAATTCTTCATAAATAGAACCTCCATGTTACCATCTGGATGGTTTTAGACGGGTCAAAACTGGTGTTTAAATCTGAACGCCAAAGACTGTAGCGTCTCTAAATTTGGTGGTTGAGGAGATTAACAATAGTGCAAGAGAGCAACTGTGTGTCAGAACAGAATTCCCATACACAGCGCCAACAGCCACGACCGATCCGTATCGGCACGATCGGGGTGGGTAACATGGGACAAAATCATGCTCGTGTTATGAGTTTAATGAAAGATGTTGAACTCGTAGGTGTAGCAGACATTGATGTTGAGCGAGGATTGGAAACGGCTAGTAAATATAAGGTACGTTTTTTTGAGGATTACACAGAACTCTTACCTTTAGTTGATGCAGTTTGTATTGCTGTTCCGACACGTTTACACTACGCTGTAGGCATGAACTGCCTTTTATCAGGAGTTCATGTTTTGTTAGAAAAACCAATTGCTGCTAGCATTTCTGAAGCAGAGTCATTGGTTAATGCTGCTGCGGAATCACAATGCATATTACAAGTAGGTCATATTGAACGTTTTAACCCTGCATTTCAAGAATTAAGCAAAGTACTCAAAACAGAAAGAATATTAGCCCTTGAAGCTCACCGGATGAGTCCTTATTCTCATCGAGCAAACGATGTCTCTGTGGTTCTGGATTTAATGATCCATGACATCGATCTTTTATTAGAAGTAGCTGGTTCCCAAGTTGTCAAACTTACAGCTAGCGGTAATCGTTCTCCTGAGAATCGTTTTCTCGATTATGTTACTGCCACCTTGGGATTTGCCAATGGTATTGTAGCAACATTAACCGCCAGTAAAATAACTCACCGTAAGATTAGACGCATTGTTGCCCATTGCAAGAACTCATTTACCGAAGCTGATTTCCTGCAAAACGAAATTCTGATTCATCGGCATATTAGCGGTAATAGGACAAATGATTCTCGGCAAATGTTATACAAGCAAGATGGTGTGATCGAAAAAGTCTACACCAGCAACATTGAACCGTTACGAGCTGAATTAGAACATTTTGTTAACTGCGTACGTGGTGGTAATCAACCATCAGTTGGTGGTAAACAAGCACTTAAAGCCCTGCGGCTAGCAAGCTTAATCGAACAAATGGCATTAGAAGATAAAGTTTTGAACCCATTAGATTGGCAGTCTGAGACGACCGCACAGTCTTTGACACCTACAGTATAAAAGTTTCAAACTATTTCTCGACTACATATCAAAGGGAGGAGGCTTTGTCAATTCCTCCTTTTGTTTGTTTAAGCAAATAATTGTTACTAACTAGGGCTGACAAATATGACAATTAACGATAAAAGAATACTATTGATTAGATTGTACGATCTACGGTCTGATTTTCTTTAGTATTAGGAATAATACGTATTTTTATTAATATTTGATACAAGAAATTATGACAATTGATGAGTAGATTTGCTAATATACTCATCAATTGTTTAACAATAAGCTGGTAACTTATTGATAAATTTTAAGCTCCAAGGTCAAATTTTTTTAGAATTTAGGACTTGGGACTAAGAACACTTGTATCATCTCCAGGGTGATTAAATCTACCAAAAGAACAGAAACATAGCCAATACCGCTGCCAAATAAAAATAGACATTCATAAATTTGTCTAAAAAAATACCATTATCAAGTATGGAATTAGTCGTTTGGTGGCAACATAACAGTAATTCAGGCATCTAGCGGGTTTGATGATGTTCATAAACTCCGTAATTTTGTCTTAATTTGTAGCAATATTTAACGCTGCCAATTATTTCAGATGCCCGCATTTTGTAAGATGAGCATGATAACTTGTTAGAGCTTTAGTAGAAACTAGGAATTTTCATGACAGACCAACCTTCAGCAGCTACCCCAATGAACGCCGCAGCCATACCTATGAATAGAGTATCGGCTTCCACCCCCATAAACACAACCACAACAACACCCAAACCAAATGGCACCGTATTGGCAAAAGGTATCCTGAGTGTAGATTTGGGAAGAACTTCTACCAAAAGTTGTATAAGCCGGGATCCTGGTAATGTTATATTCGTTTCGGCTAACGTCAAACGAATGACTATGGAGCAGGTCCGAGGTGGAGTATTCGAAGCCCGTGCGACCGATCCGCTAATGGATTTATGGTTGGAGTATCAAGGAGATGGATACGCCGTCGGTCAACTAGCAGCTGACTTTGGAGCGAATTTAGGAGTAGGTCAATCCAAAGTTGAAGATGCGTTGATCAAAGTATTAGCATGTGCTGGTTATTTTAAACTTAAAGACGACATCTCAATTGTTTTAAGTATTCCTTATCATTCCCAAGAGCAGTTTGAAAAAGAAAAATCACAGTTGATATCCCAAGTTAGCGGACCTCATGTGATGAACTTTCGTGGGGAAGAAGTCAAGTTAAATGTCAATAAGGTTTGGATTATGCCGGAGGGCTACGGTAGCCTTTTGTGGTGTGAAGCCCAACCCAAGAAAGGAGCAGCTACTCCTGACTTTACTAAAGTTTCTGTCGCAATTGTAGATATCGGGCATCAAACAACCGACTGTTTAATGATAGATAATTTCCGCTTTGCAAGAGGTGCTTCCAAGAGCGAAGACTTCGGAATGAATAAATTTTACGAACTAGTTGCCAAAGAAATAGAAGGAGCTGACAGTCAGTCCTTATCTTTAATCTCAGCCGTAAATAAGCCTAAAGGCGAACGTTTATATCGTCCTAGAGGTGCTAGCAAACCTACAAACCTGGATGATTTCCTACCGAATTTGAGAGAAATGTTTTCTCGTGAAATTTGTAGCCGTGTGTTAGCATGGCTGCCAGAACGTGTTACAGATGTAATTTTAACTGGTGGTGGCGGCGAGTTCTTTTGGGAAGACGTACAGCGTCTGCTCAAAGAAGCACAAATTAATGCTCACTTAGCTGCGCCCTCCAGACAAGCAAATGCTTTAGGACAATTCATTTATGGAGAGGCTCAATTCTCTTCCTCCCGCTCTTCTAGGGCTTAACGCTAATGTTCCAATGGTCAAAAAAAGTAGTTAAATCAGTTACTTTCAACCCTGGTGTTGCTGATGAGAGTTTGTTAGACCTTGTAGAAAGGTATCTGGAAGAAGATCCAGATAAGACATTCAGCGACCTTTGTAAAGAAGCTTTGTGGCAAGCTTTATGCGTCCCAGATTCTGTCAAGCCTGGTTCTAAAGTTGTAGAAAATGCTCCCGTTGGGAGCATAGAACAGCAGATTGCTGAATTGAGACGTCAAATGGCAGATCTTGAGGAACGTTTCTTTGCCAAAGAATCTAATCGATTGGAGATGATGGAACGCCACATGATGCAACTCAGCCAACAAATCGCACAGTTAGCAGTATCAGTTCATCAAGGCGGTACCATTCCAAGTCCAAACGAATCAAAGGTGGTAGCTGAAGCAGTCAAACCTGCTCCTCCTACTCCTAAAACTCCTCCTCAAGAGGATGACCCTGTAATTAGCCGCATAAGCCAATTTGTGGAAGACTTTTAAAGGCAAAATCCTAGGGTGTGAAGTTTTGTACCGCTGTCAAACATCTGATGTGGGGCTTAGTCACAGTGCCAATTGTGTTATTCGAGGTAATTTTTTCTCCGAACAACTGGCATAGATGTTTGACAGTTGTACTTTTTTCTTTATCTGTTTACCAATATTGACAAAACCAATATTGACAAAATCGAGTCTAAATCGCGCTGGATTTTTATGTTTTACGTATTATCACTGCATTTATTATAGCATTTTTATTGACTGTTTGAGAGAAAATACGGATGTTTTTAGCAATAGTTCATATTGAACGGTGAGAACAGTTAATTGGTAATTGATAATTAGAAAATTTGTTTTGATTTGTAACCTTCAAAGAAAATCTTTATTTTTAGTTCAATCTGATCTGCGTAATTATTCCCTATTGATGGTTAATTGATTATCTATATAGCGATAACTTTTGACTGTTAACTGTTGACTAATAAAGGTGTTAAAATCCATCCCAAGAGAAATTGCATATACAGATAGTAGGATTACTCAATGCCAGTTGCAGTTAAATCAATCAAGTTTGGTACGGACGGATGGCGAGGAGTGATTGGTGATGAGTTCACTTTTGAGCGTGTAGCTTGGGTCGCGCCTATCGCTGCTAAAGTTTTATTTGATACATATGGTAAAAATGTCGGTAACCGAAAAATTATTGTCGGTTATGACAGACGATTTATGGCAGAAAATTTTGCTCGTAAAGTAGCTGATGTTGTTAAGGCTGCAGGTTTTGATGTTGTATTTAGCGAAACCTTTGCACCTACACCTGCTTTTAGCTGGGCGGCGAAACAACAAAATGCTTTGGGAGCATTAGTAATTACAGCTTCTCATAATCCTGGAGAATATTTGGGGTTGAAGGTCAAAAGTGCTTTTGGTGGTTCCGTACCTCCAGAAGTTACCAAGAAAATAGAAGCATTATTACCTGAAGGAGTAAAACCTGCTAACACAGCAGGGACTGAAGAAACATTTAATCCTTGGGAAAGTTATTGTCAGGGATTACAAACGAAAGTCAATATTGAAAAAATTCGCGGTGCCATCAGAGAAGGTAAACTGACCGTATTTGGCGATGTCATGCACGGTTCTGCTGCTGGTGGTCTGGGTATGCTGTTAGGTGATGGAGTAAAAGAAATTAACAGCAATCGCGATCCATTGTTTGAAGGTGGTGCACCGGAACCTTTACCGAAATATCTTTCCCACTTGTTTAAGGTAATGGGCTCCCACCGAGCAGCCAATCCCACAAGTTTGACTGTAGGATTAGTTTTTGATGGGGATAGTGATCGCATTGCTGCTGTGGATGGTGAAGGGAATTTTCTTAGTTCCCAAATCTTGATCCCGATATTAATCGATCATTTAACGGTTAGACGTAATTTTGGTGGCGAAATCGTCAAAACTGTCAGTGGTTCGGATTTAATCCCGAAAGTTGCAGAACTTCATAAATTATCGATTTATGAAACACCTGTGGGTTACAAATACATTGCCGACCGGATGTTAGATTCTGCTGTATTACTTGGTGGTGAAGAGTCTGGTGGTATTGGTTATGGAAGCCATATTCCTGAAAGAGATGCTTTGCTTTCATCGTTGTATGTTTTGGAAGCAGTGGTTGAGTCAGGTAAAGATTTGAGCGACTATTACCGCTACCTACAACAACAAGTTGGATTTTTCTCCGCATATGATCGCATCGATTTACCACTTGCAAATATGGAAGTGCGATCACGTTTGCTCAAGCAATTAGAGAGCCAACCCTTAACGGAAATCTTGGATAAGAAAGTAGTTGATTGCAAAACCATCGATGGCTATAAATTCCGGCTTGAAGATAATAGCTGGTTAATGATTCGTTTTAGTGGAACAGAACCAGTTTTACGACTTTACTGTGAAGCTGCAGACCTAGAAACAGTTCATAAAACATTAGCTTGGGCAAAAAGTTGGGCGGAGTAGTTTAGTAGTTCAACTCGAAGCCTAAATATAGCGCTACACAATAAGGTTATAAAATTGGTAAATTATGAAAGCTATGACTTGTAAGCTTTTTACTTGTGCATAGCGCTATATTTCCTGTAATTCCGGTATATATAGAGACGCGATATGTCGTGTCTCTACAAGAATTTTATTAAAACAAATTATTTGTTTATAATTATTTCCCAATCCCTAATCCCCAATCCCCAATCACCAACCGATGAAACTTGTTGTAGCTACCGGTAACCCGGGTAAATTAAAGGAAATGCAAGCTTATCTTGCCGATTCCAAATGGGAATTAGCCCTAAAACCACCAGAAATTGAAATAGAAGAGACAGGCGATACATTTGCTGCTAATGCTTGTTTAAAAGCATCCCAAGTAGCGATCACAACAAAAAAATGGGCGATCGCCGATGACTCTGGTTTACAAGTCGACGCTCTAGATGGTGCACCAGGTATATATTCTGCTCGCTATGGCAAAACAGATACCGATCGCATCACTCGGCTATTAAAGGAACTAGCAAACCAAGATAATCGACAAGCCCAATTTGTTTGCGCGATTGCAATAGCCCGTCCTGATGGTACTATCGCCCTAGAAACTGAAGGTTTGTGTCCGGGTGAAATTCTCCATGAACCTCGCGGTTGTGGTGGATTTGGTTACGATCCAGTATTTTTCGTTCCCGAACATCAATTAACATACGCTGAGATGACACCAGAGTTGAAGCGCTCAATTAGTCATCGAGGTAAGGCTTTTACTGCTTTGATGAATCAGTTATCAGTCATCAGTTAACTGTTCCCTGTTCCCTGTTCTCTTCTTTAAACAGCTTCAGTATTCTTTTCCCCGGTACGAATTCGTACGACTTGTTCTACTGGGGAAATGAAAATCTTACCGTCGCCAATTTCACCGGTACGAGCTGCGGAAATAATTTTATCTACAACAAGATCTACCAAATCATCTTCAATTACGAGTTCGATTTTTAATTTTTGTAAAAACTCCACAGTGTACTCAGAACCGCGATAGCGTTCGGTTTGCCCTTTTTGTCGTCCGAAACCCCGCACTTCAGAAACTGTCATCCCGACTACACCTGCATTCACTAAGGCAATTTTGACCTCATCAAGTTTGAATGGGCGAATGATAGCTTCTACTTTTTTCATTGTTTATCTCCTTACTTCCACAGTTTTATTTATTTTTTATTGAATTAACATTGATTTAGCTTGCGCTAATTTTAATGATGCTGAGCAAGTAGTTTAATATTGATGCTTCACATCAAGTTAATATTTCACATCAAAATTGATACGTACTATTTGCAGCATTAATTTGCAGTAGATGCTAATTCTACCAATTTGAGGTTAATTCAATAAATATTACGATTGCGAAGGTTTACACCAATTATTTATCCCAATCAACTTATTGTTGTAACATGTATCTCCTATAACCCAAAACTACAGCAAATAACCATATATGTTTTGGTGATTTAGATGCATTTTCACTAAATATTAAATTTCATTAACGTTTTAATAGGGGTCTGACAATAAAATAGCCCGCACCAAAGGCTGTAAAGACGATCAAGATAATAGCTAAAGCCAAAAACCAGCCATTCACCTCTGAAGATTGGGTTTGACGTTGACGATAGTGACGTACCTCTTGTTCTTCTATTAATACTTGTTCGGATCTTGAATCAGGAATTTTGATTTGTGGTGGGACAACGGGGGGACGAGGACGAGCAACTTTCTTTTTATGAGAAGTTCTCGCCACTCGTCGAGGATTTTCACTTCGCTGTTCAACTTTTTTGTGGGAAGGTTGTTCAACTCGTTCGTAGGAAGGTGAATTATATTCTATGTGAGGTTTTTGATATTCTCGGCTTTGTTGTTGAGAATCAATAAAATTTTGTAATCGTAAAACTGTGCTGATAGCTTTGCTAACTTCTTGCCGAAGTTCTTGATTCTCCCGAGTTAATTCTCGATTTTGATCGTTTAAATTATCTATTTTTGCCTGCGCAGCCTGTAATTCAACTGCTAATTCACGGTACACAGACAAGGGTACAGAAGGTGAATGATGATGGGCGTTTGCTGTTGGGATATTTCCCGGAACGGGATTGGAGATACTTCTCATGTGCAAACTATGATAAAAAAAGAGTTAAATTTGACAAAAAGTAGAAAATAACAGCTGAATTCGCCTTAAAATTCCGAAAAAGTAGGCACTATGCCCTAGAATAATAGAAAACTTCTTCGCAAGCAAAGTTTTCGGTTTACAATTCTCAATGAATTCATATTATTTTTAAGTATAATTTAAAATCAGTATAAATTCAGGTAACTCTTAGTAGCTTTTTATATTTATGATTTGCTTGCTCAATAACTCTGTAAATAAATATAAAAAAATACAGAGTCAGAATTAAACAGGAAAATTTTACCCAGGTGCAGCTTTTTTGTTGTAAATACTTTTTTGTTGTAAATATAGTGTACCTTTATTTCAGCAAAGGAAAGAAATGCCCCACAGGTCCTTGACCTGCACCAATGTTTAGGGCGTATTTCAGGGCTGCAGTTACATACTCTTTTCCTTGTTTGACTGCACTTAGTAGATCTTTGCCAGATGCAAGATTAGCAGCGATCGCTGCTGAAAGGGTACAACCAGTGCCATGGGTGTTATCGGTATCTACCATAATAGTTTGTAATATTTCTGAATTTTGTCCGTCAAAGAAAACATCAACTCCCCGAGCCTCAGCTTTCATTCCACCACCTTTGACCAGTACAGCTTTTGCTCCTATTTTTTCACAAATAATTTGAGCTACTAAACACATATCATCCACAGAATTAACCTCCGATCCACTTAAGATTTGTGCCTCGTAGCGATTTGGAGTCACAATCTTAGCTTGGGGGATTAAAGTATCACGCAAAGTATTAACAGCATCATTATCAATTAATTGCACCCCAGCCCGCGATACCATCACTGGGTCGACAACTAAATTATGAATTTGTAATTCTTTTACTTGTTGGGAAACAGCAGCAATAATTTCTCGATTTAGTAACATACCAGTTTTTGCTGCTCCTACGCCAATATCTTCTGCAACTGACTGTATTTGAGCAATTACGCCTTCGGTTGACATTGCATCTACCCGTTGCACTCCCAAAGTATTTTGAGCAGTAACGCAGGTAATTGCGCTTGTTCCATGGACGCAATGAAAAGCAAAAGTGCGCAAGTCGGCTTGAATCCCTGCACCACCACCACTATCAGAGCCAGCAATAGTCAAAGCAGTGGGTACAGAAGATGATTTTACAACACTCATAATTTGAACAACTTAGAAATTGAGGAGAAGTAGAAATTGAGAAGTAGAAATTGAGAAATAGAAACAGGAACAAAGGAATAACAAGGTGTTAGTAATGACTAATCACTAGGCTCCGATTGCAATTTTTCCTGTAAAAACTTACCCCATTCTGCTGCTAAAGGTATTTCTGTAAATGGAATCCGCACTGATTTTTCTGTTTTATTAAACTCAAATTCTAATTCGATTTTTTTCCCTTTACTTGGTAGGCTCCCAATATCTACTAATTTTTCATCTATCAAGATATTTAACTTCTCTACATTATCTAAAGAAAATGTTTCTAATTGTATTGGACCTTTAGTTGTGGGTTTGCCCCAAGTAATTTTGTTATCTTTTTGACCTAAGACTGAATATATATCGTATTTTGCCTGTTCAAACTGTTCAGCCCAACTGCGATAGGTTTCTATTTTCTGAAATTCCTTCCAACCTTCCCAAGCTAACCAGAAGAAAGCTATCAGTAGAGGAAACCATAAAAGTCCGCGTTCCATATTTAATATCCGAATCTATTTGTCAATCAAAAGAATTTGTTCGTTTTTGTTTGAATTATTGTTTGGTATTGCCTCGATCGCAATTTACTTGAAAAGAATTGCTCAAAATATCATTTCTTTAGGTGACTTATGTAACCATTTTATAAAATCAAAGCACTAGGAGTGAGTATAGGTTTAGGTATGAGTTAAGGTAGTCAGTAAACTAGCAAAACAATTATGGGTTTAAAATGAGAAAGTTTATCTTATTTTGCTTGTTTTTGGTTGGACTGGGATTTGCTTTGTTCAATTTTTTAAATTTTCAAGGATTAGCAACCCAAGGCGAATATAATTCTATCCTGCTGGATTTTCGTGAAGATATCTCTCAGGAGACATTGAAGCAGAATTTAAATGCGATCGCGCAACAATTCGATGTTACTCCAAAGTTAGATAACAAATTCTCCAAGAAGGATAATGTTTATATTGTTGAGGGTACCCCCCAACTACTCAAGCAACTACGTAAATCGGAATTTGCTAAAGCTACAGAATTTATTGAGCCAAATTATATATATGAAATTCCTCCCCTTGGCGAAACAGCTCGTCTAGGAGAAGTTCTTCAATCTGAAGGAGCAGCTGAAAGGAAAACTGTTTTTGGTTTCCCCAATGACCCAATGTACGACAAGCAATGGAATTTTCACAATATCAATGTGGAAGGGGCTTGGCAAGAAACTAAAGGTGATGGGGTCACAGTTGCTGTTATCGATACTGGTGTAACTCAAGTACGAGATTTGAACGAAACAAAATTTGTTCAAGGATACAATTTTGTTAACGATACAACGAACGCTAGAGATGATAACGGACACGGTACCCATGTTGCCGGTACTATCGCTCAAGCAACTCATAACAGCTATGGTGTCTCCGGAATTGCCTATGAAGCTCAGATAATGCCCTTGAAGGTGTTGGATGAATCTGGAGCTGGAACCGTTGCTGATATTGCCGAAGCGATTAAGTTTGCCGCCGATAATGGTGCAGACGTAATTAATATGAGCTTAGGTGGCGGTGGCGAAAATCAATTAATGAAAGAAGCAATTGAATATGCCCACAAGAAAGGTGTAGTTATTGTTGCTGCTGCTGGTAATTCTAGTGATAATGGTGCAGAATATCCAGCCCGTTATCCCCACGCGATCGGTGTTTCGGCATTTGGTCCAGATGGTGAAAAAGCTCCCTACTCTAACTACGGTGCTGGAGTGGAAATTTCTGCCCCTGGCGGTAGCGATGCAGGAAAAATTCTCCAAGAAACCATCGATCCCGATAATAAGGGTACGAACACATTCATGGGCTTACAAGGCACCAGCATGGCTGCACCCCACGTATCTGCTGTTGCTGCATTAATTAAAGCTAAAGGTATTAACGATCCAAGTGAAGTTTTGAGCGTGCTGGAACAATCTGCTCGTAAAGTTCAAGATGATGGCTTAAATTACTATGGAGCCGGAAAATTGAATGCAGAAGCAGCAGTTAAGTTAGCGGCTCAAGGACAAATCAGTTTCCAAGATTTCTTCCGTTGGTTGCGGGATAACGGTTATATCAACCCCCGTTTCTGGATTGATGGCGGCGTGGTAGCTTTGTTACCCAAAATTTTGATGGTTATAGGTTCTTATCTACTCGCTTGGTTTTTACGAGTTTACTTTCCCTTCGCTTGGAGTTGGACTTTATCTAGTGGTTTAATTGCCGGTAGTTCCGGTCTATTCTTCCTGAAAGGAATTTATGTTTTCGATCTTCCCCAATGGCCATTCCGGCTTCTGGGTAGTTCGATCCCTGAATTGGGTAATACTTTTCAAGGGACCGATCCCTTAAATCCATTTTTTGCAAGCATACTGGTTCCTATAGTTTTAATGGCGTTACTTCTAGGAAATACTCGTTGGAAGTGGTTTGCCATTGGTACATCTTTAGGGATAGCTTCTTGCTTGGCGGTTAGCTCCATATTCGATCCGGCTGTGTGGGGATTTGGAAATGGTATAGCCGCTCGTGGATTTTTAATTGTTAATGCTGTACTTTGCTTTGGTCTGGCACGTTTAGCTGCCAATAATCGAGAACAAGCCACAATATAAGCGTTATTAGTCTTAAAATACCCTCTCCTCCTATGGTATTTCTAGATTTTTTCCCATAAGATACATAGTTGTTCAAAGGGTATAAACAATTTCCTCTCCGAAAAAAATTCCCCCAACAATTATCCTGAGGGGAGTTTAGGAGGGGATTTAAATTGAGGGGATTAGAAGAACCTCATAATTCAAAGAGTTTTATTTGAGGACTCTATCAAATTTTTCATGACAATTTTGAAAGGCACTAGTTGAGAAAAAGTATGAGTATTACTGTGAAGGGCACCATAGAGCGTCGAGATATTGGTATGGGTGCTTGGGCTTTAGTTACTGAAGAAGGTACAACCTACCAAATCATGAGGGGCGCAGACAAAAAATTACTCCAGTCGGGACAAAAAGCAGAAGTTAATGGCAAGATTCGTGAAGATATTATGACTAATGCTGCAATTGGTCCTGTGCTGGAGGTGAATTCTTTTAATCTTATTTAATCTTATTAGTTTTGAGTCGCTTCTATACCGTTAAGAAGGGCTTGTAAGCGACTTCTAAATTCTCCTTTAGCATGACCTCCTTTAACTTCTCCAAAAATCTTTAACTCATTTTCTAGATGATCACAAATTACATATGTAGGCCAACCCATTTGTGACTTATCAGGATACAAGCCCAACAAAATATGACGATATTTCCTGTATGTAGCTGTATCTTGCATCTTGACGTCGATGAATTCCAAATTTAGTTCAGAAGCTACTTTTTTGTCAAAAAATGACATCTTGTGACAAATACCGCAGTCTTCACTAGAAAATTTAATCACAGATAAAGCCATTGTTTTACCTTTAATAAATAAATTATTTCGCCCATAATTATTTCGCCCATGCGAGTAAAATATTATCACATATCATCCTCTTAATATTTTATTTTTCTTGAGTCGTATTTGATAAATGTAAAAAATAAAATATTAGATATTATCCCCTATGAAAACAATGTTGACATTCTTTATTTTGTTATATTTATAGATATAATTAACCAGCTTTCAAAAAGAGTAAAAAAATATTGATAGCAATACAGTTCGTATGGGAATAATAATTGATTTGAGAATTTATTTATTCTTTTATTTTCCGGTTAATTAGAAAAATTATCAATTAATAGATGGAAAAATATTTTGATAGCATGCCATTAAAACTATTTTAATTATTTGATAATTAATTGCAATTAATAAACCAATCATAATCTTAGAATTTTGATTTGCTATTTCAATGCAATTTCACAAGGGAGTATCCTTTTCACATTAGGATAATGTTGTACCTGCAAAGAGAATTTGATTGAAAGACAAAATGTAATCAATTATATTTCATCGCCAGGTATCTCTATTTACTCCATCAAGTATATATTGATAGAGTTCTTGAAGACTTAACCTATATCTTTAAGATTAATTGGCTTTCAAATCATAAAGATTTTCTGAAATAAAGCATAATATTTTAGTCTTTTTGAACCCTTAAAGAGTGGAAATTAATACACTTTAATAACCCCCTCTTGAGGAACAACAGTCTCGAAGGCTTTAATAATAGATTTTTTTTAATTGCAAGACATAAAATATCAATCCATTAACGTATTTTTTCATACTTTTCATATTTTTTAAAATCACCGAATAATTAAAAAAAAAAGTTGGCAATGGTTTAAAATATTGTTAGTTTAATGCTAGTCTAATTTACAGCACTAAAAAATTGTGTGTCTCGGAAATTATTATGGAGATTTAGTCTATTACATTAATAGAGTATTAGGTTATACCTAATTCCTTGTTATGCATTTATTATGATGCTTGTTAAGCCCAAGTTCTCATCAGTTTTTTTTCAAATTAAGGCTTAAAAGCGATAAAAAAGTAATAGAAAACCCTAGCAGGTGGCAGCCAACTAGGGAATGGATTATCAGGGTGCATCTACCACTAATTTATTCTCGATTTAGTTGATAAAATCCGGGTAATTTGAGTAAAATTCAGAGATACCCAATGTCAGTAAAAAAAATCCCCGTGCCATTTTGAGTTAGCAAGGGGAGTGGATTATCAGGGTGCATCTACCAATACTTTGTTCTTAATCTAATTAACAAAATCCGGGTAATTTGAGTAGAAACCGTTATTGGAAGGATATTCATAAAAAAAATCCCCGAGCCAGTTTGAGCCAGCAAGGGGAATGGATTATCAGGGTGCATCTATCAATACTTTGTTCTCGATCTAATTAATAAAATCCGGTCAATTTTAGTAAAAACAATTATTGGGTAAGTTTCAAGCAAAAAAAAATCCCCACGCTAGTTTGAGCCAGCAAGGGGAATGGATTATCAGGGTGCATCTATCAATACTCTGTTCTCGATCTAATT
>NZ_LMTZ01000160.1 GCF_001456025.1 Mastigocoleus testarum BC008
ATATTCTACGACACATGCTCTACTTTTGTTCCTTCTTCTTTTTTCTTCTTACCCCGACTTACTGAGCGGATACAATAACCGCCTTGGATTAAAATCCCAGGCTCATAGAAAAAGTCTGATAAATCAGACTATGTAAGGCTTGTAGTGCGTTTTAACGTACTTAGTTTATGAGCCTGGAAATTGATTTCCAGGTGGGAATTTGGGCTGAACAAGGTTGGTGCAGGTTATCGGGTAAGTAACAAGTGACTAATATTCAATTACTTTAGAATCAATAATAATTGGGTCATCTTGACAGCTACCATAGGTCTGATAAAAAAAACCGGGGGGATATCCTAAATCTTCAGGTGTTTGTGTTCCTGCTTCAATTGCTAAAAATTAAAATTGATGGAGTCGCTTAGCTATATTAACTGAAGTCTTGTTACAACAACAAAACCTGTACTTTTTCCCGTCGACTAATTGATTTCTGTCCCACCGGAATAACAGCTAAAGCATTGGTTTGCGCCAGATTAATCAAATTACTGGAACTTTGACTACCCCCAGCAACTTGAAATTGATAAGCGCCATTATTAACCTTCAAATTACCCCAAATATAAGTTTCCCGTTTACCGTTAGAACGTAAATCGTGTAAACTTTCTGCTTGTAAAAACTCAGGTTTCCAACCTTCTGCTAAACCAGAAAATTTCTGAATTGCTGGCTTGACAAACCGCCAAAAGGTAACCAAAGCCGATCCAGGATTTCCTGGTAAACCGAAGTATAAAGTGTGAGGGAAAGTCGCAACAGTGAGGGGTTTACCTGGTTTGACCGCAACAGAACGAATATGGATTTCACCTCCGAGAGATTCGATGATTTGTTCGACATAATCGTAATCCCCAACGGAAACACCACCAGAAGAAAGTACTATATCAGCATTATTAATTGCATTGCTAATAGCTTCCCTAAGTGCTTCTGGTTCGTCTTTAATAATTCCTAACATCAGAGGTTCTGCACCCATTTGCTGAACTAAAGCAGCTAAGGCATACTGATTTGAATCCACAATTTGTCCGGGTTGGAGGGATTGGTTAGGTGTAACTAATTCATCTCCACTAG
Source organism: Mastigocoleus testarum BC008 (assembly GCF_001456025.1). Lineage (GTDB taxonomy): Bacteria > Cyanobacteriota > Cyanobacteriia > Cyanobacteriales > Nostocaceae > Mastigocoleus > Mastigocoleus testarum. The sequence goes on from NZ_LMTZ01000160.1 coordinate 1,087, forward strand.
ATAAAATAGCTACTTTAAGTTTGCGATAAACTTTAATTTGAGGACATTGTGCTGCAGCTAAGATTGCAATTTCGGCTGCTTTGAGTTCGATACCTGCAGCTAATAATGAATTCCCCGCTTGGTAGTAATTGGCACGTTTTCTCACAAACTCTTCGGGTTTAGGTGCAGTTAGAATCGCAACACGATCTTCTTCCCGACGAGTATTCTCCTGCATCACAATTGTATCTGCACCTTGGGGCATTACGGCACCAGTAAAAATCCGTGCTGCTTGTCCCGGTTGAATAGTAATTTGGGGTTGATATCCAGCAGGAATATCTTCAACAATTTGTAAGGTTACAGGTTTATCTTGACTGCATTCTTGCACATCTGCGTAACGCACCGCATAACCATCCATCGCAGAATTATCCCAATGGGGAAAATCTAGATTAGATACTACAGAATCTGCCAAAATTCGTCCGTTAGCGTTGAATAAATCTACAATTTCTATATCTTTATCTATTTGAGTAGTTAACGGTTGTACTAAATCAAAAATAATATTTTCTGCATCTCTGACTGAGAGCATGGTACTTCACTCCGATAATGAACTGGTATAATTTAGATATAGGTTTTCCATTGACCAAATAATTAAGAATTATTTTGATTGGGGTATATATTTTTGTGTCTCTGGATATTCTATATTTCTATATTTTCCAGTTTTAGGACAATTTTCCCTCTGATAGTGGGATTTAGACAAAAAATAACGGGAAAGCAGTCAACAAACAGGTATTTTTCTCTTTACTAAAGGTTTCATAAGAAGCGCAGCCTTGCCTCTCAGGCATTTTACCTCATCGCCATCTTTAAAAATTAGCACAGCAGAAATACTATTAATACCAAATTTTTTGATGCTTATCTTTGTTGTTGTCGAGGTCGAGCTTCACCACATTGGTAGGCTGATTTATGATTTAAGAAGGTATTGTGACCATGACCAAACATACACAAGCGCAACTAACCCGAACTGTAGATATTAACCAGCCTACTGCGCTCAAACAAAGAACTTTCAACCAGATGGAATACTATATGGGCGCGAAGTTGATTGAGATTGGGGTTGACCCCAAATCTGCAGTTTATCGCTGGTCAGTGGAAAGAAAAAGCAACCAGCAAATCTGGACAATTAAAGCTTATTGGGGCGAATCTAAAGAGAATTTATCTAACCAACCTCTTACTGGTACTAATTTAATCGATTGTGCCAAAGCTAATGCTGAACATGGAATCAAAATGACAGCCGAACTATGTGGTTATGGGGAGGATATCAGCAGTTTTGAAGAAGCTTTAAAACTGGCTGGGAATAAAATGGGACTCGAAATCGAAACCCTGAGTGACTTGATTGCTTACTCTCAAAATCTGAGGGTCAGAGATGGAATTGATGTGGCTCCCGATACCAGTTCTTCTCTATGAATATGATGCAGTAACTCTTGATATAGCTACAAATTAAGTGTGAAGTGCGACAAAATGTCTTCTTTCTCCAGTCTTCTAGGTTCTAGTATAAATTTGAGCAAATAAAGTTTACGAAAATTCAACTCTGTCATGAGTCTACACAAGATAGATTATTATCTATTTTGTGTATAATTTTTACATATATTTGTTTTATTTCACAAAGTATATTTCACAGTCTGACAGATTTTAAGGGTCAGTTGATGGCGAAAAAGAAATTTAAAGATGTCCTGAAAGACAAGTCAGTTATAGCTAACAAGGTTAAGATTTTTTCAGCAGTCCAAGAAAAATCAAAGCCAAAGAAAATCAAGAAAAAGGCATATAACAAGCTATATAACAAAGAACTGAAGCAGCTTCAGATTGAATTGGTTAAGCTTCAGGAATGGGTTAAACACAAAGGTTTAAGAGTAGTAGTTGTTTTTGAAGGTCGGGATGCTGCGGGGAAAGGGGGAGCAATTCAGCGAATTGCAGAATGTTTGAACCCCCGTGTCTGTCGAATTGCGGCTCTGGGTAAACCTACTGAGCGAGAGAAAACGCAATGGTATTTTCAACGTTATGTGGCTCATTTACCAGCAGCAGGAGAAATCGTCTTATTTGATCGCAGTTGGTACAATCGGGCTGGAGTCGAGCGGGTAATGGGTTTTTGCACCCACGAACAATATGTTGAGTTCCTCCGTTCTTGTCCGGAATTTGAACATATGTTACAGCGTTCGGGTATCATTCTCATCAAGTATTGGTTTTCAGTCAGTGATGAGGAACAAGAACGACGTTTCCAGAAACGTATTGAGAACCCTACCAAACGCTGGAAACTTAGCCCCATGGATTTGGAATCTCGCGCTCGATGGGTAGAATATTCTAAGGCAAAAGATGATATGTTTGCTGCCACTGACACAACTCTATCTCCTTGGTATGTGGTAGAAGCTGACGATAAGAAAAGCGCTCGTCTCAACTGCATCAATCATCTACTAAGCATGATTCCCTACGAAGATTTGACGCCAGAACCGATTAAATTACCTCTGCGACAGAAAGCAATGGATTATATTCGACCTCCTATGTGTATGCAAAAATTCGTACCAAAAAAGTACTAGAGTACCAATTTATCCATAATCTTAGAAAATAAGACTCTAAACCCAATCTCTGTCTAAGCTTTACAAGTTGAATTTGGTTTAGTTTTAAATCCCCTTAGGATTTACTCACAGAACCAGGATTTTATTAAGCATCGTGGAAAACAGTGTTACTTAGCTTGGAAATTGTGAGTCTATAGAATCTGAGAATTAAAAATATTTTTATACATGATGTTAGGTACTTAAAATGCATATAGAACTTACCAGTATTAAGACTTATATACGTAAATAATTTTGTAATTTTTGATTTCCCCTTAAAGTGTAAAGAGCATGAGGTCTAGTAAATAAAATTACACTATTTTACGTACATGGAAATTCTTGAATTTTGGTGGCAAATCAGAAAGTATAAGATACTCTAGGAAATTATTGTGAAATAGGGTAATTTTGAAACTGTCGATTCAGCTGTAAACTATTACCTATTGTGTCCGTTGAATCGCTTACTATATAGTAATTTTTCTCTTAAATTTTTCCTGTAAAATGTGAGTATGAAAACATTTAATAATAAAACACAGATTCTGATAGAGACGCGACATATTTTCCCGCAGGAACGCTAAGAAGAGCGCATCTCTACAAATGTTAAAATATCATGTCCCTGCAAGTAAGTTTGCCATCTTGTTTATTAACCCCAGAATTTAAATGTAGTTAATCTGAATAGGGGTTTTTACATAAGCTTTCGGGTAATTGAGTAGGCATAATATTAAGCGTAAACTAATTCAAAGTTAGATAATTTAAGGTTCAATAACCTAAAATTGATTCAAAATTTAGTTTTGTGAGGAAAATAAACAATCTGTAGAACCAAAAAGTTATGACATCTCCAAATACTCCGGATGAAGCTGACTCTCAAGAACCTCAAAACCAGAATGATACAGGTTCTTGGTTTCGTAAAATTGCGTTTGCAACTAGTATTGCTCTTGTCGGAATGGGTACGGTTGGCTATTTCGTCACAGATTTTTGGATTCGTCGCAATTTACCATCTTTAGTAGAAACTCAACTTAGCAATTACATCAATCGTGAGGTTGATGTGGGGGAGGTGCAAAGTTGGAGTTTGACCGGAATTCGCTTTGGTTCTTCTTCCCTCCCGGCGACTGAGGACGATCCTAATAACGTCTCAATTGAAGCGGTTAATGTCAATTTTAATCCAATTCCGGTAATATTCTCTCGAATTTTGCCTGTCGATATCACTTTTATTAAACCAGATGTTTATGCTCAAGAGGTGAAGTCGGGAGAATGGGTAAGACTGGAATTAGATACAGATGATGATAGCGAACTTCCTGTTAAGCTGAACACAACTATCCGCGTGCGAGATGGTAAGGTTGCTTTGCTTCCTCGCGGTTATCAGACTCCATTGCAGAGTAAAATAGATGGATTTGTCAACTATAATCAGGTAGAAACCGAACGCCTGCGATACGACCTTGATGCAGAAATATTTCAAGGTAAAGTGGAGCTTGAGGGAGAAACTCAGTTAGAAACTGGTAAAACTAAGGCAAGTGCCAAAATCGCAAAACTAACTTTAGCTAAGCTTAATCCTTTCATTTCCCAGGTTCCGGTTAATATCTCAAGTGGCGAGCTAAATGCCGATTTAGATATCAAACTCTCGACCTTTTCTGAATTACCTTTGGTTGTGGGTACGGCAAAATTACAAGATTTGAAGGTTAGAAGCAAGCAACTACTAGCCCCAATCGATGCGAACGCTTTGTTGCGATTTAAGGGGGATAAGATAACTTTTGAGGAAACGAAGGGGAGCTACGGTAATCTGACAGCATTGGTATCTGGTGATGTAGATGTCAAGGAAGGTTTTGACGTTAAGGTTAATGTTAATCCTTTTGAAGTTGCTAAGGTTTTGAGAACTGTACCTGCAAAGTTACCGATTGGGATAGATGGTAAATTGCGGGCAGATATGCTTGTCAAGGGAAAATTTGAAAATCCAGTTTTAACAGGTAATATTGTCAGCACTCGCAACGTCATTGTTGACAAAGTAAGGTTTAGTAAAATAAATACCAGTTTTGTTGGTAATTTGTCGCAATTTTTACTTCGAGAATTCCGAGCTACAACCTTAAGTGGTGGTGAAATTGTCGCCAAAGGTAACGTTAAATTTCCTCGTCGTTTGACAGAATTAGAGAATTTTGAATTCAAAAATTTTGCTAAGTCCCAGCTAGCTTTTAATTTGAATGCTCTGTTAACTAATCCCAGAGCAATTATTGCTCGTTACGGAGTTACAGATGATTCTTATCGGTTAAATAGAATTACCGCACTAGGAACAGTTAGAGGTACAGTTGCAAATCCCCAAGCAGTTTTATCGTGGAAAGTACCTAATGCTAACACTGCAGTTGCGGGACAAGTTTCTGGTACTGGAGATATTTTGTACGCAGCAAATAAAGTCAGTCTGCGTAACACGGTTTTGCAAACCAAAGATGGTAAAGTCAATGTTGATGGTGAAGCTAATCTAGCAAATAGGCTTTGGCAGGGTAATGTTAGTGCTAATTCCCTATCATTAACGCCTTTATTATCTGAATTTCAACAGGATGAAAACTTAGATGTACCCGTCTTTTTGGAGCGGGGTAACGTCAAATTAGCAGGTAGATTAGATAATTTAAATCCGCGTAATATCCAAGGAACTGCTGACCTAGATTTAAATGTTAATAATGGTGACGTTGCTGTAGACGCAGTATTAAATCGAGGTCTTTTACAAGCCAAAGCGATCGCTAATCGAATTTCCCTCAATAGATTTTTACCTTTATCTGAACTCCCTACTGGTGAAGATGTACCGGTATTTTTAGAACGGGGTAATGTTAATATTGCGGGTAGATTAGATAATTTCGACCCGGCTAATATTCAAGGAACTGCCGATTTAAATTTAAACGTTGACAATGGTAAAGTTGCCGTAGATGGAAAGTTAGATCGGGGAGTTTTACAAGGGAATGCGATCGCCAACAGAGTTTCACTTAATAAATTTTTACCTCAGCTTGGCTCCCCTGTAACAGTAGCAAATACCCGAGTTAATGTTTCTGGTTCTGTAAAACAATTATTATCATTTGCAACAAGTCAAAATCAAAATATAAATAATAATTTAAGCGATACTTTAAGTGATAAGCTAAGTAGCTTCCGCGCAAGCGCTTCCGGTCAATTAATCGTCCCCGAAACCCGAAGAAATGGCACAGTTAATTTTAATGGTTCAGGTAATCTAGGGACGGAAACTTGGCAAGCATCGATCAATGCTAATTCTGTAGCACTAAATCCTTTTATATCTCAATTTAAACCCCCCGAATTAAACTTAAACTTAAATCGACCAATTAACCTGCGCCAAGGAAAGGTTCAGTTAGCAGGAAATTTAGATATCTTAGATGATTTAGGGTCGGGTAATCTTAATTTAGCCAGAGTTAGAGGTAATACCGATCTGGATTTAGACGTCAATAATGGTAAAGTAGCCATCGACGGTAAATTAGAACAAGGTCTTTTAGAAGCGATCGCTACTGCTAAAGGAGTTTCAGTTTCCCCATTTTTGCCTGATTTACCAGTACCCCTGACTATTGCAGATAGTCAAGTTAATCTTTCCGGTTCTGTAAATCGATTACTATCTCAAGATTTTAATAATATTCGAGCCAATGCTGTTGCAAGATTGGGCGTTCAAGGAGGTACGGTTAATACCATCACCAATTTAAATAATGGTATTTTTTCTAGCAATACAACTGCAACGAATATTAACACCCCAGCCATTTGCCAAAATTTTGATTTATCCTGTCCCGAAGTCGGAAAATTATCTGGTAAATTTAATCTCGCAGGAAATATCAATCCTTTTATAGAAGGTAATTCCCCCGCTACGATCCAAGCTAAAACCATATCTTTGCAAGTAGGAGAACAATCACTTACTGCTGACGGTCAAATAACTTTAAATCCAAATCCGGCGACAAGTAAAAATGGAACTTGGGGAATAGGTACTAATTTAAATATTAATGCCCGTTCCAACTTAAGTGAACTTCCCTCCACCTTAATCGCCCAAATTTCCCAGCAAACTGATATTCCCATCGCCGGAAATGCTGCTTTTCAAGGTCGCTTCCAAGGCGATAACTTACTTGGAGATCCCCTAGCACCGGGAAATTTACAATTAACAGGTAACTTACAACTTAGGGATTTTGCAGTTGATAAAATCGCCTTTGAACCATTACTAACAGGTCCAGTAAATTTACAACCCGGTAAAACTTTAGCAATTAACTTACAAGGACAAAACGATCAAATCTCAGCCCAGCTAGAACCCTGTAATAGAGAAGAATGTATCTCACCTTATCTTCCAGTTTCCTTTAACCTGCAACAAGGAGGAAATTCCAAAAACGCTATTTTAGTAAGCGGTCAACGTAACGGCGATCGGCTAAATATCGATCTGAAAAACTTTTCCCTGGCTTTGTTAAATGTAGTACCAGCAGTCCAAGAAAATCTCCCTGCGCAAGTTGGGGGAATAGTCACCGGAAAACTTGACTTGAACCTATTCGACGTTACAAACATCGCTGGAAACTTACAAGTTACCAAACCAAGTATTGGATATCTTAAGGCAGAAGAAGTCGCAGCAAATTTCTCTTACGATGGAGGAGTTGCAAACGTCCCATCAGCTTACTTGGAATCAGGACAGAGCCGATATAATCTTCAAGGTAACCTAAATCTGAACTCGGGTGATGTCAACGCCAAGATATTCACAAAATCAGCCAAGTTAGAAGATATCTTTGCGACTATTAATACGTACAGATTAGAAGACCTGCAAAGCATTTTCTTTGGTTCTTCTAACTTTACTAACGCTGCAGCTATTGAAACAGATCCAGTAGGAAAACCCAACGCACCCTTAGCCCGACAGCTACGCTTACTCAGGAGAGTAGATCGACGGGTTCGACGATATGCAGCCCGCAAGCGAGAAGAAGAATCCGCAATTCAATTAGACTTGAGGGGAGAATATAACGCCCAGATCGATATAGCAGGTAAATTTTATAACCCCCAAGTAGACTTTCAGCTAGATGGTAATAACTGGGAATGGTATCCCCAACCCAAAGTTGTTACCGTCAAACGTCGTAAAGGTCCAGTTATTCAGGAAGGAAAGCCGTTAGATATCAACCAGGTAACAGCACGGGGAAGTTATAAAGACGGAAGTATAAAAGTAGATCCATTACGTGTCGCCCTAGAAGAAGGCACAATTGCTTTAAATGGAGAATTAACAGGAGAAAAAACATCCGGATTTGTCCAAGTACAAAACTTCTCCTTAGATAATCTTGAAAAATTTGCCTTTATTGATGTTCCTGTAGACATTGGGGGAAAAGTAAACCTTCAAGCCACAGTAGACGGTACGATTAATCAACCCCAAATTCAAGAAGGAAAAATCTCCTTAATTGATGGTAGCTTCAATCAAGATCCATTAGGGATATTTTCTGGTACCTTCAGCTACATAGATTCAGTAGCGAAATTTAATACAACCCCCGATTCATTCACCCAAATCAACGCCAAAATACCCTATCCTCCCCAACCCAATACAGATAACTCTATTACTTTAGATGCTAAAATTGGAACTCAAGGATTAGCGTTTTTAAGTACTTTTACTCAGGAGCAATTAGAATGGGTTAAAGGAAACGGAGAAATTGCACTCAACCTTGAAGGACCTTTAAATTGGTCAGCCCAAACCCCTCCCCAACTCATAAAAGATTTAACAGGTACTTCCACAATTCAAATTGAAAACGCCACCGTCAAAACTAAGCAACTAGGTGAGGAAATCAATCTAAATATTGCTGGTGACATTGCTCTACAAAATCAAAACATTCAAGTAAACCAGTTAGAAGGGAACTTTGCTGATAGTCCATTTTCCCTTACGGGTAGTTTACCTTTAGTTCGTGCCGGAATTACCAACCCTGATAATCCTAGTTCGCTGATATTAGCCCTAGGTCCAGGAAAACTAAATCTTGAAGGACTCTACAAAGGAAATGTTAACGCCAGCGTTGAAGTATCTCAAACAGTAACGCGTCCCATAATCGGCGGAAATATCGATCTCAGCGAAGGAAGAGTTATTGTTCCAAAACTGAATAATGAGGCTGAGGAAAACGAGGAACAAGCAAGTAACCAACAAAAAAAATCAGCTAAAAGAAGAAAAAGACGGGCTAAAGACAACTATTCCTTTCAACCTATATTCGACGACTTACAAATAAATATTGGCGAAGGATTTAGATTTAAACGATCCGTACCCCGGACAAACTTTTTAATTGCCGGTAACTTAACATTAAATGGTCCCCTGGATAACTTACAGCCCGAAGGAATCATAAATTTGCGTCGAGGAAGTATTTATTTCCTCGATAATTCCTTTTTCCTCTCGCGCGATCGCGAACACTTCATTGTATTTTCTCCAGAGCAAGGTTTACTCAATCCCAACCTAGATATTGAACTGCAAACAACAGTTCTTGACGCTCCCAGCTTCGACCGTCCCCAACCCGTTGATTCTGAAATTCGTGACGATGCAGTAGCGCCGACAAATCCTAACCAAATTGATGTACGGATCGGTATTGAAGGAGAAGCTAGTCAACTAATTGGTTCTTTGGACGATAATTCAGAAAATTGTCAAATTAATGTTCCCAGGGTATTTCTCAGAAAAACAATACAAAATTCACCCCAAAGATTACAAAGAATAGCTAATTGTATAAATGAGAGTTCTCAAGTCGCCATTAGGAACCAAAGCCTGATTAATAATCCAATCGTAGAGTTGTCAAGTACTCCAAGTCGTAACCAAACCGAAATCTTATCTTTACTTGGTAACCGTACTATTGCGATCATTAAAGATGTAGAACAAAAACTTACTGACGGTCAAGAAGAAGAACTGATACAATCAGCTTTTATTGATTACGTAATAACACCAATTATTGATGAATATTACCAAGAATTTCTGTGGAATGTCCAGAGACCAGTGAATTCTGTAGGTAAGAAAATAGGTCTCACACGCTTGCAAGTTTTCCCCTCAGTCACGGGGTTAAAAGATATCAACGAGAATTCTTCTGTCAGGTTTATTTACGACTATGATTTTGGTGAATTTCGGATCGAGTATCAGAGGAGGTTTTAGGGGGTTGGGGATAGCACGCAGTGCTATCCCCAATCCCCAGTCGCCAATCCCCAACCCAAATATTTTCTGCTACTTTTTGCAATATAATTATGAATTCTGCTGCTATAGTACTAAGCATTCCCCTAGCATTCCGATGCAAAATAGCTTTATCTAATGCCCAGACAAAGCTTTAAATTAAGGTAATGTTAGGACTATCTCAACTTCGTCGCAATGTGGGCACTAACTCGACATTAAAGTCAACATTTTAGTTGAAATATTGTGGCGTCATGTGGGAAAATATTTGATCGTATTTATTCTCTCCTGGCTGTCTATCTAAAATTATGGCTAAGAATAAAGGTGTCCGGATTATAGTGACACTCGAATGCACTGAATGCCGCAGTAACTCAAACAAACGCTCTCCTGGCGTTTCCCGTTACACGAGTACCAAAAATCGTCGTAACACCACCAATCGTCTAGAGCTAAAAAAGTTCTGCACCCATTGCAATAGTCACACCGTCCACAAGGAAATCAAGTAAAAAAGGAAACTGAGCAAAAATGAGTTATTATCGTCGTCGTCTGTCACCAATTAAGCCAGGAGACCCAATCGATTACAAAGATGTGGATTTGCTGCGGAAATTTATCACCGAACGGGGTAAAATATTACCGCGTCGGATCACTGGATTGACATCTCAGCAACAACGGGCTTTGACCACTGCAATTAAACGCGCTCGAGTTTTAGCTTTGTTGCCATTTATCAACGCTGAAGGATAAACTTTGCTGAAGGATGAACTCCTAATTGATTGAGTGTCAGAATACCAGGGATAGTAGAATCATCCCATTGAGTTAGATGTTTTATACGTTAAACTTGGTATTTTGAACTTCAAAATCTAAAATTAATTCAGGAGCTCAAATCAAGCTCCTAACACTTTAAGTATTGGCAGTTATTAACTAGATTTTAATCTAAATGCCAGTTATAAAAGTCCAAAATAGAAAACTGATTCACTGCGAGGCTTGTGGAGAAGGGCACATTAGTTGAATTTAGAGTAGGGGGCGATCGCCGTCTGGGAATTGTAGATCGTCCAGATGGAAAATCCCGCTGGTTTGTGATAGATAAGGCAGGTCAATCCCACAGCCTAGCGCCTCGACAAGTTACCTACAAAGTCGATGGCGGCAACTACAAGCCTTCGCAGATAGACAGTTTTTTAGAACAAGTCAAACCGTATTTGGATCCATCAAGCTTGGAAGTGGCTTGGGAATTACTGGTAGAAGATGGTGAGTCCGTTAACCCCAAAGGTATGGCGAATTTACTATTTTCTGAGTCTGAAGCTCCTCATAGTTATGCAGCTTATTGCTTGTTATCGGATGATAAAGTCTATTTCAAGCAAAAAGGAGATAATTATGAGCCGCGAAGTGCAAACCAAGTTGCAGAGCGCAAACACCAATTAGAAGTAGAAGCGCTCAAAGCCAAGGGACAAAAGGAATTTTTGGAGCGAGTTTCCCAAGCGCTCAAAGGTGAGAAAGTGGAATGGCAGCGTCACGACCGCCACCGCTTAGAAGCTTTAGAAAAGTATGCAGCATTGCTGGCTGATATTCCCCGTACTGGTGTAAATTATGAATCATTAGCTCGTGCCTTTCCCCCTCCCGCACCAGTTTTGGAAACGATGGGCATGTTGGGACGTCCGGCTACACCCCAAGGAGCTTTTCAGCTATTAGTAGACTTGTGTTGGTGGAGTCCGCATGAAAATTTATTCCTGCGCCGTTCATCGATTCCGGTTCAATTCCCAACGAAGGTAATAGAAGTGGCGCAACAGCGACTGCAAGTACATCCACCAGATCTAGATACTAATCGACTGGATCTCACAAGTTTAAAAGTTTATACCATCGATGACGAGACAACCACTGAAATAGATGATGGTTTGAGTTGGGAGAAACTTGCAGATGGTAGAGAGCGATTGTGGGTACATATTGCCGACCCCTCGCGCTGGGTATTGCCGGAAGATGAATTAGATTTAGATGCTCGAAAACGTGGTAGTACAGTTTACTTGCCAACCGGTATGGTTCCTATGTTCCCAGAACTGTTGGCAACTGGACCCATGAGCCTAGTCCAGGGAGAAGTTTGTTGTGCCCTAAGTTTTGGAGTTATTTTAAATGAACATGGCGGAGTTGAAGAATATAGCATTCATGCCAGTTTAATCAAACCAACATATCGCCTAACCTACGAAGACGTAGATGAAATGTTGGAGTTAGGTGTAACTGCAGAACCAGAAATTGAAGCGATCGCCAAATGGGCACGTCAGCGTAAGACTTGGCGCTACGAGCAAGGAGCCGTCAGTATCAGTATGCCTGAGGCAATGATTAAAGTCAGAGAAGATGAAATCAATATTGATGTATTAGATGATTCTATGTCCCGGCAATTAGTCGCGGAAATGATGATTCTTGCTGGTGAAGTAGCTGCTCGTTATGGGAAAGAAAACAATCTTCCCTTACCATTTCGCGGTCAACCACAACCGGAATTACCTCCGGAAGAAGAGTTATTATTGTTGCCCGCAGGATTTGTTCGTGCTTGCGCAATGCGTCGTTGTATGCCTAAAAGTGAAATGAGCATTACTCCGTTACGTCATGCTGGTTTAGGTTTAGATACTTACACTCAGGCGACCTCTCCAATCCGCCGTTACAGCGACTTGCTAACTCATTTTCAAATTAAAGCTCACTTGAGAGGAGATTCTCCACCTTTCTCCGCTGACCAACTTAGAGAAGTGATGATGAGTGTTATTAGCACGACACAAGAAGTAACAATGGTGGAACGCCAAACCAATAGGTATTGGGCTTTAGAATATCTGCGCCGCCATGTTGGTAATATTTGGCAGGTAACGGTGTTAATGTGGCTTAGAGAAGACAGTAACTTGGCGTTAATTTTAATTGAAGAATTAGGTTTGCAGTTACCAATGTTCTTCAAGCGTATTGTCAAGCTTGGGGAACAAGTATCGGTTAAAGTTATCTTAGCTGACCCACAGAAAGATATAATCCAGTTTGAAGAGATTATTTATCAACAAGCTTAATCACCAACAAGTTTAATAGATAGGCGAAATTTAGGTGTAAATATCTTCTGTGTAAATATCTTCTGTGTAAATATCTTCTGTGTAAATATCTTCTGTATAAATATATTTTGTGTAAATATTTTCTGTTGTGTACAGATATAAATTGACTGGAGACGTTCCATGGAACGTCTCTACTTATTCGTACCAATAACCATTTAGATAACTTCCACTCCTCGCGTATTTAAACCTTCCAGATCTAAGCAAGCCTTCTAGATTCAAAACCTAAGTGTCCAAATCCCAAATATCCAATATTCAAATCTCAAATACTAGAACTTTGAAGAATTGAAGAACTTTGAAGAATTGAAGAAACCCCCAAGAAGCCCATATCCTTGATTTCAGAAGCATTTCAAGTTCTTACTAAGTTCTTACTAATGGTTCACTGACACGACCATCAGGCATAATTGCTCCAGTTGTAATCGCACGTGATAGTTTCGCCCCAGTTAAATTTGCTCCTCGCAGATTTGCATTCACTAAAAATGCTGCGGTTAGATCTGCACCGCTGAGGTCTGCTCCGCTTAAATCAACCTGCATTAAATTTGCTTGTTGTAAATTTCCTCCCTTTAAAATTGCACGGGAGAGAATTGCTCCTTGAAGATACGCTCTGCGCAGAACGACTTCAGAGAGTACAGACCCTTGAAGTTTAGCTTTTTGTAAATTCGCACGATAAAAACAGGCTTTACTCAAATTAGCTGCTGTTAGATCGGCTTCTGTAAGAATAGCTTGGGAAAGATCTGCATGATTCAAGTCTATTCCAGTCATAATAGCCAGCGAAAAATCTGTATCTCGAAGTTTGGCTGAACCCAAAGCTACTCCACTCAAATTTACGCGTCTGAAATTTCTTTTTCCTGCTGCATAACTTTGTAATATTTCTGCTGCACCAATCATTTTAGTATCCTCACTGAGAAACATAATTTTCACAGGTCAATTAGTAATTGGTAATTGGTAATTGTTAATTGGTAGTTGTTAGTTAGTAATGAGACGCGTCCTGACGGACAAACGTAATTTTTAATTACCCTTGAGTTATTACTTCTTAACCCTTACTTCTTAACCCTTACTTATCACTTCTGACTTTTAAACGCCGCAGACGCGGTCTGTTTTGTCTAACGACTTACTACTCTTGAATCCTCTAAGACGTCTAACTTTTTGATAATGCAATCAATTCCAACAAAGTCTTTGTTACATCAGCAACAGGAGCATTCCCATCAACTATTTTTAGACAACCTTGCTGACGATAAAAGTCAATTAAAGGAAAAGTTTGTTCTTGATATACCTCAAAACGACGGCGGATTGTTACTTCGTTGTCATCTTGACGACCTCGTCCTAACATCCTTTGAACTAAAGCTTCGGTCTCTACTTGGAAATAGATTACGAAATCATAGGTTTTTTGAATGCTCTGCAGTAACTCTTCCAAGGTTTGAGCTTGGGAAATACTTCGAGGAAATCCATCCAAAATCCATCCCTGTTGACAGTCTAACTGATTCAGACGCTCTCTAATCAATTCAATTACCAGAGAGTCAGGAACCAATTCTCCTTTGTCCATAAATGACGAAGCTTGTTTGCCTAAAACATTTTGCTCTGCTACCGCTTGACGCAGTAGGTCGCCAGTTGAAATATGGGGTATTTTCCAGGATTCTGCTAAAGTCGCAGCCTGAGTCCCTTTCCCTGCTCCAGGTGGTCCGAGAAAAATTAATCGCAGCATTTGAGTGAGTATGTATAAAACATTATTAACTTATAAGATTGGTTATGGACCATAGGCAGTGTGCTTCTTTTATCATCTAACTCACGCAGACACAACACCTGTAGAAAATCTATCAATTGGCTAATTATATGCATGCTGTATTTAACAACAAGCAATCTTGTCATGATTCTGACTGGATTCATAACAAGTATGAAAAGCATAATTAAGAGATTGAATCTAACAGATTTTTGCAAAAAGTATAAGAAAAACTTCTGAAACTTATCATACACCTTAATGGAATTAAAGTGTTTATTATTCTTGATTTATGTGTATTTTTATGTAGTATCTTGCCAAAGAGATATAATTTGCAAGATGTACTTATGAATGCAATAAGATCTACCGTATTAAGATCTGAAATTTATATTACCTTTGGTACTTGATTTGAGGTAAATATTGTTAATATTTTGTGATATAAATTTAGTGACTGCAAAAAAACTCAGAGTAAATACTTGCTTTTTATTACTATCGATCAAACTAATAAATACTAAACAAGTGAATGATAAGGTATGAGTAATGACTGGCGAGTAATACTTTTATCTGAAATCAGAAAAATCAAAAATCAAATTAGTTTTTGTGTTTTCACAAATGGTCAAGCTTTGAATTTACCTGCAAAAAATGCACGCACCTGTAGTGAAAACAGAGCTATAACCTAGCAGCCACACTGTCTAGTTCAAATATCAACTTTTAAAATCAATGAGTTTTTTATTTATTATTCATTACTTACGCCAGAAGCAATGCATATTTTTTATAACAATTTTCTAAGTAAAGAAGTTCATATGATATGACACTACGCAATTAGGTTAGGGCATTGATAAATTCCATTTGTCCTACGGACACGCTAATGATTTGCGCGTAACGCAATATTTTCCTTCCCTAAGGGAGGTCGGGAAGGATTAAAGAATTACCTTCCACCGCACTAGGGGCTTAAAACTATGGCTATACTGGTGATTTTATGCTGCTCCCAAAGCCTGTAAAATTTCCACCACGTCATCATATCTATTAAATTGAGCGATCGCTAGTGCGGTATAACCACCTTGATTTTTTAAATTCACATCAGCATTAGTTTGTAGTAACAGTTCTACAGCTTCAAGGTAACCCCTTGATGCAGCCCACATTAAAGCCGTTGCATCAGCTGAATCTTTGATATTTGCATCTGCACCTTTAAGAATCAACTGTTTGATTACTTCAGTATGGTTGCGTTCGCTGGCGTAAATTAAGGCAGTTTTACCATCTTTACCCTGAATATTTACGTCTGCTTCCCAATCTAATAAAGTCTTGACGACTTCAATATTCCCCCGAGCAGATGCTAAGGTCAATGGGGACTCTCCTAAATTATTGATATTAGGATTTGCACCACCTTCAAGTAATAATTTGACAATTTGGCTGTATCCTTGTAGCGCTGCAACTAGTAAAGGTGTATCGCCAATATTATTTTTAACTTCTGGATTCGCACCGCGATTCAACAAATTTTCGACCACATCTGTATGACATTCAACCACAGCGAAGTGAAGTGCTGTTTCGCCTTCTAAATCTTTCTCATTAATATCAGCATCTCGATCTAATAAAGCATTAATAACCCCATTATGACCAGCAGCAGATGCTGCTAAAAGTGCTGTTCCACCACTAATATCTTTTTTATTAACATCAACTCCTGCAGCCAATAGTACTTGGACAATTTCTATATTACCCAAGTCAGCTGCCAACATTAATACAGTATCGCCTTCAGTGTCTGTTTCGTTGACATTTGCACCTGCTTGTAACAACTTTTGCGTTATGAGTTTGTTACCTGTTCGTACGGCTAACTTTAGAGCCGTATCATCATCATTATCTTTGATATTGACATCAGCCCCAGCAGCCAACAAAACTTCTACTACTTCTAGGTAACCTTTAAAAACTGCTGCCATTAAAGCCGTACTACCGTCTTCGTTAGTGCTATTTACATCAACACCTTTATCTATCAACAAACGCATAACATCAATTTGTTTTGCGTTAGATGCCAACATTAAAGCTGTCAAACCATAGACTTCTCTTGATGCATTAATATCAGCACCAGCATGGATGAGTGTCTTAGCAATTTCTGCATAACCAAAGTTAGCAGCAAACATTAACGCTGTTGTACCATCACCATCTTTCGCATCTGGTGAAGTACCGGTTGCTAACAGCGCTGGAACTTTATTTACTTCACCTTGTTTTACCGCTGATAACAGCAGGACATCATTACTTGCGGTCATAATTACTTACCCATAGCTTAAATCAGATTTTTCTTTGATGGCAAAATAGTTGGCAATATTTCCAAATATTTACGTAATTTCTATTTCCCAAAAGATTTTGGAATAAGCAAAAATACTTTAGCATCTAGCAGTTAGTAGCTGTTATTAGTTCATGTCGATATGACAAAGTCATACACCACAAACCTCGATCTTGCTTTTCGAAAAAGCGTAAATTTTGATCTGATAGCCATCCATAGATGATGTAGCTAATTCCCAGCTACAAGTCATAAACCCCGCAGCTTAGAATCATACAGCTTTCTTTGGCATGTTTGAAGTTATTGCAGGAAGAATTTTGATTACTTTAGGGAGCAAAAATAAGGTTATGCTAATTTTTATGAAGAAGATTTAAGAGTCGGGGGAGAACACAATGATCTCAGCAATTCCAGAATCAGTCAAATATGGGATGCAATTTTTTCATCCAGCGCTTATGTGGGTCCTGTTTGCAATTACCTTATATGCAGCTTACTTAGGTCTGCAAGTACAGAGAGTAAGAAATGCTAGGGGGGAAGAAAAAAAAGAACTCATAAAAGGAAGGTTCAATATTAAGCACCATCAAATTGGTTCGTTGCTTTTAGCAGTTATGGTAGCTGGTTCAATTGGCGGTATGGCTGTTACCTACATCAATAATGGCAAGTTATTTTTTGGTCCCCACTTACTTGTAGGTTTGGGTATGACAGGAATTATTGCCTTTTCTGCATCCTTGTCTCCATTTATGCAAAAAGGTGCAAATTGGGCGCGAGTCACCCACATAATTTTAAATTTTACGTTACTGGGTTTATTTACTTGGCAAGCGATTACTGGAGTCCAAATAGTTCAAAAAATCCTCAGCTGATACATTACTTTAGACAGTAATTAGTGAGGAATAAGAAGAATATCCAGTAGTTTTTTTACAGAATTTCCTACCGTAGGTATTGGATAATTTTAGCCACAGGAATAACTGTAGAGACGCGACATATCTTCCTCCAGGAATATTTTGCTCCCACGTCTCTACAGATTCTCAAAGGAAAAAACAATCAATTGAAAGCAATGGGCACGGAATACTCTTGGAGAGACCCTGTAATCATTATCTACCAACTTTTGGTATTGCTGATAATCCTTAATTTTCCTCAAGCGATCTATAAACTAACTAAGTGTTTAATTATTCTAAAGTTCTTGTAAAGTTTTAACGCAGAGACATTACATCGCTACACCTTTCTTATGTTTCCTTTAAGATGCTAGAGCGCCATCGGGGACCCAGATAATTCTTAGTGGTTAAGAACTTCACCTCGAACAGATTCTGTAATTTGTGCCACTTCTGTAATTAAATCTTCAGGTACGTTCAACTCTCGGAGAGTCGCCACTATATTTTCAATTAGTGCATCGAAGTGCGTATCTGTAAGTCCAAGATGTTCTACTAATCTCTGGTGGGCTTGTCGCATTGAACGCCCATCATAGCCGGTCTTACCACCGAAAGCATAGGTCAAAAAAGATGCTAAATGTTCTCTCTGCCTATTCATGTCTATACCAGCAAAGAAATGGCTTACTTTTTCGTTTGCCATGAGTCGCAAATATAGTTTATCTACTGCAGCTTCTACAGCAGGCTCGCCACCAATCCGTTCAAACAATGTACTCATTAGTTAAACGATTCACCTTTAGTCAGGACTAAATAAGTATAAGTTTT
This sequence comes from Mastigocoleus testarum BC008, assembly GCF_001456025.1. Lineage (GTDB taxonomy): Bacteria > Cyanobacteriota > Cyanobacteriia > Cyanobacteriales > Nostocaceae > Mastigocoleus > Mastigocoleus testarum. The sequence continues at coordinate 19,501 of NZ_LMTZ01000160.1, forward strand.
GCTTTTTGCGATCAATAAACATCATCAAGCTTCACTTTCCATTTATTTGTGAATAATCTTGGAATTCTTTCAGCTTTGACTAACTCAAGAATACAATTTGCTAGTTACAAACTTGGATTTCTATATTCTGTTAAATCGCTTTGAAACAGATTAAATAGCTCAAACTTAACTGAAAATTGTATTAATGTATGTGAAACTTATTATATTTCACCTATAAATTGCAATTTGAGCCAATAGAAAAACGCTTAATAACAGGTTCACAACATCCTTGATTAAGAGCTAAAAAATTTCAATTAAATGACATAGCTCAGCAGAAGTTTTATCGATATGAGGAATACAATACAACATTATTAGATAGAGTAATAAATAAATTCCTAAAAATTACATTTTTTTGTATTTCTGCTGCAAAATTATCAGTATTATGTGATTTTTATATGAAATATTGAAGGGTATTATAAATTTAAAATCAGGGTTTGAAGACTTCTCATTATTTTTTGAGTAAGGCTGATATTTTACTTCACAAATTTCCACATAAACAATCTTAAATCTCGGTAGCAGTTGAATAAAAGGAAACTGCAAAAAGCTTCTAATCATCTTGAAGCTTAAAGAGGTAAAAGACTCAGGTAAAAAATTCGCTAAAATGTAATGGAGAGATTATCCGTATATCTAGATATAATAGCTACTTCAAAAAAGATATAGTTTAATTTTTAACGTCAATAAATAGTGTAATTTAGAACATTTGTAAGTTAATTTCCAACTCCAGTAAAATCTCAAATAATATTATTAGCAACAATCCCCAAGATAAATATGGGTTTCATAGTTATTCATGAGAACAATTCGAACTTAATGGCAATCAAATTACGAGAAAAATTGAAGACTATTGTCTCCAGTTTAATATTCCTTCTGAAAAAAACATAGAATTTACGAGGTATTAGATTATTGGGGGAGAAATTGAGGAGATTTAAGCAATTATTTCACTTTTATCGGAGTACTCAGTAAAAAATGAACTCTATTCTCCTCACATATCTCGACTGACTATATATTTTGATGAAAATCTTCTTGTACTTTGCGGGTTAAGCGTCGGGAAACTTGTCGAACAATTTGATTGAGTAATTTGTCACCAGTTGATTTAACTAAAGATTTGGGTAATCGCTGAATAAACTTGGGAAACTGAATATACACCTTCAAGTCTAATTCCCATTCCACTCTAGTTATGTGTTCTAAAACACCATTTTTCTCTACAGAATCTTCAAACAATTGTAGGGATGCACGGTAGTCAACATCGTAGTTCATGGGATCGTATCCAGGAATGGGTATCGTCCTAATCCTGTAAATCCCCTGTTCTTGAGGCAATAGTTCCAGACCAATTTTGGGCTCTAACTCGTAACCAAAAGAGCCAAAACGACCGATTACCAAGGCATAACCATTATCACCCAAAGGTTGTACTTTCATTGGTAGAGCACAACGTACAAACCAGGAAGCGTGATTGTCAAGGTACTCAGCCACACTTTCAGCAGAGGCGGACATTTTCATGCAATCACTGTAATGACCGCAAAATTCAGTTGGAGCATTAAAATTTAATTCTTCCGTTGTCTCCGGTAATACTCCGAAATTTGATTGTGCTGAATATACTATGTTGCTTTTCTCCTGAAATTGATGTTCCCGGTTTTTTGAAAGCATAAACCCATTCCTGTGTCTTGACCAATTTTTTTCTCTAAATTAATAATTCCCCTCGGAGTGGGGTAATTTCGCACCAGTCTTATTTGTCAGCAAAACTTTAATTATCTGTTCTTAAGTTCATCTCATCTCTAAAATAGAAAACGAAAAACAAACATGTACAGACATATTAGTTTCCTAGGGTAGCGTAAATCGTGAAAGCATTTGTAGCAGGGGCAACAGGCGAAACTGGACGTCGGATCGTACGAGAGTTAGTGGCACGTAATATACCTGTTCGTGCTTTAGTTAGGGATATTGAACAAGCAAAAACTATTTTGCCAGAGTCCACCGAGTTAATACAAGCGGATGTTCTTAAATCTGATACTTTTGTTTCCTCTTTAGAGGGATGTACTGTATTGCTATGTGCTACAGGAGCAAGACCCAGTCTCGATCCCAGCGGACCTTATAAAGTAGATTATGAAGGAACAAAAAATTTAGTCAACGCAGCTAAAAGTCAAGGAATAGAACATTTTGTTTTAGTTTCTTCAATGTGTGTTTCACAGTTTTTTCATCCACTTAACTTATTTTGGCTGATTTTGTATTGGAAAAAACAAGCTGAGGAATACATTCAAAAAAGTGGTTTAACTTACACCATAGTTCGCCCGGGGGGGTTAAAAAATGAAGATAATTCCGATTCAATAGTGATGGCAAAAGCCGATACTTTATTTGAGGGTAGTATCCCCCGTCAAAAAGTAGCACAAGTTTGTGTAGAAGCGCTGTCAAATCCAGAAGCACGAGATAAAATTGTAGAGATTATCGCTAAACCCGATGCTGCAGCCAAGAGTTTGCAAGAACTTTTCGCTGACGTGGCATAAATATCTAGGACGTAGTATTTCTGCGTCCTGATAGCATTTTTTGTCAAAGTATTTTTCGTCAATATTTTTTGATATGTTTGTCAATATTTTTAACTTTAAACTTGAATTTAAAATTTAGTCTGAATGTAATTTTTAACTTAACCTTAATTTTGAATGAGGATTTGACTTTGACCGCAGTTAAGAAATTGGGGTAAATATATCGTTTGTCTTATATTTTTGCTTCCGAAAAGGGAATGGGGATTGGAAATTAGTTGCTTGTTACTAAAAGAAATCGAAGTTAGATAAATCCCTTAGTTTTCTGCCCTGTGACAAGTGATTTTACCGGAATTTAGGTATAAAGACTTGTGTTTATATTCTGATAACTATATCCAATAATCATTAATGACACGAACTATTAAAGGGTTCCAACTTAGAGGAGCAGAGAAGTTTATTGGTCCACTCGCTGCACTTTTAGGCTTTGTGTTTATGATGCAGTGGTATATACACGGGACTTTAAGACCATCTGGAATCGATCCAGTATTTCAAGTTCAACAGCCACCTTTAATTATGGAAGGTGGCGATCCCTATATTAGGGCGCTAATGCGAACCATTTCAGCTAGCGAAGCTAACGATCCTCGTCCTTATTCGATTTTATACGGTGGTAAACATGTAAGCGACCTCAGCAGGCATCCGGAACAATGCATAACAATTGTTAACGGTCCCAACAAGGGAAATTGTTCTACCGCTGCAGGTCGCTATCAAATAATCAACACTACCTGGTATGACATTGCTCAGCGCTATCATCCCCAACCGAATCAATTTATGTGGTGGACGAATTATAGTTTTGAGGCTCAATATCAAGATGCAGTAATTTATAGCTGGTTGAGCGATTCAAAATTTTGGCAAACAAATTTTTCTAAATCTTTACAAGAAGGAAAGGTTAAAGATGTTTTACGACGTTTATCTCCAACTTGGACAAGTTTGGGATATGGAATTGAAAATAATTCTATGAGTCGCCATCTCCCAAAAATATACCAAAAAATGTTGAAGGAAGAATTGCAATTGGCTAACAAGTCACAGGAACAGGGAGCAAAAGTTAAAGGTCAGTAATTAAAATTCGGCACTTAAAAAATTCTTGACTACACTGACAAATTCTAATGGTTTTGCAAAATGAATATTGTGAGCAGTATCTCTAACTATTTTTAGTTGAGAATATTTGGCTTCTCGCTGAATCTTTTTATTTATTTCCACAAACTTTGGATCTAATTCTCCCACTAGCAATAATAAAGGAACATTGTTAGTTTTAAGTTTTGACCATAAAGAAGGTTGAACACCAGTACCCATCATCTTGAGGGATTTAACTAGTTGTTTTGGATCGTTTTGTAAGCGCTGTTTTATTAACTCTGAAAACTGGGTGTGGGTTTTTATATCGCCAAAAATTTCTTGGCTGTACCAGTTTGTAAGAAAAAGAGTAAAATCTTCTGGATTAATTATTCTACTTAATTTGCGAGCTATTTGAGCATCCCGTTTAATTCTTCCTAATCTTTCTGGTTCTGTAGCTAAACCAGGGGAGGCTGATTCCAAAATAACCTTGGTAAAATATTGGGGAAAATTTATAGTAAGATAGAGGGCTAATCTACCACCCATTGAATAGCCGATTAAAAAACATCGTTCGAGATTTAATTTCTTCAGTAATTTATCTAATAATTTCATTAATGCTTTCGCAGTATTCGGCATTTGATAGTATTCATCACTACCAAAAATTTGAGTTCTGCCATGTCCGGGAAGGTCAATTTTTAAACAATAGAAATCTTCAGCTACTATTGATGTAATTTGATCGAATTCATTAGTATTACCCATAAAACCATGTAAAAAAATAATCAGTGGCTTATGGGTATTGCCACTGAAAATATAGTTAAATTGATAGTTTTCAAACATTAATTTTCTGGCATTTTAACTATATAAATATGATTTTTAATATTATGTCAGGTAAATTAATGGGCGATAATTGATGAGTCATATTAGTGGACCAATAGGTAGCGCAGCTATAACGTAGCGTTTTAACGCAGCAAGCTGTTTGTTGACGCAGCTACGCTGAACACCGTAGGTACGTCTAACGCGCAGCGCGTTCTCGGGGGGACATGTAAGTGTACATAGCGCACAGCGATTAGTAATTGGTTACACGCGCTTCAATATCGTAGATAATTGATAATTGGTAATGGAGATAATAAACGAATAAAAATCTATCCATAACCAACATTATGCTATCCAAACAAGAAATTTATCTAAGGAAGAAATCTATCTAAGGCGGCTTTTAATTCTTTGATTTCTACCTCAATATTACCTTCATCCACGGCTCTCGCAATACACTCAGTTAGATGTTCATCTAAAACAATTCTTGCAACCCTATCTAAGGCTCCTCTGACAGCCGCAATTTGTAATAATACATCGGGACAAGGACTACTTTGTTGCACCATAGTCTTGATTCCACGCACATGTCCTTCTATTCTCGATAGCCGATTGACAATGCGTCGTAGTGACTCTTCACTGTGGATGTGAGCATGGGTATGATTTGTATCATTTTGAGTGTTATGAGTTTGAGTTTTGTGGATTTTATTTTTATTAGTTTTATTAGTTTTATTTCTTTGAGTTTTGCTGATATTTTCTTGCTTGATATCATAACCGAGTACATCTGAATTTTCTTCTGAGGCGGACAAGGATTCTTGAGAAAATCGGTTAGTTGTATTCATGAGCTGAATATTTTATTTTAGTGTCTCAATTAAGATCCTAGCCTACTGGTCAGCACAGATGAGTAATTTATTGATGATTTAATTTCGATCGCCACATCAAAAAGAAACCATAGCAGGAAAACAAACGTCTGCGACCCAAGATAAAGGACAAATCTGTCAGAATATCAGTAAATGTGATTGTCACGACTAACTAACAAATCAAGAAGTGTAAATCATTAAAAACTAGAAATTAACAACAGTTGTGTCTATGGGATTTTCCAAACTACCTCGCTCAATGCGTCAATTAACGACCCATCTTTTAGCTATTTTGATGGGTGTTGTGTTTACGGTAAGTACCGTTAGAGTATTACCTTCACAAGCAGAACCTGCACCTAGTTTATCGACAACAGATTCCAGTCAGTTGCTCGCACAACGCCAATCACCTGCAGCTGCTGCAGCCATTGGTAATCGTAGCTTTGTTACAGCGGCGGTAAAACGAGTTGGTCCAGCTGTTGTACGTATTGATACTGAACGTACAGTGGTTAGTCGCCAACGTCGTCTAGATCCATTTTTTGACGATCCATTTTTTCGGGAATTTTTTGGCGACAGTCTTCCACAACAAGCCCCCAGACGTCAACAACAGCGTGGTTTAGGTTCGGGCGTGATTTTCGACCGTACTGGACTGATACTGACCAATGCTCACGTAGTAGATAAAGCCGACAAGGTCACGGTTCATCTTAAAGATGGACGTAGTGTGGAAGGTAAGGTTCGAGGTGTTGATGAAATTACTGACCTAGCTGTAGTAAAGATTGACGCTGGGGATAATTTACCCGCTGCGGTTTTAGGTTCCTCCGATGACGTTCAAGTTGGAGATTGGGCGATCGCAGTAGGTAATCCTTTGGGATTTGACAACACCGTTACTTTAGGAATTATTAGTACTCTTAGACGTCCGAGTTCCCAAGTAGGAATTTCTGATAAACGCTTAGATTTTATTCAAACTGACGCAGCAATTAACCCCGGAAATTCTGGTGGACCTTTACTGAACGATCGCGGTGAAGTAATTGGAATTAATACTGCAATTCGAGCTGATGCAATGGGTATTGGATTTGCAATTCCTATTAATAAAGCAAAAACAATTGCAGCCAAATTACAGCGTGGGGAAAAAGTCTCTCACCCCTTCATTGGTGTGGTGATGCAAGATTTAACTCCAGAGATGGCGAAAAAATTTAATCAGGATCCCAATTCGCCAGTAGAAATACCTGAAATCAAAGGAATTTTAGTACGTCGAGTCGTACCTAATTCTCCAGCTGCAACAGCAGGTATTCGTCCTGGTGATGTAATTATTCAGGTAGATGGGAAACAAACAACTGAGGGCGAACAATTACTTGGTATCGTTGAAGACAGTGAAGTTGGTCAAACATTACAAGTAAAAATTCGACGGGGTAACCGCACACAGCAAGTTTCTGTGAAAACTACTCAATTACGAACTTCTTCGTAGATTGGTGATTGGGGATTGGCGACTGGCGACTGGGTATAGGAGACTGGGAATAGGAAGATAGTGTATTTTAACTCAATCGCCAATTCCCAATACCTAATCCCTAATCGCTAATCCATATATGACACTATCGTGTCACGCTACCGCTAACGCCATTACTAGTCAAAAACTGACGTAAGCTGAGTAAGCTTAAGCTTTGTCCGAGGGATATGGGTAGCATGGATACACCTTCCAAACGAGATTGTACCCAACCTTCACCCCAGTACCATTCATGGAAACCATCTATACCTTGGCTCAAGAGCAAGCGCAAACAGTTATCACCTGCGACATCAACTCGATGATGAATTGAAATAATTCCCATTTGAGTTGTAAATTCTAATCCTGAATGTAGTTGGTTGGCGCTCGAATTTAAATTACCCCAAGGAAGCCATTTTTTTAGTGTTACGGGATTTAAGAGACTTTCACGAATTTTATCGGCTGAAGCTTCAACTTCTATTCTTAATTGACTTTTTTGAAACTTTCCCAACATTTTGGTTTTTATCGTAAATTCTTTCTAATTTATAACGAATAATCAGTTATCAGTTGTCAGTGAACAGTTATCAGTTATCAGTTTATGGCTTGCGCCACGCCCTTACGGGCTACAGTTGTCAGTGAACAGTTGTCAGTGTTCCAGATATTGATCTAACATTTCATCTGATTTTGCGATCGCTTTTTTGAATCCCTGATAGGGATTTTATGGTGTTTCAACATCTTAGGATTCTATGATCTTTTGCTGCCATCTCTGTTTCAATCCCTGATAGGGATTTTATGGTGTTTCAACATAGAGATTTTTCACAATGCAATTCACAACTTTTACTACTGCGTTTCAATCCCTGATAGGGATTTTATGGTGTTTCAACATACTGTTTCTAAGTTGTTCGGGTTGCAAAATGAGTTTCAATCCCTGATAGGGATTTTATGGTGTTTCAACTTTTACTTTTCCGGCAATGGCTGGAGTATGACTTCTCAAGTTTCAATCCCTGATAGGGATTTTATGATGTTTCAACATATTTGTATCAAATCAAACTAAGGTTTCATGGTTTCAATCCCTGATAGGGATTTTATGATGTTTCAACTATAAAGGATTTCAAGAGTTGCGCCAACCTCAAAATGGACAAAAATCCCTAAAACCAAGACAGAGCAATCAATTCAGCCCATAATTTTGGTGAATGATTTTCAACACCCACAGGTTGGCGCAAAGACACAGCAAATAAATTGATTTATTGTACTGAAATACTATTCGAATAGTACCATCATCAAAACCTGAGAAATAACTGCCACAATTTAAACCCAATCCCCAATCCCCAATCCCCAATCCCCAATCCCCAGTCGCCAATCCCCAATCCCAAATAATTGTGAATCAGAATTTAAAATAGGTATATTGAACTTGTTAAGAAATGTAAGGTTATTTGTCACATGGCGGATCACTTAATTCGTGCAACAGCAGCAGATGATGGTATTAGAGTCGTTGGGGCGATTACAACACGCTTAAGTGAAGAAGCAAGAGTACGTCATAAATTGTCGTATGTGGCAACAGCCGCATTGGGTAGGACAATGACTTCGGGCTTATTGATGGCTTCCAACATGAAACGTCAAGAATCAAGGGTCAATGTAAGAGTTAAAGGTGATGGTCCACTGGGCGGTATACTTGTTGATGCCGGTTTGGATGGAACCGTACGTGGATTTGTGGAGAATCCATCTATCGAATTACCCCTCAATGATATCGGTAAGTTAGATGTTGGTCGTGCTGTAGGTAATGGCTATCTTTACGTAGTTCGTGATGTTGGCTACGGATATCCTTATTCGAGCACTGTTGAATTAGTATCCGGCGAAATTGGTGACGATGTTGCTCATTACCTTTTAAATTCGGAACAAACACCTTCAGCTTTAGTGGTGGGAGTTTTTGTTGACTCTACTGGAGTAACCGCCGCAGGTGGTCTGTTAATCCAAGTATTACCAAAAGCTGCAAGAGATGAAGCCCTTGTTACCAAGCTGGAATCCCGCGTTGCTGGGCTGTCTGGATTCACACCTTTACTACAAGCAGGCAAAAATTTAGTGGAAATTTTCCACGATTTGTTGGGAGATATGGGATTACAAATTTTCCCCGATACCCAAATATTACGTTTCAACTGTAAATGCTCTTTTGAGAGAGTTTTAGGAGCATTAAAAATGTTAGGAGAAGCTGAACTTCAAGATATGATTATTAAAGATGATGGTGCAGAAGCAACTTGCGATTTTTGTGGTACAGTTTACCAGGCAAATAAGGAGCATTTATCACAGTTGATTGTAGATTTACAGGCAGAATCCTCGGCTTCCCAAGGATAAAGTATAAAAGGGAACTGTGATTTCCCTTTGTTAATGGTATCTGTGGAAATACAAGCTTTAAAATTAAGGTAGCTTTTTCTGTCTGGAGAAAGTTACTATGGCAACAACAAAAATTAGATTTTAAAAAGATAAAACCGTTAAATAATTATTTTGGTGTGGGAAAATGACAGAGCGGGAAATTCCAGAAAATTGGCCGCCAGCCCGAGCAGGAGAATCACAGGGAATAGATGGATTGTCCCAGGTTAACCAATCCGGTCAGGTTTACGGTTCTGGTATACCTACTACTGGTTCAACCTCACAATCAGCACAACAACAAAAGCAAAATAGTTTGGCAAAAGCTGTATCGAATGATATTTCCACAGCTTCTAAACATAAAAGTAAAGTTAGGAAAATACCAGGTTTCTTGAAAAGTTGGGTTTTGTGGGCAGTTTTGCTCACTTTTGTCCCCGGTACAATTGCTTTCATGGCAATGTCGATGCTTTTGAAATTACCTTCTGCTCCCAACTGTCCGTCAATTTTTTGGCCTCTCGCCAGTGCTTCTGTACGGATACATTGTGCTCAAATAGCAGCTTCTAAAAATACGGTTAACGATCTGCTACAAGCAATGTCCTTGGTTAAACACTTACCTCAAAATCATCCCCTGAGGTCAGAAATTGACACGAGCTTAAAATTATGGTCCCAGGAGATTTTGGAATTAGCAGACGAAAGCTTTCAAGAAGGGAAAATAGAACAGGCTATTGCAACTGTTCGCAGAATACCGGATGATATGCCTGCGTATAAATTGGTAGAGGATAAAATTGCTGATTGGCGTTCCACCTGGTCAGATGCAAATGACATCTACAAAAATACGGAAGAGCATCTGCGGGAAGCACGTTGGCAACAGGCATTTATGAGCGCTGCTAAGCTGTTACGCTTGAATAATCGATACTGGACGACTATTAAGTATGATGAATTAAATAACATCATAACAAAATCACGAGAAGATGGTACTAAGCTAGCACAAGCTGAAGATGCAGCTAAGGGTAAAAGTGTAGATAAAATTCTTAAAGCAATTGAGACCGCAAAAGCGATTGAGAAAGACAGCTATATCTATCAGAAGGCACAAGAAGCAATACCAAAATTTGGACGCCGGATGTTAGAGCTTGCTGAGGCAAAAATTAAGCAAAAAGATGCTGATGAAGCGATATACATTGCTCAAAAAATTCCTGAAATTCCAGATTTGCAGACAGAAGTTGAAGATTTTATTGCTTTGGCTGATGCTCGAAGAAGTGCTTGGACTGGAAGTGTATCCGGTTTGGAATTAGCAATATCTCAAGCCCAACAAATTGATAGTTCTAGAAGTAATTACCAGGAAGCTCAACAATTAATTTCTCGCTGGCAATTGGAAATTGAGGATGTTGGGCGGTTAGAAAAAGCACGGACCCTGGCACTGCAAGGTACATTAGTCGATCTAAACGCTGCGATCGCAGAAGCTCAATTAATACCTGCAAGTAATCCCCGCTCTCGAGAAGCTAGACGGGAGATAAATAGTTGGCGTGCACGGGTACAAACAATTGAAGACCGACCATATTTAGATCGAGCAGATCAACTAGCAATTTTACAAGATATTAACTCCTTAGAAGCTGCGATCGCTGAAGCAAGTCAAATTCGGCGCGGTCGTGCTTTGTATCCAGAAGCGCGTCGCAAAGTTCGTAAGTGGCGATCAAAAGTTCAACGCATTCAAGACCAACCTTACCTAGATAGAGCAAGGGCTGTTGCACGCAACGGTAACTTAACAGAAGCAATTAATATTGCCCAACAAATTGGTCGGGGAAGGGCGCTATCAGGAGAAGCTCAAAGATACATTGCAGGTTGGCGAAGGGAAATTCAAGCCAGAGATAATTGGCAACAAGCGAAGGCTATTGCCCAGAGAGGAACGGCAAATTCTTTATCACAAGCCATTCGAATTGCACGAAGAATACCGAGAACAAGTTTCCTCCGCACTGATGCTAATCCAGCGATCGAACAGTGGAGTCGGCAAATATTAGATATTGCTCGCTTTCAAGGAAATTCTGATATTGTTCGAGCCATTGAAACTGCTAGATTAGTGCCACGAGGGACTGCTGCTTATTATTCTGCTAGAAACCAAATTCGTGCGTGGCAAAGATTGCTTAATCCCGAACCAGAAGTGACCCAACCTGCGGTTCAAGAAGTACCGACATTACCATCTGGAGAACAAGAACAGCAAGAGTGATGTTAGAGTAAGCGGGGCGCAAGAGTGCACAGAATGGATTATTGGTAATTGGTAATTGGTAATTGGTAATTGGTAATTGGTAATTGGTAATTGGTAATTGCCAGTTGTGGTAATCTTTCACTGATAACGGTAACCTTTGAGGGTTTATTATCAGCTGTAAACTGATGACTGATAACTGATAACTGTAGCCCGTAAGGGCGTGGCGTTAGCCATAAACTGATAACCGCTCATTCCGTAACACCATCACAAACTACTCGCAAGCCGATGTGATAAGGATTACTGTCTGGTATACCCCTCAGACGACTGGCAGAACGACAGGAGTCAGGAAAACTATGCCACGAACCGCCCCGCAGTACTTTCCTTTTAGTTTCACTAATTTCTATATCGGCTGTGCTGCCTGGGAGGGTGATATCGTAGTTTTCCCGCCAGTCATCTTGGCACCATTCCCATACATTACCGTGCATATCATATAAGCCAAAAGGATTCGCAGGGAAAATACCAACATTTGTTGTTTGCTGGCGATACTTACCTTTTGGACCTCCTGCATAACTACCTTTATACTCTATATCCTCATCTGCCCAATCTGTTCCCCGGTAATTTGCCAAGCTCATCGAGATAGTTTCACCAAAGTAAAATGGAGTGCTTGTTTTAGCTCTACAAGCATATTCCCATTCAGCCTCAGTAGGTAAGCGCATATTCATCTTAGTGTGAACGCTTAACCTGGCACAAAACTCCTGTACGTCATTCCAGGATACTTTTTCAACAGGTCGATCAAGGCCCTTAAAATATGATGGATCTGGATCTAAGTCAATTTTAAGCTTGGGGAAACAAGCAACGCGTGCCCATTGAGCTTGGGTTACGGTAAACTTACCCATGAAAAATGGTTCCACAATGACAATTTGTTGTGGTCCTTCATTCTCTAATCTTTCTAACTCCCATGCTGGCGAACCAATCATAAATTGACCACCGGGAATTGCTATCATCTCCTTTACTACACCCTCGCCCAAATCCAAAGTAAAAAATTCGGCTATTCCTTTTTTCTTCTGAAGCTCGCAGGTTTTCCCTATCCCCAAAAAGCGGGATCTAACATAGGCTATGGTTGCGAACTCAAATTCAAATGACTGAGTTTTAATTTTGGCTGGAATTTTCTTGGGCAAAGATGTTGGGGATAATTCTTTTGATGATGGTTCGCTCTCTCCAATTTCCTCAGTGGAAATTAACTGTTGCTTGACAGGATAAATTTCTCGTTCGTCTTTTGATTTGCCAACATCAGTAGGTAATTTTGCTTGTAGAATCTTATGATTTCCAAGCTCAATAGGAGAAAACTTCGGGGTTATGCTAGGAGAGTTTTCCTGAAACTTTTTAATCACATATTCGTGTAAATCATCAATATAAAAGTAAGCATCTTCATCTTTGTCAACAATAATTTTTTCAATACCTTCTATTAAATAACGGTGATAACTTAATAGTTCTGAAGCATCTGGGGCAAATAAATACGGCTTGGGAAGGCTATCAGCAACAGCTGCTGCTCCCCTTGCAAGGGACTGTTGCACACTTACGTTAACAACATTTTTGTTTTCTGAATTTTCTCCATGGGTGTCCCTAAAGTGACTGTCAAGGATGACAATTTGTCTTCTAGAAGAACTGCGGTTCATGCTTTCATGTAATATTCCAGCAGCTAATGCAGAGGAGCGAATCAAATCTCCAGTGTAACTTCTACGCGTTGTACTACTTGAAAGGTAAAGTTTACCTCCACTATCTTGAATACAATGACCGGAGTAAAAGAAGAAAATCAAATCATCACTTTGAGGATAAAGAAATAGATTTTCAATTTCTTCCTCCATCATCTGTAGATTTGGATTTGTCAATACTTTGATATCTTCTTCTGCAAAGCGACCAGCTTCCGAGCTTAATAACACTCGTCGTACTATATCGATATTATTTACTGTGCTTGGTAGCTGCTCTAAACCATGTTTATACTCGCTAACTCCAACCAATAGCGCCTTGTTTGCCATTTTAAATTCTCTAATTAAATTTTATTTATCTAGATTATAAAAAATAGTTGTATCATCCCTTGGAGTTAGCTTTAACCCAATAGAGCTAAATCCAAAAATTATTTCGGATATACAAATTACTTATTTAGTTTGTCGTTAAACTTTTATTGTCTCTTCTCTTACTTTAATAGTTTTTGCTCTGCTAGTTATATTACCGATAAATCGGTTGTTTTTTGGAGTTTATATTCACAGGTGAAAACACCTCAAAAACTCTGGCATTAACTATCAATACTTTTGAGCAAATACTTTTTAATTAATATTTTCAACATTAACGTAATATTCTACATTGATGTCGACCAATAAATCTATTTCTGAAGATATATTTGCAGCAATGACAATGGCGAAGTGGAAGATGCATTGCAGCGCTACGTGCAAGTCATTAATTTCCTGACTTAATTATGTAGTTCTATATCCAATGCTCCAAAAACTACATACTTTTCCAAAAACGGCTTACTCAGAGAAATAAAGCCAACCCGATTAAATACAGCTTCGGCTATACAAACTGTATTTGGAATGCGGATTGGCCTTTAAAACAGAAAGAAGGTTCTTTAAGATTCAGTGTACGGCTTATCTTTTACAGAAAAAATCCCGAAAAGTTCAGGAAAATTTAGTTTCAGATTGGTAAATACTTCGTACAGGTTAACCAAACTAAACCCACTCACCTCTCTCTTTATCTAATTTTTGCCGTTAAATAAAAATAGCCCTTAAAAAAAATATAATTTATCCCAAAAACCCTTGACAGTTCTTGGAGGTAGTTGATATGTTTATACAGGAAATAACGTTGGGGTGTCGCCAAGCGGTAAGGCACCGGGTTTTGGTCCCGGCATTCCTAGGTTCGAATCCTAGCACCCCAGTTCTCTACGAATGATATCCATGGATAACTATCTTGCTGGATTGTTTTTATATCCACTAAGATATTTATTATTTTTATGAATGAGAATAATCGTGCCCAGGTTTTATTAAAGATTTTCTCACCTTTAATAGCGATCGCATTGGCATTACTCATAGGTGCTATCTTCATCTTAATCGCTGGTGCTAATCCAATCGCTGCATATGCTGCACTGATACAGCAATCTCTTTTTACTTTCTTTGGGTTTGGCGATACTTTAAAAAAAATGACGCCATTATTGTTTACTAGCTTGGGAGTAATGATCGCCTTACGCGGAGGTTTATTCAATATAGGTGGAGAAGGACAAATCTATTTAGGTGCGTTGGGAAGTACTTTAGTTGGATTGTATGTTTCTGGATTACCTACTTTTATTCATATTCCATTAGCACTTTTAGCTGGTTTTATTTTTGGTGGAATTTGGGGCTTAATTCCTGGTTATCTTAAAGCGGTACGAGGTGTCAACGAAGTTATCGCCACGTTGCTACTAAATTATATTGCAGTAAATCTGATTAGTTATTTGGTGCAAAACCCACTTGAAGAAGCCAACGCACCGAGTCCTTATTCTCCTTTAATTGCAGAGTCTGCACGTTTACCGGTAATTTTTTCTGGAGGTTTTGTTCACGCTGGTATTTTATTGGCGTTAATCGCTGCAATAGTTACTTGGGTGTTATTAGAACTTACACCTTTGGGCTATCAAATTATGGCAGTTGGATTTAATCCTACCGCATCTCGTTATGCAAGAATTCCTGTAAAGCGCACTATGATTTTGGTCATGGTTTTAGCTGGTGGTTTAGCTGGTTTAGCTGGAGCTTCAGAGGTTATGGGGTTAAAATATCGCTTATTTGAACAGGTTTCTCCCGGTTTTGGTTTTGACGCGATCGCAATAGCTTTTCTTAGTCGTGGTAGTACTATTGCTGTAGTTTTGATTTCTTTGTTCTTCGGTGCTTTACAAAGTGGTGCGCGGGCTATGCAAAGTGTTGCTGGTGTACCTGTCACTATTGTTTATGCAATCCAAGGTTTGATGGTTTTATTTATTGCGATCGCTTTAGCAGTTGAGAGTTGGGTGAAGTTTTCCAAACCGCAAACGTAAAATCTATTTTTAAGGCTGATTCTTAAAGTTTGTTTTCAAATATTATTTTCATAACTTATTTTCAAGGCTGATATTAAAAGCTCATATTCATATTTTTCTATATACTTATTCTTTTACCAATGCCATGAATTAAGAATAAAATATTTTCATTTATTCAAACTAAATTAAGTATAGAAAACAAGTAAAAATATCAATAAATTTTGTTATTTTCATTATTCCGAAATCTTCATTTATTCTAGTGTATATATAAACTATCGGTAGATGAATTTTATTACTTATTAATTCAGATATGTTTCTATATATTTTTTATCAGTAAATCATATTTGGATAATCGAAATCTTATGCGAAATTCAAAGTATCATATTTCTAAAAATCATGCTCTTTCAATAAATTATTTCGCAATAGATATTAATTAATCTACATCTCAGAATAACTAAATAGTAAATTCACTCTAACATAAATTAGTCATAAAAATGTTAGCGTGATTTTTGCGAGCAAATCATCTAATGATTTATATTTCACTACTAAATTAAATTATTTCCTAGGATTACCAAATGAATATTTCTACTTTTGCAGATAAGCTAGAAAGATTAGATTTGCAATTAGTCGCAGATAAACTTATGTCATCAGAATATGGTTATGGATGGGATATGGAAAAAATACAACTAGCTATAGAGCGGTACAAAAAATTTTTAATTCTTCAATATCTTTATCCCAATTTTGAGTTAGTTCCTAGTAAAGAAATTGATGCAGTGTGGCACGAACATATTTTAGTGAATACACACCAATATATTCAGGACTGTCATTATCTATTTGGATACCTATTACATCATCGTTGGACTGATAGTAAAAAGGATATCTTAGAAAGTCAAAAAGCAAGAAGAGCTTTTATAACAACTAAGCAACTATTTATGGAAATATTTGCAGAGGATATTTTTGGGGAAACTACTTTTGAGGTTGCACCTTGTGTGGATTTACCAATATCTTCCGAAACTTCACTACAGATAGGCGCATGTCTTAACTTACCAAAATATTCATTCTCTGATGATGCACCTAGTTACGAACATTCCCAAATACTTTAATAGTTTTATACTTTTAATATGCTTTAAAATATAACTTTAAAGCATAAATATTTTTTATTTTAGCTCTTAATATTTAAGTCTTAATTAGGAAATAAAGACTGCATCTCTTTTGCTTCTGTAATCATTTTGAGACTTTCAAAACCTTCAGCAGCCTCTTTTGCTAACCGTTTAGCCTGGGTTAAATTACCTGTTATTTTTTCTAATTTAGCAAAGGTTGCTTTGTGAAAAGCAATGCTACGTTTATCTTTATGCCTTTGTGCCATTGGTAAGCTCAATTCTAGTAATTCCCTTGCTTCCTTGAGGTTACCTAATATTAGTGCAATATCTGCTAACCAATTGTGCATCGCTGCGGTAGCTCTTTGCCATCCAACTTTTTTAGCTTGTTCCAATGCTTTTCGAAAAAGTATTTGACTTTCTTGATAATTACCGCTTTGATAAGATATTCGCCCTTGGTAATAAAGAATATGAACTTGTTGTTCTTGAGATTCTAAATCCGATAATGAAGCTTGCTGTAATAGTTCTTGTTCTATGCCTAACCATTCTTTTGCTTGCTGCAATTTTTTCTGTTGAATATATAAAATTGCCATATTTGCAGCTAGATCTAATTGAAATTTAATTGTCTTATGGTGACGTAGATTCCAAGCTTCTTGGAGAAGCATTTCTCCTTCATCTAACTGACTTTTTTGGCGAATCCTCACTAAAGTGGATGCGCGATCGCATATTGCTTCCACAGCATTAGACCAATCACCAGCTTGTTTTGCTGCTTCAATTAACCAAGCAGCCCAATCCAAACGTTCATCCCAATAACCGCGAATATGAACGTAACCTTTAATATGTTGCCAAATCGCAAGGAAATCAGCATAGCGACCTTGGAACATACACCACTCCAACACACAACGAAGATTTTCCCATTCAGTTTCTAAATAACCATAATCAACATGCCATTCTTTCCAGTTAGAAGCTCCGTAAGCTTCTGAAAATTTGACGTACCAGTTTACCCATCGTTGTCGTAATTTTTGAGCGAATTCACGATGGGTAGCTAATTCTGCTAAAGCGTACTCGCGGGTAAGATTAAGTAAACCGTAGCGTCCTTGCTGCTGATAAACTAAAGAAAGTTGCTGTAATTTTGCCAATCCTCGATTGGTAATAATCGGATCTGACTTCTCAAAAGCTACACCAGCTGCTGTCTCTCTAGTTACAGGTTGTACAAACAGCGATAAGGTCATGAGTAAATAATGAGGAGGCTGATTCTTCAAGGAATTTACCGAGCCTGAAAAACAAAAACGGGCTACATCTCCTTGCGGATCTTTGATTTGTGGTAAAACATCTTCAAGGATATAACCTGCGGCCATTTGACCGATGGCATAGATAATAGCTGCTGGTATACCACTGACTCCATCAAATAATTCCTGAGATTCTGTCGGATTTATCGTTACACTTTTTTCTTTGGCTTCGTGTTGAATCAGTCGTAAACCATGTTCTCGCGGTAGACAACCTAGGCGGATAGGTACAAATAAAGCTTGCTCGCGGGTGGTAATAATCACCTTGACCGTTGGTGGTAAATCATAAAGTAAGGAGAGTACTTCCTGCTTATCCTCAATCGTTTCTAAATTATCAACAATTAGTAAAGTCCTGAGTTGAGATAATTTTTGTCGAATTATTTCTATTTGCTCTTGGAGAGGTAAATTACTAATTTCTGAAATGTCCAAAGTACGAGCAATTTCTCGGCATATTTCTCTGAGAGTACGCTCTTGAGTTAATCTTGGTAAAAGACCAATAGAAGTTAGATGATTTTGTTTCGCAGAGGTAAAAATTATTGCTTCAAAAGTAGGAACATCTGAGATAAAACCTTGATTTAAACTGGTTTCAAAGCAGCGGTAAGCAACTTCTACAGCTAAAGTTGTTTTACCCACACCACCGATACCATCAACACTAATTAGATGAGCAGAATGTTGAGGACTTAGTAGTTCCATCAACCTAATGATTTCTCTTTCCCGACCAACAAAAGCTGTGTATTCTCTTGCGGGTAAGTTTTGAAAAATACGAATTTTTTCGGGTGTTGGAATAAAAGTATACTTTCCTTCTGTTTGTGGAAAATTGCCAATACTCTTTTTGTTTGTAGTTTTTTCAAGATTTTTCTGAGGATGTTCTAACTGTTTTAATTTATTATTCAGAAAAATTCTGAGGCGGTTTTCCTTACCTCGGCTACTCCCACTGATATTCAGCTTTTTATAAACTTGTCCCATTCGCTTCAAGCAAGCATCCGCAGAAGTACTTAGTTCTGTGGCAATTTCCTCGTAACTTTGACCTTTCCCTAGACGTAATAGAAAAACAGCCTCTTGTTCTGGAGATAATTCATGCTCGTGGGCAATCTCAGTCAGAAAATCATGTGGCAACATTAGTCACAAAATTATTTTGATTGGTTACTTCTCAGTTTACTAAAATTTTCTGAATATTATCAGAGGATATCAGAGGGTAAATCTCTTCGTTGTTAGCAAACAGTAATTTTAACTACTTGATTTTATAATCTTACGGAATAAGATAGTTGTTAATTTGAGAATAAACAAGACTCGACCCCGACAAGTAGCAAACTTATTGAATCTATATCTAAGAAAACATACTAGACTCGTTTCGGCTCTGAATCGACTATAACTAAAATCAAAAATTTACTAGAAAAAGGGTATTACGCGTGGATGGAAGAGTAGTTTAAACAATCTTCGTTTAGTTGTGCAACCCATATTCTTATTTTGGCTTATTTATCCCTGGCTGAATGTTTTCCCAAACTCTAATTTGCTAATTGGCTTTAATTATTTAATTAGTGCAACAAATCAATTTCATCCCTTTTATTCTTTTGTGTAATTCAAGTTATTGCTTACTTCTTGATTTCAGAGAGTGATTCAAGAGGGATATTTCACACCCGTTCTAAATAAATCTTTTAAATCTACTCTGATTTTGTCAATCTTCAACTTCAACTTTAATTGTGAAATAAAATATTACAATTTTGAAGATATATATTTATTTTTTGAGATTTAATTTATCTTTAACTTTGTGCTGAACAATATGAAATTCCTGGCTGAATAACAGCCGAATTAACTATAAATTTTTCAGATTTGCAAAGTTATTTTTTTAATTTTTTCAGAGTATTTAATTTCTCAAAAATTACTAGTTCACTAGTGCCTTTTTTTATTCTATACTCTTCGTAAACACTTATATACTTACTCCTAAAGGAGGCTAACTTATAACTAAAGGTATAAAATTTAAATATTTTTCTAGTCTTTATCTTATTTTATGGGAACCAACAGAGGATTTATGAGTCTTTTGTTATGTTGTTTATGACATTTTCTGAAAGTGGTTAAATTTTGAGGCTAAGGCAAAAATAGAATCAAAACTTACCTTCAAGTACAAATACTCACTATTTTTATTGAGTAAATAAGCAAATTATGCAGAGATGCTTACAAGAGAATATTAAGTATCAGCCTTGCTCTCATTTTGTCCCACTAAAGGTTTTTTGAGTGAAAACGTAGCATGAAAAAATATCTGAACGGTAAAGCATCGCCTATAGTTCTATTAGTTGATGCTCATGAATTATCTTTGAGCAGAACTAGAGATTTACTAATCTCCTCCTATCCAGATTCTAAAATTATTACTGCACAAAGCATTGAAGATATTCTTAACAAATTTCCAAAACTAAAAATAGACCTGATAGTAATGGATATTTTGCTTCCAAACAGTCCTGGGGAAACCCCCCAGACTGCGACGGGAATCAATTTTCTTACTCATCTACTCGGTAATTATCCCAAACTTAATATAGTTATCCACAGCGAGCAGATTAGATCTCTAGTACCCATGAAACAAAAGATTTATTCTCACATTGGAGGTTTTACTGTTGTGAATAAAACCCTTGCAAGTGAGGAAATAATTACCAGAGTAAATTGGGCTTTAGAACAACTAACTTATGTTAAAGACATCAAAGATATTAAAGTTATTGACTCCGAACTAGAACTCAAACCAGAATGGCTTAAACTAGTAAATCTGGCATTTAGAGAAGGATTTAAAGATAAAGTAATTGCTAAACATATGTGTGTATCAGAACGTATGGTTCGCCATTACTGGGATAGAGTGCAAGAAGCTCTGAATATAGATTGCGAAGAATTAAAAAATCAAGGTAAAAATTTACGAGTTATAACCCAAATCAGAGCAAGAGAAGCAGGTTTGATTGATTGATTCTATTAATCACCAAATCGAGCTTTGTAATCGGGTTTCATAAAATGATATGAGACTCTTAAAAGATAAAATATTATTTATTCTTCGCATTCAAGATTGGAATAAATTCTGCTTCTTGAATTAAAGTATGTCCTTGATTTGTTGCAAATAGCTTGGCGTAAGCTTTTGCTGCTTCATGTTTATTTTGATCTTTTATTGTCTTGGATTTTATGTCCTCATTTATTTTAGTAATAATATATAGTGGTCTTGATATGGGATATCTATGAGTTTGAAAAGCCTGTAAATTAACCTGATTGCGAGGTCTTGGACATTGAGAAAGAGGAATAAATGGTCTCTTATAAGGAGTAATTAATTGGTCGCTTCTTTCTCCAATCGCTAAAGATTTGACACTACATTGTGGAATAACTTCAGATGCAGAAGCATAATAAATTGCTCCTGGTTCAACTCCCACTTTTTTTAAAGCTCGTGTTGTGAAGCTAACAAATTTAACATTATCGCCAAAACTTTCATCCCTAAGGATTTTGTGTTTAAAAAACTCAACTGTTCCTGATTCTTTTGGATGACGAGAATAAACTGTAATTGGAAGATCGGGTCCACCAAAGTTTTCCCAGTTACGAATTTTACCAGTATAAATATCTCTAAGTTGAGCGACAGTTAAACCAGAAATATTAAGACTAGGATTTACCGCAAGCGCAATACCATCAATCACTACTGGAATTTGTTGGAGTCTAAAGCCTTGCTCTTTGGCTTTTTGACGTTCTGAATTGGTAAGAGATCGGGAAGATAGAGAAAAATCGAGTTCGTTGTTCAACAACATTTTTATCCCGGTACCAGAACCAGGAGCATCTACACTAGAATCCGTATATTTTAATTTAAATTGGGGGTGGGTATTTTTAATGGCTTCCTCAAATTTTTCACGTATTGGAACCCAGCTAGTACTCCCTCCATAACGCCAGCTTCCCTTTGGAAGATTTATAGAGTCAAAATCATTTTGTTTTGTTTCTATAACCTCATCTTCGGTAGATTCTGTAAAAGGTGTTTCATAAACGTATAATAAAGCCGAACCTAGAACTAAGAAAGCTACAATTACATAAAATAGATTCCATAAGTTTCTAATATTTATAATCTGTGACTGACGATATTTTAAATTTTCTCTTTTCTTAAAAATAATTGAATTAAAAGTTTTTTCATCGGTCATTTCATCCCAGGAAAATATATCTATTTCTGGGGAAAGATAGATTGTCGGTAGCCGATTTGCTCCAGGATAACAAGTTTGATGAAAATCATCAAATTGAAAATATTCTAAGTACTTGCGTGCTGTATGAACAGCAGTAAAAATTGATTTATTCTGAGCAAAATTCCTGAAAAAATATTTCAAAAATTCTATCGCTGCAAGATTTGGTAAAGGCTCTTGCATCACAATAGATTGGGGCAAATTTAACTGTGACAGTTGTTGTGCCAATTCCAATCCATCACAACCATTAAAAATTACTAATTGCAATCCTTTTTCAATAGTCTTTTTTAAACCCTCTATAAGTTGTTCTATACTGAAACTATCTTTTTCGTTTAGCTCAATCCAACCAATAGATTCATCATCTTTCTTGCCACTATGACCAGTAAAGATAAAGATATGAAAACCGATTTTATCTCGCAGCGCTTCGTGTAATTCTTTGAAGCTTGGTTGCATTAAACAAACAACACTTGCCCCATTTTCCTTTAAATCTTCAATAAATTCTAAATCCTCTCTAATAATATTGTTACTTCTACCTATAACCAATAAAATTCTAATCTCCTTACTTTTTGGAAGAGAGTTAATGATTATTTTGTTGAGATTTTTGGGGATACTCAGAGCAATTCCCGCTTGGGGATAGTATTTTTGAAATATATCCCATTCTTCCCAGGGAAGATGCTGGAGCAAAGTATCTTCCGTCTCAATAATTACAGACGTTTCTTCATCTATTTGCTTTAGTTGTTGTGCAATTTCTACTAGCTTATTCAGAATTGGCTTCCATCTCAGATCGCCAGAGTTGAGCCATTGATTTAGACGCTTTTTCACCGCGATCGCATCTTCGGGGTTGTAATAGTTAGCAACGCTTTTAGGTATGAGACGTATTCCTGGTTTGGGAGCAATACAAGCACGCACGCTCTTTATTTGATAATAAGCCGATTGCCATTGTCTCAAAGATGATTCTAACTCTAAAGGGAGTGACAATAAAAAGCCTTCAGTTTCAACTTCGAGTTGCTCTACACTCAGTTCCACATTCCATCCTTTCGGTTGGTGGTTTTCTCTGAACTTAAGTTTGAGAAGTATCATTTTGATTCGCGTTAATTTATCTAATCGGACCTACAAAATCATCAAAAGTATGGAAGTATACTTTGGAACTATAAAGTTTACAGTTATAATCCTTGGGTATTAAATGTTTTGAGTTCTGATTATGCTCTCAAAATTCATGCGGTAATAGTTTAGTTACTTTTTCTCTAATTGATGTTAAGAAGAAAAAATAACCCAAAAAATAGCAAGAATAAAATACTCGCTGGTTTTCTATATATTCAATTTTTTTAACTATGTAATTTTATAAGCTGTTTGTTAAATTAAGCTTAATTTTAGTTAAGTAAAGTCTAATATTTATTAAACAAAAATTAACTAATACAAGGTTTTTATGAAAATCTGCAGTTTGAACATTGTCTAGATAATTACCTCACTTTTTGCTATTTCTTCAATCATTATCTTAATTTCTTCATCTGATAACAGAAAGGGTATTTATCTACAAATTTATAACCTAGTGTCATTAATGAGTAAGAAGTAATTAAACAAACATCACTCGGGAACTAATTTTTTCAATTTTATTAGATTGTAATTAATTAAAGTCAGAATAACTTAACAAACTCAAATTAAAATGAATTCACCTAGGAAAGAGATTTAATGACACCCCCTTACATAGGTGAATCATCAGTTTTGTTGAAAGGTCACT
This sequence comes from Mastigocoleus testarum BC008, assembly GCF_001456025.1. GTDB lineage: Bacteria > Cyanobacteriota > Cyanobacteriia > Cyanobacteriales > Nostocaceae > Mastigocoleus > Mastigocoleus testarum. The sequence goes on from NZ_LMTZ01000160.1 coordinate 43,143, forward strand.
TATTTCTTCAGGTTTATAGGAATAAATCCAACTTCTTCAATTAAGATATGTCCTTGATTCGTATCAAATAATTTTGCATAAGCCTTTGCAGCTTTGTATTTATCTTGGTTTTCCCCAAGGTTGGATTCGGAATTTTTATAAGCCTTAGTAATTACATATAATGGGCGCGATATCGGGTAACTATGACTTTGAAAAGCTTTGATATCTACTCGATTACGTTGTTGCGGACACTCAGAGAATGGAACAATCGGCTTTTGATAAGGAGAAATCAAATGATCGGTTTCTCGTCCTAGCGGTAAAGACTTGACATTGCATTGGGGAACAATCTCTGAAGCTGTTGCATAGTAAATACCTCCAGGATTGGCTCCTACATTTTTCAAACCTTGTGTGGTTGTAGGAACAAACTTGACATCGCTACCAAAATTTTTATCTCTGAGGACTTTATGCTTAAAAAAATCAACTGTACCTGATTCTGCTAAACTACGGGAATAGGGTATTATCGGTAAGTCTGGGGCTCCAACCTGTTGCCAATTGCGAATTTTACCCATGTAAATATCCCTCAGTTGGGTGATAGTTAAACCAGGAATTTGAAGATTGTGGTTTACAGCAACAGCAATTCCGTCAACAGCAATTGGAATTTGTATGAGTTTGAAACCTCTTTCTTCTGCTATTTGACGTTCTTTATCTTTTAGACTTCGAGAAGACAGAGAAAAATCAAGCTCATCATTCAAAAGCATTCTTATTCCAGTCCCAGAACCAGGAGGTTCCGTACTTGAATTCGTATATTTTAATCTGAAGTGAGGATGTGTAATTTTTAGCTTCCGTTCAAATATTTCGCGTATTGGAGTCCAACTAGTACTCCCTCCATAACGCCATGTTCCCTTGGGAAGATTTATAAAACTCAAATCACCTTTTTGATTGCTTTCTTTTACTGTCCGATCATTTCTTAAAGGTATGGTAAAAGGAGTTTTGTAAATATAGAATAGGGTTGAACCTATGAGCACAGCAAGTATGCCCATATAAAAAAAATAACCCGGGTTTGTAATCAAAGAATTACGTTTTTTTGTTTTTTTATTTTTCCTGAATATCATTGAATTAAATTTTTTTCCGTCAGCCATTTCTTGCCAATTTAATGTATCTACATCTGGTAAAACACAAACTATTGGTAGCCAAGTGGCACCAGGGAAACAAGTGTTATTAAAATAATCTAACTGGAAATGTTCTAAGTGTTTACGTGCTGTATGGACAGCATCAAAAATAGATTTATTATTAGAAAATTCCTTGAAGAAGTATTTAAAAAATTCTACCGCAACCAGGTCTGGTACTGGTTCGCGCATCACAATAGAATGGGGTAAATTTAATTGTGCTAGTTGATTGGCTAATCCTAAACCATCACAAGAATTAAAAATTGCTAACTGCAACCCTCTATTTATTGCTTCCCGCAAAGCTTCTTTAAACTGCTCTATATTCAAGCTATGTTTATCATTTAGCTCAATCCAGCCAATGGTACCATTATTTTCACTTCCGCTATGTCCCGTGAATACGAAGATATGGTAACCATCTTCATCCCACAAAGCTTCACACAATGACCTAGGAGTCGGTTTAATTAAGCAAACAACTTTTGCTCCATGATTTTCCAAATCCTGAATGATTTCCAGATCATTTTGGGTATTAATACCATCACTTCTACCCACAACAACTAAAATTCTCATGTTTTGGCTTTTTGGGAGAAGTTTAATGGTTGTTTTATTTGAACTCTTGGGTAAACTGAGGGCTATTTCCGTCTGGGGATAGTATTTTTCAAAAATACTCCATTCTTGCCAAGGAAGCCGTCTCAAATCAAGATCCTTGGCATCAATAAGTACAAAAATTTCTTCATTGGTAGACTCCAGCTTTTGTGAAATTTCTATTAATTTATCCCGGATTGGTAGCCACCTCGGATCGCCACTATTAAGCCATTGGTTAAGATCTTTCCTTACAACTGCAGTATGTTCAAAACTAGAATATCTTGTCATACTTTTTGACACGATCCGGCTACCAGGTTTGGGAGCAATACAGGAACGTACTGAATCTATTTGGCGATAAGATGATTGCCACTTGCTTAAAGATGATTCTAATTCTGGAGATAATGGCGGTAAAAATCCTTCAGCTTCAACTTCTAGTTGTTTTTCCGTTAGATCTACATTCCATCCCTGTTGTGAATTTCCTCTAAGTTTAAGTTTGACAAGCACTATTGCCGTCTCCTTTGCTGTTACTGTTTGTTTGTGCGTTATTGTTATGCGTTCAAACGACAAAATCTTCTTTAATCGTTGTGTCTCCTAATATCAACATCACACTGAATTTTTCTTCGTGTTTGCAACTAAACTCCAGTTGAATCCAATTGTCGATATTTCTTGACTGAACTTCCATGCAAGGGTTGTGGTCTTCGTCAAGGATTACCAGTTGTAAATCTGCGGGTAAATGGGTTTCATCTTCACCAGGATAAGTTCTAACTCTAATATCAAAAACATCAGCAACATTAGAGGTTAACTGCACCATAAGTACCACTTGTTTACCGACATTAACAACTTTTGCCCGACTAACAGACTGGCTCTGAGACTCAAGGGTTAAAGGATCGGCAATAGCATTACCTCTTAAATTATGAGAAATCAACAACTCGGGAACTTGCCAATCTTGCTTAAATATTCCCTCAAGCCATTGACGTAAGTTGACAATGTGAATTGTTTCAAGTAAAGCCTCTAAAGGTTGCAAATCATTTAGTTCAATGGTCTCCGATGGTTCCAAAATCGCATTTATGGAAATAAAACCCAACAGTTTTACAGCATCGAATTTTCGGTGAAATTGAACTACAACATAACCAATTCGGTCGATAGTTGCTTCTGGTGGTAAAGGTATAGTTTTTTCGCCCGGAAGCACCGGAAGACATTCTAATTTACCAACATTGACTATCTCCAAATCAGCTGCATCAAATATTGCTCTTAAGCTTTTATGCCAACTGTCTCCTGTAAGTGTAGTTTTTATATTTAACCATGTAAGATAGCTGTGTACGGCATAAACCGCTAGAGTATTTAAATAAACTTTTTTACTTTTTTCTAAAGAATATTGTTCTGCAGCAAATTCCTCTGCTAATTTATGGGCGCATCTACTTAAAGGAATATTTATATGATAATATTTGGTATCAATCATTGATCGAGCTCCAAATTTGTACCTATTTCTCTTAATAGCGGCAAGCATTTTCTCTTCCAATGAGAGTAAATAGTTTGATTGCTACTATTTAACTGTCTGGCAATATCTGCAATTTTATGAGGTGGTTGATACAACAATAAGCGCATTGCTAATTGTTGACAGTTACAGTCCGGATTTTTTTTCAGATGACAATTTTTTAATTTGCCGGTTTTATCTTCTTCTATATAGCGTTTAATCCGCTCGCCCCAATATTCGCGATCGCGCTTTTGCATTTGAGCAATTTTTAGATCCAGTAAATTTAAAGTCGTACTTTGCCACCTCATATCAGGCAACATATCCAACATCGAAACCTTATCGTTATCATCATTAATATTTAATGGTTTATCCAAACTGATGGTATATTTCCCATCTGCTGCATATAGATCTTTAATCCGCCATTTCAGGTAGCCGTTAATCCATTGAGTTAGACTTTGTTGAACCGAAGAAGAATGGGGCTGAAAATCACAAATCTTTTTACAAACCCATTCCCAAGTTTTATTTAAAGCTTCTGGATAATCTTGATGGGATGACTTGTATATACCGGGAAACTGCTGAATTATTATTAGTAATCGGTTTAAAGCTTTACGTTTCTCTAGGCTATGTTCCGGGTAGCACCGCAATTCATCAAGAAGTGCTTGAAGCTGTTCTTCCACACCAATCTTTCTCCCTAGCAATTTTATTCTTTAATTTACTTAAATTTAAAATAGCTTTTACTGCAGAACATTCTTGTTTATATTCAGTATATTTTTGATTATTGGCGATCATTTCCGCTTTGCACTAATTAAGAATTCATTTTGAATCGGTGTTTTTGCTAAATTATTATATTATAGCTAAGTAGTAACACTATATTTTTGAGAAATTAGAGTATATTTTTCGATTCAAAATTCGATTGATAAAATAATTTTTATGTAATTAGACTTATATTTAGGCAGTTATGTAATTTTTCCTAATATTGCTATACTTTGTAAGATCTAGTTAGTATTGATTATTGTAACTAATGTAAATAACAATATAACAAAAAATATACCAACCAATTCTTGCTAGGAGTATTTTGAGCAAGAATAGTTGGCAGGATAAAATTGTTTTTTTCTGATAAAAGGTTTAACAAAATGCAAGTAAACTACTGAATTTAAATGAATTTTCAATACATCTTCAAATTTATGAACTTGATATTAGTATGTTTACTTGCAATATAATAAACTTTTCCAGAATCTGTTTTCATTCACATATTTTTACTGATACGTTCAAGGACAAATTGTATCATTGCAATGCAAATGTCAATCTACCACTACCCCGTTCACAATCGAATATTTCTCTCATGATTATGTATGTCCCAAATCTAAATTTAAAATATTATTCCGCAACTATGCGATTTATTGTCACTTTCTACAGACAATTAGATAATTTACTACTGCTTGCGCCCACAAAAACGAACTAGTGAGTCGATATAGATGCAGCAAAAACACTTGTTACGGTGTATTGCAATGCATAAATCACCCCACCAACCGTTTTTGGTAAAGCAGTTAGTTAATAAACCTATTTTGATTGCCTGAAAACTCAAACAGAAAAAGCAGAAACTATTTATTTGTCTCTAATTTTTCATGATTTTATTAAGATGTTTGTATTTAGTATTGCAGTTATATAAAAGACATGCATGAGTATATCCTCGTAAGAAGAATAAAAAAAAAGTTCCACAGGTATTCGTTATATTCCGGGATAATTTTAGGGGGCAGAAGACCTAGGATTAAGATAAAAAAAATACAATTATCATAAACTTTAAAGAATTTTTGTAAAACGAAATTTTTCTAGCCGTAAAAACTATTCATAGGTGTTTCAGCATACAAAATATGTAGAGACATTTTATGAGGACGTCTCTACAATTACAGTTTTTAGAAATACATTTTATCGCTCATGTGAAAAGCGACTAAAGTTTTATCAGCGTCGTGTTTATTCCACGCGCTACGCGAACGCAAAAAGAAGGGCAGTACCAACCGCAAGAAAGCAATTAATAAACTTGGTAGACTCTCCCCGAGTCTATTAAAGAAAAATCCTCAAGCCTTTCAGGCTGAGGAGTGTGAATGTCAAAAGATGTGCACAGATAAAGTCTTAAATCCCCAAATAAAACTTTGGAAATAGAAAAATGTTAACTCGGTAGAGGCGTGTCGACGAACCTTAAAGCTTGACCCCGGACTTCAGTATTCGGGCGACCTTTCTCATAAGCGATTTGACCACCTACAATAGTAACCACCGGCCATCCCGTCAGATTCCAACCTTCAAAAGGGCTCCAACCAGATTTGCTTAGTAATTCTTCCCGTAATACGGGTCGATATTTCTTCAAATCTACTAATACTAGATCGGCATCATACCCAGGAGCGATCGCACCTTTATTAGGGATTCCATATGCCTTCGCCACAGCAGTTGACATCCAGTTAGCTACTTGAGAAACCGTACATTTGCCCTCAACTGCAGCAGTTAACATTAAGGGTAGAGAAGTTTCAACTCCCGGCATACCTGAAGGGGTGTTGGGGTACTCCTTAGCTTTTTCTTCCAAGAGATGGGGCGCATGATCTGTGGCAATAAAATCAATCACACCGTCACGCAAAGCTTGCCATAAAACTTCATTATCGTGGGTTGTCCGCAAAGGGGGATTCATCTGTGCTAAAGTCCCAATTTTTTCATAGGCACTAACATTTAAAAGCAAATGTTGTGGCGTGACTTCGGCAGTAACCCAATCAGGTTTTGATTCCCGCAGCAAATCGGCTTCATCCGCCGTTGACATGTGCAAAATATGTAAGCGCCGTTGGTACTTTTTAGATAGTTTTAAAGCCAGTTTCGTCGCAAGTAGTGCTGTTTGATTATCTTGGATTTGGGAATGAATCGCTGGATCGTGAATTCCGGCAAATTGCTCTCGTCTTTGCTTTATCCTCATCTGATCCTCGGCATGAACAGCAATCAAGCGTTTGCCCCGAGCAAATATCCCATCTAATACTGCTTCTTCATCAACTAATAGCTTGCCTCCCATGGAACCCATAAAAATTTTAATCCCGCATGCTGGTTCTACCGCTAGCAAGTCTGCAACATTGTCTAATGTTGCTCCAATGAAAAAACCATAATTAACCAAGCATTTTTGGGCTGCCCGTTCTAACTTATCATCCATTTCTACTTGGGAAATTGTCGGAGGACGAGTATTAGGCATTTCCAAAAAAGAAGTTACTCCCCCTTTAACACAGGCACAACTTGCAGTAAATAAATCTTCCTTGTGTTCTAGTCCGGGTTCCCGAAAATGCACTTGGGGATCGATAACTCCTGGCAACAAATTTAGCCCTTGTGCATCAATTTCTCGAGCTGCTGTTACATTGTCAATTGATGATGCAACATCTAATATCTGACCTTCGTCAATGAGTACATCCCCGATACTCAATTCTCCATTGGCTAAAATAATGTTTGCACGGCGGATCAGTAAACTATGTGAAGATGTCATAGAGTTAGCAGGGTAAAAACGATGAATAAATCATGACAGAGTAACGTGCTTTTGGGTTAAACTGAGATGCACGATTTACTATAAGTTATAAATTTTTGCAGATTATGCCAAAATTTGAGTTTTAACTGTCTATTCTTTTCTCAAAACCTTCTAATCGCCATTTTTCGGCATCTCATCGTTAGAATGAATAAATATATTCTTTGTGACCTTCCTGTTGGGCAGTTTACTTACTTTCTTGTTGTCTGTAATTAATTAATTAAAGATGCAAAATCAAGTGTCCGATCAAAATTCCAGTCAACAACCAGATAATTCCTGGATTGCAGAACTAGTTAGAACAATTTTACTTAGCATTCTTCTAGCTTTAGGAATTCGTACTTTTGTTGCTGAGGCACGCTGGATACCGTCTGGTTCAATGGAACCAACTCTGCACGGTTCACCAAACCAATGGGAAGCAGATAAGATCATTGTAGATAAAGTGAGCTATAAATTTTCCGATCCTAAGAGAGGAGATATTGTAGTTTTTTCACCCACAGAAAACTTACAGAAAGAGCAATATCAAGACGCTTTTATTAAGCGGGTTATTGGCTTGCCAGGAGAAAAAGTTGAACTAAAAAATGGCCAAGTTCATATAGATGGTAAACCATTAGCTGAAAAACAATATTTGGATCAAGAGCAAAAAACAGAAATTAGTGTTTGTCATTCTTCCCAAAATTCCCCATTTTTAGCTCAAACAGAAACTATTCCGGCGAATTCGTATTTAGTGTTAGGAGATAATCGTAATAGTAGTTATGACAGTCGTTGTTGGGGCGTTGTACCAAAGGAAAATATCATTGGTAAAGCTGTACTTAGGTTTTGGCCTTTGAATGAAAAGTTTGGCTCTATTGATCGAGGAAATCCTTTGTATAAATAAAAAATATTCTGGTTCTGCACTATAAATGATTGTGCGCTCGGAATTTTATTTACTGCATTCATTTAAATGTCAATTAATAAAATTCCCCTCTAGTACCTGTTATGCCAAGTTATTATTTGAGCTTTACAGAGCACTTACAAATAAAAAAATCGAGGTGTTCAACTCATGTGAAGAACCTAAGGAGTTAGCAAATAAGACTAATTATTGAACAATATATTTTTAGGTTTTATTTTTAGTTTTGTGCTTGGATCTTCTACTATAAAGATTCCTAAAAACCTGAAATAATTAACATCGCCAATACATTGGTGAGTAAATTAACTCATCAATTTTAGCAAGCTTTTGCTATAGGCAAACCAGACAATAACAGTTCTATAAAAAAATATCTAGAATACCGTTAATTAACTTTTACGGTTTCGGGAGGTAAATTCGTCTCAAGTTAGTCTTGAGTTATTTATGCTGCCTCGATTAAATTAATAAACTGGGGACTCACGCAAAATTTAAACAATTACGTCATTGCGCTGTCGCTAAGCCCTAACTCTACACCTGCTTGCTTCTTAGTAACTATCGCAATGAAAAATTTTGTTTGTGTGAGTCCTAAAATTAGGAAAGTTTTTGATGCGATCGCTGTCATACAGCGCTACCTGTAGATCAAAATAAACCGCACTACTACTAACATCACAAGCACGGAACTGAGGACCAAGGATTTGCTAACGCAAGTTGCTAGTAGTATTTTTCATTAATTCTGCTGGGTAAGCTAAGGTTTGTAGTAGTGCTTCAGACTTGAAATTTGTAGTAGTGCTNTTTGTAGTAGCGCTTTAGCGCCATAGTAAAGATATTGGCGCTAAAGCGCTACTACGAACCTTATCGCAAGTGTTTTACCGGACATGATATCAGCACTTGAAAATCAGAACTTTAATGGGCTATTAGCGTCAGCGTGTCCATCAGGACATAGCCTAACTACAGACCAATAGAACTTACGCAAAATTAACGTCATTACGTCATTGAAAATCAATTTAATATTTTGGCGAAATAGTCAAGTTCCCAAGATACAAATCAAAAAAAATATAAGTAGACTTGGTCCTTCAGAGAAGCAAAATCTTATTTGAATTAATCTAATTGAATTAATCTAACTGAATTAATCTAACCTAACGATCACAAAAATTCGCCAATTTCCTTTAAATTCAGATATGGTGGTAATTTTTGTATGCTAGACCGCATTTTGCTGAGTAAATGATATTTTGAGAAGCCTCTTATCATCAGCAAGGAAATTAGCATTATTAAGAGATATTATAACTACACTCCTATGCTCTGATAAATCCCCACGCTCTGCCTAAATGTGTAATTTGGTTTTCACAAATGCTGCAAAACTATAGCTAGAGTTTTTATACCTATAAGACCGGATAGTCAATTGGCAAATAGAAGATTTTATTATGTGTTTCTACTTGGAAACAACATCTCGGAGTTGTATTTTATCATCATTCTTGGTTGGATATATACCTATAATATAAACTGCTGCCATTTTTTAATTTGATAGTGAATAAAATTATCGACAAAATTACTAAAAAATGAGTTTAAATAAAAATAGAAAATATAAAGGAAATATACTTATAGTAGACGACACGCCCGATAATTTGAGGCTTTTGTCGGCAATGTTGACAGCTCAAGGCTATGAAGTTCGTAAAGCCTTAAGTGGAAAAATGGCGCTAACTGCTTGCCAAATGTTATTACCAGATGTGGTTTTACTAGATATTAATATGCCTCAAATGAATGGCTATGAGGTGTGTCGTCAGCTAAAAAATGATGATAAAACTTGTGACGTACCAGTAATTTTTATTAGTGCTCTTGACGATGTACTAGATAAAGTTAAAGCCTTTGATGTTGGTGGAGTTGATTATATTACTAAACCTTTCAATGGCACAGAAGTATTACTGCGAATTGAAAATCAAATTAATCTTCGTTGGTTACAAATTAAACTGCAAGAAAAAAATGTATTATTGCAACAAGCGCTGGATGATTTAAAAGCTGCCCAAGTTCAACAAATTCAAAATGAAAAAATGGTAGCATTGGGACAGATGGTAGCTGGTATTGCCCATGAAGTAAATAATCCAATTAGTTTTATCTACGGTAATCTTGACTACGCTCGTCAATATGTACAAAATTTGGTGAACTTAATACAGGCTTACCAAACAGAATATCCCCGCCCCACAAGTAAAATTCAAAAAATAATCCAAGATATAGATTTAAATTTTGTCATCAATGACTTACAAAATCTTATGGGGGCTATGTACAGGGGTGTAGATCGGATTCGTTCTATGGTGCTAGCGCTACAAAATTTCTCCAGACATGATGAAGCTCAAATGAAACAGGTTGATATTCATCAGGGGATTGAAAGTACTTTGGTAATGTTGCAACATCGACTTAAAGAAACTGAAAAGCGACCAGCAATCCATATTGTCAGAGAATATGGTAGTTTACCACTAGCAACCTGCTATGCCAGCGAACTCAATCAGGTGTTTATGCATTTGCTCAATAATGCCATTGATGCTTTAGATGAACAAAAACAAATAGCAAATAAAAGCGCTTCCCAGGCGAAAATGCCGCCATCACAGCCGCAAATTCGGATATCTACTCAATCTTTGAATACCGACCGAATTAGAATTTCGATAGCCGATAATGGAGCGGGTATTGATGAAGAAGTGCGTTCGCGTTTGTTCGACCCCTTTTTCACCACTAAACCGGTGGGAGAGGGTAGTGGCTTAGGTTTGTCAATTAGCTATCAAATTGTGGTGCAAAAGCATAAAGGAATGCTTGACTGTACTCCTTTAACCGAACGCGGTGCCGAATTTGCAATTGAGATTCCAGTAAACCAGCCAAATTAATTTGTAATCTACTACTCTTTTCAGTCACCAATTAGCATAATAGAAATGTGACTGTTCTTCAAAACGCTCCTTTAAAATCCCTTGAGGAAGGTAACTGGTTTAAGCTCATATGCGGAGCCAGCTTCCAACATCTGCCTGCAGTTAGAAGTTTAACGATTGCCTACACATTGGCTGGTGCTGACTGCATAGATGTCGCTGCCGATCCTGCTGTGATCGCAGCCGCTCAAGAAGGATTACATGTTGCCTCCCTATTTGTCAAGCAAGCTAGGGAGAAAGGTTTTTTGGCATCAAAAAGTCTACCATTACTTATGGTTAGCATAAATGATGGCGAGGATCCTCACTTTCGGAAAGCAACATTTAATTATACCCAATGTCCTCCCAATTGTTCAAGACCATGTGAAAGAGTTTGTCCAACACAAGCCATTGTTTTCGAGCGCCATCAAGAGAAATACTCTGGTGTTTTAGCTGAAAAATGCTATGGCTGCGGTCGTTGCGTTCCTATTTGCCCGTATGATAAAATTTATACATCATCCTATGTGTCGACGCCGGGAGCGGTTGCGCCATTGGTACTTTCAATGGGGGTGGATGCTGTAGAAATTCATACTCGTGTAGGACGGGAACAGGAATTTAAGCGATTGTGGCAATCCATTGTGCCATGGCTGAATCGCTTGAAATTAGTTGCGGTCAGTTGTCCAGACGACAAAGGATTCATTGAATACCTCAAATCGATATATGATTTGATGTCTCCTTTGCCGGGTGCATTGATTTGGCAAACTGATGGTCGTCCGATGAGCGGGGACATAGGAGGTGGCACCACTTTAGCAACGGTGAAATTAGGGCAAAAAGTTTTGACATCTAAGTTACCCGGATACGTGCAATTGGCAGGTGGCACAAACAGCTATACAGTTGCCAAAATTAAGGCAATGGGAATGCTGCGTACGTCTATGGGGAATGGGAGGAAAGGTGCTTCAAGTAACAATTCCTCAAATTTCTTTGAATTATCTGATAATTTTCCGAAATCCCCATATATTGCCGGTGTAGCTTATGGTAGCTATGCCCGGGTCTTATTGTCGCCAGTTCTTCAAAAACTAGAAGATAAGGAGGTGAATAACCATAGCGATCGAGCTATTGTCCGTCTTGAAGAAGAGCCAGACTTGCTTTGGCAAGCTGTAGAGCTTGCCCATTCTCTCGTTTCCCAGCTCAAGTTACAGCAGGAGCGCTAGTTCATAGTTCCCTATCTCTAAAAACGTCACCATATTAAAGCATGACGATTACAGACGATCTCCAAAAACTATTAGAAATTTTGCCCCAAGATCTGAGGCAAAATTTAGAGAACCATCCGCAAAGAGATAGCTTAGTAGAAGTAGTCTTGGATTTGGGTCGATGCCCAGAAGCTCGATTTCCTTCCGGAGCCGAGTATTTGAGCGACGTACCAGTCACCCAGGAACAGATAGATGATTGCATTGTGCGAGTGGGAAGCTTTGGCGCAGACAACAGAGCCGGAATAGAGCAAACCCTGCATCGCATCAGTGCTATTCGCAATCGCAGTGGGAAGGTTATCGGTTTGACCTGTCGTGTTGGTCGAGCGATTTTCGGTACCATTAGTATGATCCGCGATTTAGTCGAAACTGGAAAATCTATTCTGATGTTGGGTCGTCCTGGGGTAGGTAAAACTACTGCCCTACGGGAAATCGCTCGTACTCTCGCAGATGAATTGGATAAGCGAGTGGTAATTATTGACTCTTCCAACGAAATTGCCGGGGATGGCGATGTGCCCCACCCAGCAATTGGAAAAGCAAGAAGGATGCAAGTGTCCCATCCAGACCGACAACATCAGGTGATGATCGAGGCGGTGGAAAACCACATGCCAGAAGTGATTGTCATTGATGAAATCGGTACTGAGTTGGAAGCCTTAGCAGCCCGTACCATCGCTGAGAGAGGAGTACAGTTAGTTGGTACCGCCCACGGTAACCAAATAGAAAACCTGATCAAAAATCCCACACTATCCGATTTGGTTGGTGGAATCCAGGCTGTAACCCTGGGGGATGATGAAGCCAGAAGAAGGGGTTCTCAAAAAACTGTACTGGAAAGAAAAGCTCCTCCAACCTTTGAAATTGCCGTTGAAATGCAAGAGCGGAAGCGTTGGGTTGTTCACGAAGATCTCGCAGATACTGTTGACGGTTTGTTGCGAGGACATCAACCTACTCCCCAAGTTAGAACCGTTGATGAGGAAGGTAATATCAACATTACCCGTCAGTTAACTGCAATCGACGGTCATAAGAAGGGTAGCCGCAGAGAAGAATCTTTAGCTGCTGCAGGTTCTGGCAGGAAATCCACTGGTTGGCGTGCTAGCGGACAAATGATTCCGCTACCATTATCTTCTGAAGCAGAAAATGGTAATGGTTCTGGGCGAAGTGAGTTTGAACGCTTATTACGTAAAGAATCTTTAAGTAACGGCAATAGCTTCGGTCGCAATAGCAGATCGGAATCGGGACCAAACGGTGAAGATCTACCACTCCATATCTATCCTTATGGTGTCAGTCGCCATCAATTGGATCAAGTCATTGGGGTTTTGAATTTGCCAGTGGTCTTGACAAAGGAACTGGATAATGCTGATGCAATTTTGGCTTTGCGATCGCACGTGAAAAATCATGCGAAGTTGAGGCAAATGGCAAAGGCGCGCCATCTACCGATCCAGATGCTCAAAGCTGGTACTATTCCTCAAATTACCCGTGCTTTGCGTCGGTTACTGAATATCGACGAACCGGAAGTTACTGACGATCGCGAGTTGCAACTTTTTCTCCATAGCGCCAGCGATGATGAGATGGATGCTTTAGAAGAAGCTAGACTTGCGGTGGAACAAATTGTGATTCCTAAGGGACAGCCAGTAGAATTACTGCCTCGTTCGCCACAAGTACGTAAAATGCAGCACGAATTAGTAGAACACTATCGGCTGCGATCGGACAGTTTTGGGGATGAACCAAATCGCCGATTAAGGATTTATCCTGCTTAATTGAATTACACATTTAATTTAATTTACACAAAGCCCCTTTTCTTTACTGGAGAGGGGTTTTTGAAGTCAGAAGTCAGAAGTCAGGAGTTAGGAGTTAGGAGTTAGGAGTTAGGAGTCAGGAGTCAGGAGTCAGAAGTCAGGAGTCAGGAGTCAGGAGTTAGGAGTCAGGAGTTGGGAGTCAGAAGTCAGGAGTTGGGAGTCA
>NZ_LMTZ01000161.1 GCF_001456025.1 Mastigocoleus testarum BC008
GCTACCAATTGCAGGCCACCAAATTTTAAATTTGGTGGGGGCCTTAAACCCTTGCTCCCTCCGGTCGCCAGAAGCTCTACGGCATAGTCCTTCTGCCTTCTGCCGTCGAACTTCTGCCTTTCCTGATAAAAATGCCCATAATGTTACGAATGGGTCAAATAATCGCTTTTTGTATTTTATTTTTAGTTCCTCGAGTGCTTGCTCGATTGCTGAGGATGGTAATAACTCTTTAAAAGGTAATCCCAGACTTTGATTAAACTTATTCTTGAGGATTTGTACTCGTAGTGTCACAGTAGTATTTATCTGTTGGCTTGCTCGTATCAAAGAAAGTATTTCATGAACGAGTAAGCTTTTCTACCCACAACAAATTTTACATCGTCCTTACATACTTGTTTCATCCATTCGCTACAGTGTGCCTGCGGCATGGATAACCCCGCTTATCGTAGGTGCGTAGCGTAGCGGAGCGTTAGCACAGCGGAAACCTGCAGATCAATCGCTCCATGCTGTCCATTCGTGGCCCCAAGTGAAGATATTGCATCAAGAACAACCTCCTAAACTATCCTTTAATTATTAAATTGCTTGAAAAGCTATAGTGCTTATTTTGCATAGCTTGTGGCTTTTCTTAGTGCCATTCCGTTCTGAACCTTTGGTATTAGTCCTTGATGAATTGCCAACTTTGTATCTTCCAGCGTTGGTTGATTGGCTTAACCAAAACAGGGAAGATGGGCTTATTACAATTCTGGGTTTTCAAAATATATCCCAGCTTGAAGAAGCTTATGGAAAGGAGACTACAAATGCCATTTTTGGTGGGTGTGCAACTAAAGCATTTTTCAACCCTCAAGATGATGTGGCAGCAAAACGTTTTAGTGATTTTTTAGGAAATGAGGAAATCAAATATAAACAACGTTCTCGTAGTTCTGGACAAGGAGGTGGTTCCACAACTCTAGCAGATCAGAATAGTACTCGTACTTTATTTGAAGTAAACCAGTTCAATTCTCTACCTACTGGTAAAGCAATTATTGTTAGTCCAGGATTTAGAAATAGAGAAACTGTAGGATTACCACTTTTTGAAAAAATAAGAATACCTAAAGTTGATATTGATTCTGAAAAAACTAGTGTTAGTAAATGGTATGAAATTCAGCAACAATTAATTAAACAATTAAATCTGCAAGACCGGACAGAAGAGGATTTAATTATGAGAGAGAAAGCTGCTGAGGAATTGTTACCTAAAAAAGAAGCTAATCAAGATACTTTAAAGAAGATTGATAACTTTGGAAAGCGTCCGCCTAGTAACAAGAAAAAAGCTAGTCAATCTACTTCAAAGCAATCTATTTCTAAACAAAAAAATAAGAAAAAAACAAACAATACAACTGCTAATAAATCTTTAGAAGTTATAGAAAATCTATGAATGAACAAAAGAATGAACTAAAAAATCTTCAAAGGGATTTATTTCTCTTACTCGAAGCTATAGCAGATTCTTTATTTAAAAATAAACGCAAAAATAGTAATAATGATAAAAATTATTTGCCATATGATGGAGAGAAAATAGAAGAAGATATCAATAAAATACTTGAAGTAAAAGGTAAAATAAGTGAAGATGAGAAAACTATTATTTATGAAGATGATAAATATAAATTTATTAGAGAGAGCAACGGTAGTGGCAATAAAACTTATGCTATAAACAAGACAAATGGGGAGAAAGTTTTTGATAGAGGACACATAACCAAATTTGCATCCAATGATGATGCAAAATATTTAAAGAATATACAAACATTTTTTACAGAAATATTTGATAATTTAGATGATTGTGAAGAATTAGAATATGATGGTGAAGATATAGAAGAAAATATCAATAAAATTCTTGAGTTAAAGGGTGTAAAAAATGATGATGGAACTATTACTTATAAAATTGAGAATTATCTGATTATAAAAGATGATGGAAATATTTCTATTTTCAATAACGATAAAGAGAAAACAATATTTGAGAACAGCAAAATAACTCAACACACATCAGAAGAAGACTTAAATTATTTAAAAGATTTTTCTAAGATATTAGAAAAGCTAGAGAAACGGCAGAATATACAATCTAGTATTGAAAAAATTGTTGAACTTAAGGGTGTAGAAGATACTAGATTTAATTGGAAATATTTTAATACTCAGTCTTATAGCTTAGTGCAAAAAACAGATGGAATCTATGTGTTTAATTCAAGTACAGAAGAAATAATTTTTAAAAATGGTGAATTTACTGAAAAAGCTTCTAATGAAGATGTAGAGCATGTAAATTCTTTAGGAAGATATGTACAGCATTTAATTGATTATCCCGATTCAAAATACTATGGCAAAGAGATTGAAGATAGTATTGAAGAATTCATTAATAAACATGGTACAAATGATGACGCTACTATTAGCTATGAAACTCAGAATTATCATTTTTTGCAAAATGATGGGGATAAGATTTCTATCACTAATAAACAAAGTGAATTAGTTATCTTTGAGAATAGTGAATTTACACAAGAAGCATCTGCTGATGATGTTAATAAAATGAATATTATGTGTGAACATGCACAAAATATCATTGATAATTCTTTATCTGCCGAAGAGAATTTAAATCATTCTAGTGGAGAAATTGATGAAGATATTGAAGATATCTTAGAGGAAGAATATGAGAAACAAAGCTATAGTTCTAGCCCTGTTTTGAGACTTACAAGGTAGAATATTTATTAGTAATTTATTTTGTGAATAAAAAATGACTGAAGGATTTTCTCAAAAAGAACTAAAACAAATATCCAAGTTACCTAAAGATATTGCTGCTCTTGCTAATGAGCACAAGATAGATGTTTTAAATGCAGCTGAATTTTGGGGAAAACCTGATTTTCCTGACGGATATATTCCTGAATCCATTGAAATTTATTATGGGGATAAAGATGAGCCTAGTGTATTTATACTACACGGTAAATTATATACATATGATATTTCCGAAATTGATAACACCTCTAGGAAAATATCCGTTTTAATTGATAGCCAATGGGCTTACATTGAAGTTATGAATAAAATCCTACTCAATAGATTAGGAGGTGTTATTTTACCTCAATTAATGGTTGATCCATCTTTTTTGATTGAATCTATTTTGAAAACATATTTAAATGAAAAGGGTGAATAATTATGCCTGACTCTAATGAAAAAAACAATGAGCATAGTAAACTAGAAAACAAAATTTTAAATCACATAAAATCTAGGATTGATGATAGTGATTTAAAAGATAAAAATATTAAAGTTTTTGTTGGTAGAAGAAAAGTTATTGATGGAATTATTGGCGATTCATCACTTGAGAATAAACTTACTCCTAAATCTTTAGAAAAGTTACAAACAGCTCTCTATTCTCCTCACAAACTACAAGGTTCTGTCCGTATCTTGGATGCAAATGATAAAGAAGTTTATCATGTTGCAAATGGAATCCGTTCTAGGGATAAATTAAATATATCTAGTTTAATTGATCAGACCCAATCTGAAAGCATATCTCAAGATAGTCAGATTCAAGACAGTCAAAAGTCTCAGTCTGCGGAGAATATTCAGAGATCTGATGAAGTAAGTCAGGTAGAGGTAGAATCTACCCAACAAGAACAAACTGTGGAAATTATTGAGCTTATTGAGCAAAATCTCCAAAAAGCTCAATCTCCAGAGATGATTGAGGAATCTAATCAATCAACTCAGCTACAATCCACGGAGCCTAATGTTATTTCTAAAGAACTTGAAATATCTAATTCTTTTCAAAGAATTAATAACCAGATTAATTCCTTTGAACAGCAATTACAAAAAATAAATTCTAGAGAATCATTAACAGTTCAACCTGAAGAAACCTTAAAATCTATTAATAATCTCCAAGAGACAATTCAAAAACAACAAGAGGTTATTAATAGACTTGTCCAGGCTTCACAAGATATTATTAATAGCAAGTCTACTGTTGAGTCTAGCCCTGTTATTAATCCTGAAAACTCAGCTTTACAAAATTTTGTTGGAGATATTGAGCGTAAAGTAAAAGAAACTGTCCAAGGCATTCTCAATCAAATAAAACAATTTATTCAGCCAAAACTTGATGCTGTCAAATCAAAAGTTGACAACTTCAAAAACCAAGTACAGCAAAGAATTAATGCTGTAACAAATAAGATAGATAATACACGAAAAGCTATTGAGACGAATGTAGAGAAAGCTGTAAATACAGTCGTTTCTAATGTCTTAGAAGCTAAAGGGAAAGCAATAGAAGCAAGTGTTGGTACTATGCTTAAAATCGCTGGTAAGAAGCAAGAAGATAATTCAATCGCTTATAGTACTAAGAATTATGACTTCCGTCTTCAAGGAGATTCAATTTCCATGATGCGTAAATCTGATGGTAAGGCAATAGTTGATGAAGGTGTTGTAACTCAAGAAGCTACACAAAAGGATTTACAAAATATAGAGAAGTTAGAATTGGCATCTCAAAAATATGTTTATGAAGTCGCTCAGGAGCAGCCTCAACAGCAAGATAATTTAGTGGAGCAGTCTCAGCAGCAAGATAATTTAGCAATGTCTTTAGCACAGGATGTTGCTAGCATGATTCGTATTAAATATAACGAAGATGGTATTGAGATTAATGATGATAATCTATACTCTTATCAGCACAACGATTATAAGTTTGATATAGATCTCACTTCTAATGAAAATCCCATTACTATAAGTCTTGCAGTAGATGAAAGCATAAAAATTTTTACTAATGGAAGTTTTACTTCTGACGCCTCGAAAGAAGATATTGAAGGTATTACCAGCATAAGAAATATTATGCAAGAGCATAATGAGAATTTAGCAAGTGAACAACAGTTGCAACAAAGCAGGGGTATGGGTAGGTAATTCTTGATTCTGTAGTTCAGGTTCATGTTATAGAAGATATGGTTGATCGAGATAGCAGATTTGAGAATATATTGCACAGACTTTTTGGGGAAGATAATAACGATAGACGCGATGGATTAATTATTAGAATTGATAACAATACTATCTATCGCTTTGGAGTAGATGGAGAAGATAATATCAATAAATTCAATGCAGAGAATTTGACTATTTTGGAAAATGTTATTGATAGATTTGGTTTGGATAATTCTGATCTAAAAGGAGCACCTACTCAAAAAGTAGATATTTCTCTGTATTCTAAAGCGACTCTAGAAACTTTCGTTTGTGAAAATGGAGATATAGATATCAAAGAAGGAAATTATACTATCGGCGAGAGTTGATTATAATCCAAGTTTTTAGTCGAAAATATTAAAGAATCAAGCAAGATGTATAACATTAAAGAAATGATTGAAGTTGCTGGTTCTAATGAATCAGAACATAAAAGAATTATTGAACTATGCAAGTTACATGAGATTCAGGATTATACAGAAGTACAAGCAGATTTATATCGTAGATGCTTGCAATTAATCAGAGAGAATAAAAGTGAAAAAGAGATTATTGAACTATTAAACATATCTAATGATTCTCAAGTTCAAAAGCCTAAAAAATCATCTAAAAAAAACTCCAAAAATGATGTTTATAAACTATTGAGTATTGCTAATAATCGTATAGGTGATATTTCCCTTGCTGAATCTTTGTCAATTTTTGAAGCTTGCGGTTTATCCTCTGAACAGTCGGAATATACCCAGGAAGAATGTGATATTTTCTTAGAAGCATGCGAATTATTCAAAGTTCAAAATAAATCTCTGGAAGAAATTGCAAATCATTTTGGTATTTCTAATTCATCTTCACCATCTGACGTTGAGCTTGAACTAGATGAAATCGCATCTTCTTTTGGACTTTCTAAAGCGATAATTGAAACGATGATGCAGTATAAGGCTTCTGAAGACGCAGATTCTGCTCCTGGTTTATATTTAAAACATTTGGCTGCGAGTTTTGCAACTCCAGAATTTCAGCACAAGTGGAAACGCATGGAAGAGATCATTACTGCTAAGATTGTGGGAAAAAAATTGACTCAAAATTCCCTATCCCAATCGAACAGATCATTGAAAACATTGCAGCCAATCTCAGAAAATACCTTGAATCAAGGATAGAAGAAGAAAAGCGTACTATCCAAATTAAAGTTCAAAAAGATATTGATATCAAAGCTAATGAGATTGCATCTAAACAAATTAAACTTTATAGCTCTGATAATCTTAAGTTAACTTTATTTTGGATTGGTCGTTGGGTTGGTTCAGGTTTTTCTGGCATTTTATTTTATCTTTTTAGCTTTTTCACCTACGTTTTTATTGGTCTAACTGTAGGTGTAAATTTACCTCAAGTTATTGCTTGTTCCTCTGCAAAAGATTTTTGTTATATCTTACGTTGGAATAAATCTGAAGTTGTTATTCCTAATACTAAGAAAAATAATAATCAATCTAAGTAGCTTCCAATGAATTTTAAATTATGCAGTTTATAAGGATTGGAAATTCAATAATCAATTTGGCTGAATTGAGGATGATTGAAATTTTACCTGAGCAAAGAAATGATAAGAGATATGGAATATTAGTTTATTTTTATTGGCGAGATAATAACATAAACCCATATATAAAAGGTAAAGTATTTGATCAACTAGAGGATGTTGAAAAGTTTAAGTTAGATTTTTTGTCTAGGTTAAGAATAGATGAAGATTTTGAACCAGTAAAATCTTCTTCCTAAGGTTCAATCATGTGAAATAAGCTGTAAAGTAATATAGAAATATAGTTTTTGTACTGTAAGCTGTGTCTTCATTGATTCCTGGTGTTAACGCTCCGTTCAAAGGTTATTCGAAGATAGTTCAACTTAATGCCACGGCATTGGAGCGCTACAACAGCTGCAAGCTAGATTTCTACCGCAGTGAGGTTTTCAGTGACAGCGCCTGCTTTCAGAAAAAGATTAAGGGTGGTATTAACCTTGTACTCGGAAGTTGTACCCATTCAGTAGTGGAACGGTTTTTAACTGAATATCAAAATAATGCCACTATCGGGTGTGACCGTTTACTCCTGATATACCAACAGGTTATAAAAAATTACAAACTACCAAAAGATTTACTGCTTTTGGGTCTGGGACGTTTAAAGCAGTTTTACCAATATTTCATTGAAGAGCAGCATTATCCTTTAAGTGCCGAAGAAATTGAATTTTCTGTAGAAACAACGGTTAAGTATAAGAAACTGAAGGTTAGGCTGGCTGGTAGAATTGACTTTCTCAATAAGGTTGACGACAAGGTTGATGTTGTTGACTGGAAATTTAACAAGCTTCCCAAATTAAAGAAGAATGGTCGCGATAGAGTAATTGGCTACTATCAACTTGCGATATATGCTTACCTGTTGAATCGCAAGGATCTAGGAAGGTTGATTTGTTTTTATATTAATCCAGAAGGAGTAGAAGAATTTTCCTGGGAGTATGGTCGCCAAGCTAGAATTGATGTCCAGGAATTATATACAGAAGTTTTAGATAAGATTGCTGCTGATTACAAATATCCCTGGGAATGGGAACCAATCAAGAACGAGTATTGCACTAGCTGTTATACTCGCAAGTGCAAACTTTGCCCATTGTTTGGTGGAGCATTACCTAGTGAGTATGAATTAGAAGAAAGTGACGGTATTAGGAAATGGAAAGAACTCTTGTAAGGTACAGAGGTTGGAAGAGTTATTACTCGGGGAAAAATTTTAGTACCAATCCCGCATTTCTCACAAATTTTGTGACTGCAAAAGCTGAAAACCTTATGTCATCTTGGTTTGACCCTGATCGAAATCAATACAGAAAAACAACACACTGTTGAAACCCTTACTCTGCTTAGATTTGAGCAGACAAGGGTTATAGCTTCTCAAGCATTATTTGTGAGAAATCCAGGCAATGAAGTTTCAGAATGCTTCTCGTATGAGCCGAATATCTTTGATTTAATTTGTGGTTGCAGGAAAAAGCCTCGAGATTTTTGTCCAACTATTAATCTGCATTTGGACGGTGGAATCTGTTCAAATGAAGGCTTCAAACTTGTTGTAGATGAATTAGAAGAAGATGCATTTAACTACGGTAGTGTTTCGTGCGCAGTAGATGAACTTGGGAATTTGGAAATTCTCAGAGGTACGTTTGGTAATGTAGAAAAAGTTGATCTTTGAGAAGAATAAGCTGAGAATGACGCTTGAATCAAGCAGAAGCATTCATTACGCTTTGTGTCTTGCAGGAGTTTGATTCGATATTGTATTAATTTTATCCAAGCTACTTAAGAGATATAGCACTTGCTTTATTTAGCTTTTCATAGTGTTTAGGTGGATATCACACCTTGAATCAAATTAAGGATCTAAAAGAAAGGTATGAGAGATGTAGCTTATTTATGACATTACAACTATATAGTTAGTAGCTTAAGTAACTATTTTTGTTGTATCAAGTGTAAAATAGATACAGAAAAATTAAATAAATGGAACTGAGAATTAGATAAACCTTTAATAAGCGAGGTTTTAAATGCTAGTTGCCAGAAAAATAAGGATATTGGTAAGCGATCACGATGCAAAAACCTTAGAGTTCATGCAAAGCAAGTCTCGCGCCTTATATAACTGGTGGCTAGGTAAACTTAAGTCAGGGGAAAAGTGGAACTTTGTGGAAGCGAAGCGTAGTTTAAAAGCTTCCAGGGAGCATGACCCAGAGTTAAACGATGTTTACGGGATGCTTTTGGCAGAAGTTTATTTTCGATTAGATCGGGCGATGCAGGCATTCTTCCGTCGGGTGAAGAAAGGGGAGAAGCCAGGATTCCCAAGATTTCGACCCAGGCATAAATTTTTCAGTTTGGTGTATCCGGGTAGGTACATCAAATTAAAAGGTAATAAGGTAATCTTGCCAACTGGTGGGAAAGGCAAGAACAAAAAATATCATTCAGTTAGGGGAATATTAACAGAGAAGCCACCTCGTGAATATAGGTCTGTGGTAGTATCGCGAGATGCCAGCGGGAAATATTACTGCTCATTTATGTACGACAAGGAAGTTTTAGGACAATCGAATAAGGGAGGTATAGTTGCATTCGATCTGGGGATCAAAACCTTGGCAATGGGAGTAACTGATTCAGGTAGAGATTATGAGATAGGAGGGTTCACTGGTTACAGATGGTTCAACAAGCAGTTGGATAAAATTCGGTCATTGCGATCGCGTTGTAAGAAAGGCTCAAGACGGTACAAGTTCTTGAGTGAAACCTATCAAAAAGTATCAGCCAAAAGGAGGAATAAACTAAAAGATTGTTTACATAAAGCATCACATTTAATCGCCTGCAAGTTGGCTGAAAGTGCTGTGATAGTAGGTGACTTGTCCCAGAGAGAAATGGTGTCTAAATCTGATAATAAAAAACTGAACCGCGCAGTTTATAATAACTGGGGTTTGTATGAGTTTATTACGCAATTAAAATACAAATGTAAACTATCAGGAAAAGATTTATATTTAGAATCAGAAAAAGGGACATCAAAGACCTGTTTTTGTTGTGGAAGTCAACAGGAAATGCCACTTTATAAACGAGAATATTTTTGTACTAGTTGTGGCATAAAAATTAATCGTGATGCAAACTCAGCGCGCAATATTTTATTGCGGCATATTGCTCGGCAGGAGCCAGAGAAGCTTTTAGGGGCTTACTCTGTACTTGGGGTAAGACCAAGGAATCAGGTATTTATCACTACTTGAAATGCAGAATTTTGAAGCGCAAAAAATGTACTATATCATAAATATAGTACACTACGGACGTAAAACTGACAAAAAATGAATTCTAAATAATAATAACATATTTAAGAGTAAAAATAATTTTTTTTGACAGTTTTGGTAATAAACTTCATGCACTTAAGCGTCTTATTTAAGGCGCTTTTTTTGTAATTAAAAAATGCTATTTAGTTGGTAAAATTGGAAGTAACTATACAAAACGTACATAAGCCACTACCCAGAATTGTTAAATTCTGGGATTTTATTTATCAATATTTTGAATTATCAAATAGTTTGAATAAGAATAAATTGTTATTTCAATACATGAAAAAGTTAAAAAAACTCTAAAAGCAGTCAGTCGCACGTTCCATTTCGCTTCGCTCCACTTCACTAAATAATTTTTGTCAGCGCTGCCTACTTATTTACTCGAAAAAACACTAAATTCGCTCATTAGCAGCGCACAAAAATGATTTGCGCCAGACTACTCAAAAATATTTTATGATGTCATTAACGCCTCATACCCCTGTTAAGATTCTCGCTTTGAGATTCTTCGATATGCTCCATAGCAATAAGGGTAAATTCTTGGATATTCTCAAAATCTTCTAAAGTAGTATCTGGGGTAAACTCCCCATTTTTAAATATTTCTATACTGTCACTATTACGCTGAATAGAAAATGTGTCTTCTTGTTTGTAGAAAGTGAATGGATTGGTTTCAAATACTTGGTTGTTATTGTCCAGTACACCTATATCTTCTAAGGCAGTACTAATAATTTCTTCTATATTTTCTGCAATTGATTTTAGAAAATCTGCATCATATTGTGTGTGAATAAGATTTTCTTCATTAATTTTACTGGTATTTGAGGTAATTACAGTATTGAAGTCAATATTTGAAATTCCCTCAAAGTCTTGGGTTTTGTTTTGAGCATTATCTGTTGATTTAAAAGTTTGAGAATTATATTGTGTATGGATAAGGCTTTCTTTTTCAATATTAGTAGTTTTTGACGCTTGTGAAGTATTGGGATTAATAGTTAGAAGTTTCTCAAGTTCTTGGATTTTGTTTTGAGTAATATCTGGTGTAATTTTCGATTGTGAATTTAGTCTCGAAGGCTGATTGAGACTTATTGTTTTTAAGCCAACTGACTGTAAAGACTTAAAAGTATTGTCAGTAAATGATATTTGACTTACTTTTTTGTTATTTCCAATTAGTAAAACTCTTGCTTTTTGCTCTATGGCATTTTCAAAAAGACTGATTATATCGGAAGAGCTCAGTAAATGAGCAGCGCTTACAACCCAGAACTGCCTAGACTGACCAAATTCTTGATATTTATTTCCTTTCAAGCTATTGATTGTGTTAGCTTTAATACCTAAATTTTGACTTAATTCTTTTCTTTCTCTTGAGTTAGGTGCAAAAGCTGTTACTTGAAATCCGATTTTAGCTGCAATCTTTTTGAACTCAAGCAGTGATGAACTCTTACGTTTTCCACGAATATTTTTCCATGCAATGAATTGGTCTGTTGTTTGGAAGGTGCTTGCTAAAGCTTGTTTTTGGTTCTGAGTGATGTGATTTCGTTCAAGATGTTTTTCAACTTTCCTATTATTAATTTTTCTAACTTTATTTTGTCGTGAGAGCATTAATTTGATAGCAGTAAGCTCTTGCTGTACGCCTGTTTGTGTGGTGAATTTACGATGCTGTTCTGATATACAAATTAAATTGTTATTCGATTTAATTAATTTAGGAACTTGAGAGATATTTTTTGAAGGAGTTTTTGTAAGAATATTCTTCTCTATGTCTTCTTGAGTAAAGGTATTTCTCCTTTCTGAGCAATCATCAACAGCTTGTTTTAAGTCTTGTTCGGTTGTTGATGGAATGGCAATATCATCTGAAGGTTTTGATTTTGGGAAAGTTATTTTCAGTTCATCAGCATCAGTTTTCCACCTGGCTTTTAGATCTTCTTGGTGAACGTCTTTCTTAGATTTGCGAGTAGATCCCCAAACTTTCTCTTTCTCCTCCCTGGTGTAGTAGTCACCTAGCCGAGTCAGTATTTGTTGCTGCCTTTTAGAAAAAAATTCTAAATGTTGTGGGTCAAAGCCACTGATTTCAAACTGCCCGTGTTCTAGGGGTTCAACTGAATAACCGAGTTTCTGTATTTCTTGGCTGAGGCAATTTTGATAGTGCATGCCAAGAAATTTTTTATTAGCGAAAATCTGGTCATTGAAGTTGCTATACCATTGCTCAGAATCAGGTAATTTGGTTATGTTCATAACCAGAGCGTGAGTGTGCAAATGTGGATCTTGTTCGCGACTTTCGATGTGGTCAAATTCTGCAACCACTAAGTTACCTGTGTTGATAATTTGACGCTCGCCGTTGATCGTAACTCTAGCGCATGCATAACGCTCCTCAATTAAGTCGAGAGTTTTTTCTACTGCTAATTGGTGAGCTTTGATGATTCTTTCATCTCCACCAACTAAAGCCATCAAGCTCACACTTTTGGGAGCAGAGAATGTAAAATCTGTGGCAGCACGTCTGTTTGTGGATTTTAAAAATCTAGCAGAAAGTTTTTTAGTTGCATCTGGGGAAATACCATCGCAAATATTCTTAAAAAGTCGTTGATTATTGATTTTATCTTTTAATCCTAGTATGTGAGCGCCTTTGCCATGCCAGCGTGAATCGCCTTGGAGTGAATGTCCTTTAAGAAAGTAATCAGAAGCTCTAATTGCAGAAACATTCTTAGCAGTAAGCATCACACAACTAAAAATTTAATCTTGATTTCCTGATATCGATTTTTGAATTTACTAGTGTTGATAATTTTAAAAATACTCACTAAAAAATCATAATCTAAATTTTTTATATTCGCAAAATTTTTGGCGTACTGTCCGTGGAAAAATCAAATTTATAAATTATCAATTTTTGTCCTAAAAGTGGGACAAAAGTGGGACATTTTTCGATGGTTTAATTATTATTGAAAGGTAGATGCAATAAGTGGCACAAAAACTTGTTATCTTCTCTTAAAGGATGATTTCTTTGTCCTAAGAGTGGGACAATAGTGGGACATTTATAGAAAAATTTTGCTAAAATCCTTATACAGGATCATCTTAATTAAATTAAAAATATTTTTTGCTTTTCAAGGAAGTCTTGAAAGTATTAATAAAACGTTAGTTGAGTAATATTATCAATTAGTACAATGTTCTTAGGAGATATCTTAAAAAGAAAATACCAGCCGTGGTAGAAGGATTACTAGTTTTTAGGAGAGATATTGAGTTGACGGCTGGTATTTTCTTTCAAGAAAAGTGCCTTGTTGATGAAGCACTTAGGAAAGCAGACGTCGTGTCTTTAAGTTAATTCTGTTAATATTTTCTCGTTAAAGTTTTTTGTTCCTATAGTAAAAATATTTTGTATGGATTTATTGGTTAGTCTTGATCCTGGTTCTTCAATGACCAAAGTTGTGTATCATGTTTTGTCTGAGATTCCTAATGAGCCAGAAATACTTTTTATGGAACCAGACCTACTTGAGGTAAGTAAAGAATCTATTGAATTATATGAGTCACGTAAAATAGGTAATCCTTGTCCAGAAAACGAAGCTTGGGTTAAATTAGGGCAAGAATTTTACGCTGTAGGATTTTTGGCGCAGAAATGTTTTGATGCTCGTTCTAACTTAGAAGACCTTAAGTATGAGAAAGCAATTCTGAAAGTATTGGCTGTTGTTGGGGCTATAGCTGTAAAACATAATTTGTCAGCACAACTTAATTTATCTCTAGCTTTACTTTTGCCTTATGGTGAATGGGAAGATAGGAAAAAATTAGAATTTGGTTTGGCTGATGCTCTTTCTAACTTTTATTTTCGCGGTCAACATTTTAAAGTAATTTTGAATGTTTTCCAGTGTAAGCCTGAGGGTGGAGGTTTAGTTTTAACTCGTAGTAAAAAGCTTGGAGTAAAGTTTAACTCCATGAATATTGCTGTTTTGATGTTGGGATATCGTGATATTTCGTCTGTTGTGTTTGAGAAGGGAGTATCAAGTGGTTCTTCAGATAAGTATGGACTGACTTGGATGTTAAAAAATATAAAAAATTCAACTTCTGGGCAAAATTTGACTAATTTAGTTAAACCTGTTCATCTTTCTGGTAGTTCTCCAGCACCAAAGCATTTTAAAAGTTTGGCGAAAAGTAAAAAAGAAGAATTTCGAGTCGAAGAAATTAGTCGGCTTGTACAAATAACAGCTCAATCAAGAAAAGAATATTGGAATAAAATTCGTGATTGGATATCTGTGAATATATCTGGTTACATGGACTTAATAATTATTGGTGGTGGAACTTCAAAGTATTTCAGTAAAGAATTAAAAAAATATTTTTCTTCTACTGAGATTTCTTGGGCTGCGGAGCTAGAGAGAGATGTTATTTTAGCCTTTGACTTACCACCAAGAAAGGATGAATTAGCCTTACGTTTTACCGATATATATGGTTTATTTCTCTACTTGCAAAATACTGTATATAATATGACAAATCAAGGATAATTTGATTTATGAAAATAGAAAAGAGTGAAATTCGTATACGTATAAAAGGTGAAGAAAATAACAAAGATTTAGTTCTAGCTAAATATTTGAATTCAGAAAAGACTCCATATAAAACTAAAGAAATGGTAATGATGGCTCTATCGGCTTATTGGTTACCTTTCGCTTACAAAGATAAATTTGGTACAGTGGATAGAGAGTGTATACTTTCTTGCTTGTATCTTCTTAACTTACAGCGAGATTATTTACTACAGATGCTAGGTCGTGAATCAAACGGAGATGTAACGGAATTAGTATCTGAGAACATTCAACAAGAAAAAGTTATATCAGTATCTGAGGATATTCAACAAGAAATTAAAAATGAATTGGATATCTTAGAAGAACCGAAAGAAGGTTGGTTCAGTCCTTTCTAAGATTTATTGAGAGGAGACTGTTTTATATGCTTTCGTTGTGGTTTTCAGCCCACTTAATAAATTGTTGTGTGGCATGAATTCCCCATTCATTGTAATGGCGTTGCCAAGCTAGATTTTGTCGTGACCAACGAAAGCCGAGAGTTTTTAATTTCGCTCTGACATCCTCTTCTGGTTTACCATCAAAGGTTATTCGTACTCGGTTATCTGTGACACAATTTAATACTGTAAACCAACCGTAGTCAGTTTCTGAGTCTTTCTTATCTGATATTTTCTTAAGTTCTTCGATCCGGCGTTTGATTCTTTGTATCTGTTGGTTGTTGTTTTGCAGCGCATAATTAGGGTATCCGATTCTCCCTAGCTCATCTGGTGAAAATAAATCTTGGATTCTTGGATTTCTGGTTCTGAAAATCCCATCTGCGCTAATCCTTTATGATCATTTTTGCGAACTAGCTTGTTGGTCGCTTTCATCTTTTCTTGAAGGTCGATCCGAGCTTGCAAATTATCCTCGAGTTTATCAACAGCATGTGGATCATCAGATGATATGCCGCTTTTACCAACTCCATCAGATCTCTTTTGGTAGTATTCTGCTTTCTTTCCTAGTTCCCAGGACTTACGAAATCCGTTCTCTATGCGGGAAATATCTTTTCTGTGGCGACGCTCGGAGTGGTGATCGACTAGTATTGGTTGACCTAACGGGATGATATCCGCAATTTGTTTTGCTCCTTGGTATGCTGCATCTGCTTGTTCACTTGCTTTCTGCGCTAAATCTTGATATCTTTCCCGCTTAGTATCAATCTTTTTATCGTAACTTGTGTATTCTACTCGGTCATGAATGGGGATCGGATATCCACAAATTTCTCTAAAGCGACTGTCACAACAGTAAACGAAATTTCCGCCCATCATCGAATGTTTTTCGATGGTTATTGGTTTTACAAAGTAGTGTCCGAGTCTATTTTTTAACTCAACTACTTTTTCTGGATCGGTTTCTTCACATACTGGGTCGATTCCTTCTCCAATAATTAGTAGCTCTTCATATTTGGAACTTACACCGCCGTTTGTACAATCTTCTGCACCAGAGCGATAGACAGATACGCGTATGCCTGTGTATATTGTTTGTGCTGGTAGTAGTTTAAGGGGCGCGTCATTTTGTCCTGGTGTTTGCTTCCCTATTTGAGGAATTTCTTCTGACTCAGTAATATTAAGTATCCCTACATACCAAGCGTAATTATGACCTTGAGTGTCTACGATCATTGCTTTTTTCTCGCTTAAGCAGGTGACCATTGTCGCTTTGCGGTACCAAGTATTGTCCGGGCGTCTGCAGAAACATCCAGGGACATTTTTTAAAAAGTCTTGCTTTTCAAGTAGATGATTTTGGAAATGGTTGTATTCTTCAAGAGACATGTCAAATACGCATTGTACCAATACATCTGTATCCTTGAAATTACCCTTCTCTACCTCTTCAATATATTGTTCAACTGTTGAATTTTTGCGTGAATGAGCGAATTTTGCTGTAACCCAAAATTCATCGACTTTGATTTTTATTGGGTTAATGAAATCAATTTCTATATTTGCAGCAGCTAAAGCAGCCGCTTCTTGTGCTTCTTCCAGAGTGACTAGTTTTTGGCGGTTGATGCACTCAAGAATTCTAGCTTCATGATCGAAAAAACCAACATAGCGAGCGTATTTAAAGCCCTGAGTATCGATCGCAATTACATTGCCGGTTTCCTTACAGGTAACAGCAATTCCAAGCCTGTACCAGCCTTTGTCGTCTTTTTCTGAATGTCCGGGTACTTCTTCTAGGAAAGTATAAATTGCTAGGAAGTTTTCGGTGAAAGTTTTATATTCTTCTGCAGTGAGATCGTAAACTTCTAAAAGCTTGATTCTTTCTCGTTCAAAATCTCCCCCATCCAGCTGCTCTTGATACTCTTCTATGTGGTCTTGTTTGTTGAGGCGTGGGAATTTCGCCTCTACCATTATTGGAAGATTCAGTATCGTTTTCTCAGGGGTTAATTCGATTTCGTCTGGTTCTTCACTGATATCACAGCTAGTGTAATTCCCTTGTACTACGCTTGTGATTCTTTTACCTTCCTCTGACTGTAACCATTTCTCGTATTCTTCTTTTTCGAGTCTCTTTCGTTCTTCTTCTTGTTCTTCTACAGGGCTAAATGTATTACATCTTTGTGCTACTTCTTGAAAATATCGCAGTTCGTTAAAATCTAAACAATCAAAATATCCACTTCCTGTAGAAGTTTCTTTTACTTCAGCCTTTGAGCTTATTGCATAATTATTGATTACGTAACTGTAAACTTCTTGGCAGTATTTGAATGATAGATTGCGGTCAATGAAGAAGTAATCAACCGAAGTTGTAAGCATTTCCCCGTTTATTTCTACAGGTTCACTTTTGCGATAATCGCAGTACTGCGGGTCGTAATCTCTGCGAGAATCGTACTTTGTACAGATCTCTTTAATTTCTTCGGCAGGTACGCCGTCTGTGTAACTTATGCGAATTGTTCCAGTTTCGCTACGAACAGAGAATTTTATACTAGGGAATTTTGTTTTTAAATCTTTGCGAATATGTTTAGCTACTTCCTTTGCACTGATATAGTCTGTCATGATATTGATTCCTTAATTTTGGGTTGTTTTCTGCCAGGTGAGGAGAATATTTTTTGGCGTTGCAATCAGCAACGCCGTTTGAGGATTAATGGATAGTTTCTGGAATAGCGATATTTTCTTTATGTTGGTCAGAGTATTCGACCAGCCAATTTATTACAAATTCTAGATTTTTGTAATGTGCGGTTATTTCTGCACAATTCCCTATTGGTGCAAACTCGGTTAAAGTTAGGCTGTATTTGTCTTTACCTAGTTGTGCGATATCGATGTTATATCCGTTATTGATTTGAAGACTAAAGGCTGTGCCGTTATTCTGAGAGGCTAAGGCTAAACCTGAATTGATTGCGATTTGTTGTAAGTTGTTGCTAAGATTATTAGACATAATTTTTAGAGTAAGAATTGTGTAAATGTAAAAGAGCGTGGCTGTGGTAAGTAGCGCTCTTTTGCTTTGTCTTTATATTCTTATGTTAACCCATGCATTAACCCATCTGTTAACCCGTTGTGACAGTTATGATATTGGGTTAACTTATGTGTTGCTAATTGTTTACCCAAGAGTTAAGATCTAGCTGTTAATAAGCTGGAAGTGGGTATGAAAGAATCAAGGTTATCAATTCGTGTTTCTCCCGAAGAGTTGGAGTCAATTAAGAAATCTGCAGCGGATGCGGAAATGACGTTAGCGGATTATTGTTTATCAGCGATAAGAGATAAGCAAGGAATTCAGCCAGAAGCTTTCGATAATATAAGCTTGCACCGGAGAATTAAAGTTTTAGAAGACAAAATGAAATTACTTGGTCATTGAAATTTGTTGGTTGTCTCCCCAAAATTGGGGAGAGGGATCTTAATACTCGCTAGGTAGCATTAAGACTTTTTGGGAAAGGTATAGCTTGATCTCTGCAAGAGGAAAGTTTGTGTAAGGAATTTTTTGTGTAAGGACTTCATTGTCTGTATCGCGCTCACAGATAAGAGTACCTGCATTATCTTTAACTTCTAGATGCCAAACTTGAAACTCTTGTAAGTAGATATCTTTGAGAAAGTCTTTGGTTTGATAAGAGAATATATCATCTATCAACCAGTAACATTGTGCTTCCTCTGCTAAGTATTTGATACCGTCGGTGTAGAGTAAGCCTAGCCAATGTTTGTACCAATTTTCTGTTCCGTGAAATTGAGCCAATCCTGATTGGATTCTTTGCTGTTTATCGGAGCTTGTATTTGTCATCAGGAAACCTCCGGTAGTTTGGAAACCCCGTCCGTCATTCATGTCGGGGAGGAAAAACGCCACGAGCAGATTTATCTGCCGTGGTTAATTGTCAAAACGAGTAAGAATAACCATCTCTTCTATGAATCAAGTTGCAATATTTGTAATTTATTCCTTGAATTAATCCAGCTTTACTGGAGATATTGAAAGAACCGCTTTTTCTGACAGCAACACGACCAAAATAAGTACCAATCTTTTTGCCTTTAGTCACTACAGCTTTCACTATGTCGCCAGTCTGAAAACCTTTAACAAACTTGTCCCTGGGGACATGTCTTTTTGGAAATCCGTGTTTATCAGTGCGACACATTTGACGTGTTCCATGCCCTGTACATCTAACTTTTAAGGGCTGTTTAGTTAGAAGAATTAAGTTGTCAACATCGCCAACGCAAGCCGCATCGATCCAATGCTCCTTAGGAAGATTTAATCGAGTGCGATTGTATTTAGTTTGTCCACCAGTGCCTGTTTTTATTTCGTGGAACCAGTCAAAAAATTTGACCATTTTGATGATTGCGTCTCTAGTTGCATTAACAGCCGCCGCATCTTTTAAAGGCTTTTTGGCTTGTGCCTTAATTTTTGCAAGGAGCGTTGGTTTATTCTTTAGGAAGTCTTCTACAGGTTTATTACCTTTTTTCTTGTTGCATTTGTCGCACGCCAAACACAGATTACTTACTCTGTTGCTGCCACCTTTAGACTTGGGGTGAATATGCTCTATCTGTAATGGAACGTCCTTTACGCCGCAGTAAGTACATTTTCTGTCCCATTTCTCTAGTAAATATTCCCTGACTTCGTAGCCGTGCAAAGTCCCTTGTTGATATTCCTCTTTAGAAATATCCGGATTTTGCATTTTTTGCATGTCAAACTTAACCCGCTCCACAATGATTTGGTCGGTAGGGGCAAAGCGCATTAATCGAATAACCCAAGTTTCTATTGTTTTTACCCGATGTTCTAAACTTGGTGGCAGCCAACCCTCAGGTCGCTTACGGTTTAAGAA
Organism: Mastigocoleus testarum BC008; assembly: GCF_001456025.1. GTDB lineage: Bacteria > Cyanobacteriota > Cyanobacteriia > Cyanobacteriales > Nostocaceae > Mastigocoleus > Mastigocoleus testarum. The sequence continues at coordinate 19,444 of NZ_LMTZ01000161.1, forward strand.
CCGAGGTTTACGGTAACGAGTTTTTCTGTTGCGGCGATTACGACGAACAGACCGCCGATCTAACAACTTTGCTTTGATTTGTTCGCCACGATGTTCTAATTCCATCCCCCAGATAACTTCGCCACCTCTGACTAGAGCAAAGCCAGTTACTTTACTTCCTGGGTCGATTTTTATTTGGCAAGATTGAACCGTTGGATTAGTAATTACTTGTTTCAGAATTATGGTAAATGGATACATTCTCAGTACTGCGGCTTTACCTTTTTCTAATAATCTCCGCGCTCTTTTGGGATGTATCGGATCTAATCGCTGTCTCCTTTGATCTACTACAAAAACGTGATTTTGCATGATTAGTGCATCTCTTTGGTAAAGTGATCTGAGACGCGCTTCGCGAACGACAATGTTTAGGGGCGGCGTATCTAGAAAGCACTGACTTAACCCATCTAAATCTGTTTAACTTTCTAGTTCTAGAGCTTGAGGCTAGTATCATGTACCCGTGCAAGGTAGGAACTTTAACACTCCCCCTAAACGTAGTAGTTGTTAACTACTGAGTCTGGTCAACTCAAGGCTGGAAGCCTCCGGCTTTAGCCGGGGGTCGTTGACAATTGGAGATGAAAGTTTTTATATGTAACCCGGTTAGTCGCCGGGTTTTTCTGTGTGATATTTTCTGTAGCGTTCAATCAGTAGCAATATATTTCCTTATTTCTTTCTAGGAATTCTTCTAGCTCTTTTGGCAGTTGTTTCTTTTGTTTCAGCATGAATTTTATATGTAGCTTGCTTAGGGGGCTTTGTTCTTGAATTTTTAAGTAAGGCTCCAAAGTTTCAGCGCATTCTTCGTTGAGGTAATAAATTTCGCATTCGTTTGACCTTGGGTGCTTGAATAAAAACTCTGCTTCCTCTGCTGCGGCTATTTCTTCTTTCTCTTTTTCTGGGCAATGCGGCCCGAAAGGCTCTAGTCTCATATTAATTTGGTCAGTTAGGTCGTACTCATACTCCAGGGCTGTTTTGTTTAGTAGGCGTAGGTAGCGTAGGTTTTTCATTGCCATATTTGTCTTTAGCCTTGGTTGACTATATTTATATAGTATTATGTGGGCACCCACGTGTCAATGAGTATTAATGCTATGAGATAGTTGATTTTGTGGACGCCCACAATGTATAATCGAAAGCTGATTTTGATTGACAGGTAATGACGCAAAACAAATCAAATAAGAATATGCCTGGTGATAGACATAAGTTTAAGGATAGGATCGTAGTAAGGCTTTCGTCAGAGAAAAAGGAGCTTTTTAAAAAAGCTTGTCAGGTACGAGAAGTTTCTCAGAGTGAGATGTTTCTGTATTGGATAGATAAGTTTATCGATGAGACAGATTTTACCGATGAGATAATTTAAGGAATTTTGATAGTAAATAACTCACGTTTCAAGGTGCTGATGAGTATTATCGCTTATGATTCGCATTTCCTCTAGACTGCACCCGAGGGATTCATTCTGATTACACACGGAGTGTGTCCGTGTCATATGTTTTCCTGCGGTTGACTATATTTACACAATATTTGGTGTATATTCACCATGCCAATAAGTATATGCTCAAGACAGTAATTAAATCGCTATGATTTACCCACGGAAAATCATAGCGATTTAAGAATGAGCTTTGCTGGTGAATTTAATAGTCGTGATAATTTTCTTCTGGTTTAAGGGAGAGATTATCTTTGATTGCTTTGCGCATAAGATGTTCTATCGCACCATTAAAGGTAACTCCTTCGTCTTTGCATTTATCATCAAATTTATCTTTTAGCTCTCGATCAATTCTTAGGTTGAATTGTGGTTTCGTGTGGCGATCGCCAGTCCTTGTACAGCAATTCTCATTTTGGAAGGAGAAGAATACAAATTTCTTTTAATTTGATAGAGAAGTAAGGTGAAATATTATATTGGTTTAAATATTAATGACAATAAATTAGCTAATGTTAGAGTTGGTAGTAATCGATCCAACTTCTAAGATGAGTTCTGTATTGTAAAGCATGAATTTATCTGGTCAACAGCGCAAACAATTGCAAGAAGCTTTGATTGATGCTTTTCCTGACAAGGCATCATTAGAGCAAATGCTGTCCTTTGAATTGAGTAAGAATTTAGATGTAATCGCTTCAGAAGGGAATTTAAGCCAGAAAGTTTTTGAGTTAATCAAAAAAGCAGAAGCAGAGAATTGGGTAGAAGATTTAATTGATGGTGCGCGACGGGCAAATCCTGGTAGTCAAAGGTTACAAGATGTAGCCAAGTTGATAGGGAAGGATTTTCAAGTACAGACAGGCATACCTCAGAATCTTCCCTACAGTGGAGTAGAGCAGTTTGTTGGTCGTCGTGAAAAACTGGAGCATCTTCATCAAGAACTGAATGATGGTCAACAGATAGTGATAACTGCCCTTGCGGGAATGGGTGGTATTGGTAAAACAGAGTTAGCGCTGCAATATGCTTTGCGATATCAAGATAATTACCCCGGTGGTTTATGTTGGCTGCAAGTGCGTGGAAAAGATTTGGGAGTTCAAATCATAGATTTTGGGCGTAGGTATTTGGGTGTCAATCCTCCAGATTATTTAGAATTGGATCTAGAAGGGCAAGTAAAGTATTGTTGGTCACATTGGAAAGAAGGAGCAGCACTGATAGTGCTTGATGATGTGCCAAAGTACGGCAACTTTTACAGAGAAAATATTCTTCCTTACTTACCACCAACACAATCACGTTTCAAGGTGCTGATGACCAGTCGCCAGCGTCCAGAAAGGGGTATACGTGGAATTGACCTAGATGTGCTTTCACCAGAAGCAGCATTGGAGTTACTGAAAGTGCTAGCGGGATCAGAACGGATCGAAGTTGAAATAGAAGCAGCACAAGGTTTATGTAAGTGGTTGGGATATCTGCCATTAGCATTGGAGTTGGTGGGAAGATATTTAGATAACCATCCAACCCTGACATTAGCAAAAGTGCTTTCTCGACTAGAAAGTAAGCGATTAGCAGCACGGGCGCTACTACAACAAGAATACGGGAATATGACGGCACCGTTAGGGGTAGCAGCGGCGTTTGAATTAAGCTGGGTAGAGCTTGATGAGGAAGCACAGAAACTGGGATGCTTATTGAGTTTATTTGCTTCAGCCCCCTTTAACTGGGAGTTAGTAGAGCAGTGTTTACCAGATACTGACGAAGAAGATTTGGAAGACATACGAGATGGTTATTTATTGAAGTTTAATCTGCTGCAATTAACTTCACAGAAAACCTACCGCATACATCCTCTTGTAAGGGAATTTTTACAGGCGAAGTTGGCACAGTTAGAATCAGCTTTACAGTTGAAACACTCTTTTGCTGGGGTTATGACTGCGATAAGCACAAAGTGCATAGCCGGAGGCATCGGTAAGAAGATTCCTGAAACTCCTACCAGTAAACATATTGATTCGGTCAAGGATGCTATTCCCCACCTGACAGAAGTGGCAGAAAATCTGACATCAGCTATTAGTGACGAAGATTTGGGTTGGGTTTTTATTGGTTTAGGGAAATTTTATCAAGGACAGGGCTTGTATCGTTTAGCAGAACCTTGGTATGGGAAATATGTGGAATTAATTAAATCACGTTGTGGAGAGAATGATCCTAAATACGCAACAAGCTTAGCTTGGTTAGCATTTTTGTACGAAATACAAGGAAGGTATAGTGAAGCAGAACCGCTTTATGAAAAAGGGTTGGAGATGAGAAAGCAGCTGTTTGAGAGGGACCATCCTAATGTGGCAAGTAGCTTGAACAATTTAGCACTTCTGTACTACCGGCAAGGAAGGTATAGTGAAGCAGAACCGCTTTATGAAGAAGGGTTGGAGATGGCAAAGCGGTTGTTTGAGGGGGACCATCCGGATGTGGCAGCTAGCTTGGACAATTTAGCATTGCTGTACGAAAGGCAAAGAAGGTATAGTGAGGCAGAGCCGCTTTATGAACAAGCCTTTGAGATGACAAAGCGGTTGTTTGGGGGTGACCATCCGGATGTGGCAACTAGCTTGAACAATTTAGCATTTATTTACGATAGTCAAGGAAGGTACAGTGAAGCCGAACCGCTGTATAAACAAGCCCTGGAAATGAGAAAACGGTTGTTTGAGGGGGACCATCCGGATGTGGCTTTAAGCTTGAACAATTTAGCAGCACTGTACTCTGCACAAGGAAGGTACAGTGAAGCAGAACTGCTTTATGAAGAAGGGTTGGAAATGAGAAAACGGCTATTTGAGGAGGACCATCCGGATGTGGCTGTAAGTTTGGACAATTTAGCATTTATGTATTCTGCACAAGGAAGGTACAGTAAAGCAGAACCGCTTTATAAACAAGCCTTGGAAATAAGAAAGCGGGTACTTGGTGAACAGCATCCCGATGTGGTGATCAATTTGAACAATTTAGCACTTCTGTATTATCGGCAAAGAAGATACAGTGAAGCAGAGGTGCTTTATGAAGAAGGGCTAGAGAAGGGAAAATGGGTACTGGGTGATGATCATTCCAATGTGGCTACCAGCTTGAATAACCTGGCTAATCTTTATAGTTCACAAGGACGGTATTCAGAAGCAAAACCGCTTTTGCAACAAGCATTAGAACTTTATAAAAGGTTGTTTGGTGATGAGCATCCTTGGGTGGCAACTAGCTTGAATAATTTAGCAGCATTGTACTATCGCCAAGGAAGGTATGGTGAAGCACAACCGCTTTATGAACGAGCCCTTGAAATTTGTAAAAAATGGCTAGGAACGGAGCATCCCAATACTATTAACGTCCGAAATAATCTTGAATATCTTCGGAGAAAACAAAAACGCAACAGAAAAGAATAGATGTATATTTGTTTATCTATATAGGGATAAAACCCCGGTGAACCCGACATGACCGACACCGAATATGCCCAACTCACAGCCCAAGGCTATGACCCAAACTTAGAACGCCATCTGGTAGAACTTGGTGAGGGCCCAGACGAAGCTAGGAAGTTAGCGCGGGGGTTGGACTAACCAAAGATAAACCGCCACAAACTGAGGAGGAATGGGAAGAATTTATGGCAGTGTGGGGATTAGTTCTGGGAAACTAGCTACAGGAGTAATGGCACAAATCGAAAACAACCCCAATTTAACAACGCGTATGCTCAGTGTATTGAAAGTGTGCAGCGTAAAAGCATTGGAGCAATTCTTGAGTCATCCCGCTGCTAGTTTTGTTATTGGTGTGCTGGAAGATTGGCAGAAAACTAACGGGACTTAGACAAAAAGCAAGCAAGAACAAGCCTCAAAGCCATTCATGACAACGGATTGACTTCAAAGTCCCGGCATATCACTCAAACATAGATATATCAAGAAAACCACTAATTCGACGTAAAACGATCGATTTATAAAGTTTTGAGGTTATTTTTGGAACAAAAAATGTCTAAGGTTCGCTAACTTTATTCCTGCTGGTAATTGGAGGAGGATGTGGGTTTTTCCAATGGGTAATAATGCAAAGCTTTGAAAAACTTTATTAAGTATTAGAAAAATATCAATAACAATACACAGGCGATAATTATGTTAATGAATACAAGATAAAGAGACAGTGTATTTGCTCACCTAACAAGGAAGTAGGAAAACTAATGTCTCCCAACTCCAACCAAAAATTCCCTATCTCCCTGAAATTATTATCTTACTCAATCACTGCAATGATAACTTTAGGATTAGTGGTAAGTGTATCAAAAGAAGTTGTAGGGGAAATACAAGCGCTACAGTCAGCAGAAAAATCCGCAGAATTAGCAGAAGCTGAGGAACTAATTGACAAAGCCAACAAATTGAGAGAGCAAGGTAATTATAGGGAAGCTATATCTTTTCAAGAAAAAGCTTTGGAAATTCAAGAGAAAGTATTAGGGAAAGAGCATCTAAAAATTGCAATTACGTTAAATGATTTAGCAGAATTTTATCAATTGCAGGGACTGTACCTTAAAGTAGAACCTCTTTATTTGCGATCGCTAAAAATTAATGAAAGGAATAATGATGATGTTTGTCCTCATATAGCCAGTAGTTTAAATGGTTTAGGTAAACTTTACCAAGGACGAGGTATTTATGCGAGAGCAGAGCGTATGTACCTACGTTCTTTAGCGATTCGTGAGAAAGTACTGGGTAAAAAACATCCCGATGTTGCAGAAAGTCTTTATAACGTGGCGGAAATTTACAGATTAAGAGGTAATTATGATGCTTCCGAAGCTTTTTATCTCCGCTCTCTAGCGATTCGGGAGAAAATATTTGGTAAAAAACATCCCAAAGTTGTAAAAACTCTCGATGGTTTACTGAAACTTAAGTACAAATTAGGGATATTTGGTAAATTTTATGACAGAAGAATAGAAAAAGAATTAGAGTCATTCAAATCTCTTCACCAACGCTCTGTGGCTATTCGGGAGAAAATGTTGGATGAGGAATATCCTGATGTCGCTGCTAACCTCTACCATTTAGCAAAACTTTACAGCATATATAGTACTTACCCTAAAGATGATAATTATAAAAGAGCAGAAACTCTTTACCAACGTTCCCTTGCTATTCAAGAAGAGTTATTGGGTAAAGAACATCCTGATGTAGCAACTACCTTACATGGTTTAGCCAATCTTTACAAAAATGATGAGAATGGCAAAAAAAGGGTAGCATCACTTTATCTGCGTTCCTTGGTTATTCGAGAGAAGGTATTAGGCAAAGAACATCCTGATGTGGCATCTATACTACATGATTTAGCAGGCTTTTACGAATCAGAAATGAATTTTGATGAAGTAGAAGCACTTTACCGACGTTCCTTGGCTATTCGGAAGAAAGCATTGGGTCAGGAACATCCTGATGTAGGAATGACCCTACTTAGGATAGCAACTTATTACAATTTGTTCGGGAGTCCCGATTTTACTCAGGAGATTTTTACGATTAATATTGCAGCAGAATCTCATTACTCACGCTCGCTGCCTATTTTTGAGAAAATAATGGGAAAAGAGAACTACATCGTAGCAGATATTCTGCAGAAACTAGCAACAATTTATCGAGAAAAGGGAAATTATAATCAAGCGGAAGCACTTTACCTACGCTCTTTAGCTATTAAAGAGAAACTAATGGGTACAGAACATTTTTATGTTGCACATGTTCTCAATGATTTAGTAATACTGTACAAGTTGCAGAAAAATTATACCAAAGCAGAATCTCTTTTATTGCGTTCCCTTGCTATTTACGAGAAAAAAATTGCTATTGACAAGAAAGAATCTAATCAAGATTTTTCGGGTCAGATGGTACCTGCTCTCAACTATTTAGGTTTAATTTACAACTTACAAGGAAAATATGAGAAAGCAGAATGTGTTTTATTACGTTCCCTTGCTATTCAGGAAAAAGAATTAGATGAAGAATTAAGAATTCTTATTGGAGAAATGAGAAATGCAATAGAAATTACCCTCAATCGTTTAGGTGTAGTTTACTATTCCCAAGGGAATTACGCTAAGGCAGAATCTGTTTTATTGCGCTCCGTAGCTATTAGTGAAAAGCGTGATTATCATAGATTAACTGAAACACCAACTGGTCTTGATAATTTAGCAAAACTTTACTGGGTACAAGGTAAAATCTCCAAAACGATTGATTTTCTCAATCGTAGATTAGCAATTGAAGAAAAAAAAATACAATTGATTTATCAAGGTTTTTCCGAACAAGAAAAACAAAAATTAGCTCAATACTTTAATGGAAGTCCTAATATTGCTATTTCCTTAGCCCTACAAGAATCAAACCCCTCCATTGCTAAATTAGCTATGACTACAGTACTGCGTCATAAAGGACGAGTATTGGATGCTATGACTGATATAGTGCAAACATTACGTCCTCATTTAGCAGGCAATCCAAAAATTAAAAAGTCATTTGATAAATGGTTGGATGTAAAAAAACAGTTAGCAGAATTAGTATATAGAGGAAGAAATAAACAAAATATTGAAATTTATCAACAGCAAATAAAAAAATTAAATTTAGAAAACGAAGAATTAGAAAACGAACTTAGTTTTATCAGTAAAGAGTTTCGTAAAGAAATTCAACCAATAGAACTAGCTCCTATCCAAGCAAAAATCCCTCAAAATGCAGCACTAGTAGAAATCATCCAATATCAACCATTTAATCCCAAGGCTCAATACCACAAAAGATTTGATAAACCCCGTTATGCTGCTGTCGTTTTACATCAAGTAGGTGAACCGAAATGGGTAGATTTGGGTAAGGTTGAAACTATTGACAAATCTGTTGAAAATTTTCGCAATGCCCTAAAATCACCTGTATCTTACTATAAAAACCAAGGTGAGAAAGTTTCCCGCGAATTAGATAAATTAATTATGGCTCCCATCCGTCCTTTATTAGGAAATGCGAATCACCTGTTATTATCACCAGACGGAGAATTAAACTTAATACCTTTTGAAGCTTTAAAAGATGAAAAAAATCAATACTTAGTTGAACGCTACTCTTTCTCTTATCTTACTACCGGAAGAGATTTATTGCGCTTCAACATCCAAGCAAAACAACTTTCTGATCCCGTAGTATTTGCAGATATTGACTATAACAATTATGAAAATATCATGATTGCAAAAAATAGTAATTCAAAGAACCAGCGTTCTGTAGACTTAACAAATCTAAGTTATGGCTCATTACCAGGAACTTCATTAGAAGGTAAAGCTATTCAAAATATCTTTCCCAATACAATTTTAATAACGAGTAAAAGAGCGACAGAGACGACAATCAAACAATTAAAAACACCCAGTATTTTACATTTAGCTACCCATGCTTTTTTCCTTGAAAATAAAAATAATAATAAATCAAAAAAAATTGAATTAGAAAATCCCTTACTACGCTCTGGTTTAGCTTTAGCTGGTTTTAATAATCGTCAAAATAAACAAAGTAATAATACAGAAGATGGAGTTCTTACTGCTTTAGAAATTGCAGGTTTGGACTTAAGAGGAACAAAATTAGTAGTATTATCAGCTTGTGAGACTGGACTTGGTGAAGTTAAAAACAGTGATGGTATCTATGGTTTGCGTCGTGCTTTGGTAATCGCTGGTTCTCAAGCTCAGCTATTAAGTTTATGGAAAGTTTCTGATGATGGAACTAAAGATTTAATGGTGAAGTATTATGACAACTTAAAAGCTGGAAAGGGTAGACATGAGTCATTACGAGAAGTACAATTAGAGTTTATTAAACATTCTAAATACAATCATCCCTATTATTGGGCTAGCTTTATTCCTACTGGTAATTGGAAAAAAATTTAAGTACAAGCGAATTCACTAATTACAACTTTAGTTTAAAGATATTTGGTTATTACTAAAAAAGCAAAATGTTTATCTTCTTACACTAAATTTATCGGTAGCTCAATTCAAAACATTCTGTGTGAAGTGGGGAGGTTTAGAACCAGAGGAAACTCCTGATATTGTTTTAAGTTCTCACCAATGCAGGGAACTAGCTCGGGAACGTCGTACTGAAGCAGTAAAGTATTTTGCGTTTTCAGGTTATTTGGCAATTGCACCATTAATAAAGCTGTGAAAGGACAAGCAAGGGCTATTAAGGAATTAAAACAAGTCAAATTTGTGCAGCCTATTCTTTGTTTTACTCAAGCGAATTTATCAGAAATTAACCAAAATAATATGATTGATGGTGTTTATGTAGTAGATACTATTAATTTGCTGAGATTACTAGATCGGTTTGAGAGTAAGTAATTTTAAATTATGCAGTAATTGAACTACTACACCTATCCATGACGAATGGCACAATACATTATTACTCAGTACTGATGCTTGAACATCTTCAAACATACGGTCAAGTTGAAGTTGTAGTGAAGTCATTTCTGCCCAAGGGTAACGTACAATAGCCATAATTTTTAATTCCTAGCTTTTTGTTTAATCAATTCAGGTTTAATGTGTTCCTTTGATTTTCATATTAGTGATAATTAAAAGTGGTGTAAATTCGGTTTTTATCACTTAATTATTGATGGAAACCGACACAATAAATAGAGTTAAATATCATGTTCGGTAAATTGCAAAAATATTGGTACGGCTAACTCTAGTTACAGAACTATTGTTAAGAGGAGTATGAAAATAAATTAGCTAAACTAAAAATAGTCCACTTATTTTTTGGGGGACTATGGATAATTTACAGCTAGCAGCAGGAAACACACAATTGTTGTTGGATTGCTTGGAGTTGAACGACATCGAAGCCTTGCAATATCTCCTCGACTGTTTATCACCAGACCAAAAACAAGCCGTCAAGTCAGTCCTCACCAACGAGCAATATCAACAGATTCACCAAGCTTTGAAACTGTATAAATTGAAGAAGAATTTAAAGGTGGGCGATTGCATTGTTTGCCATCCAACCCGATTGCATTTCCATAACAATTGGCTTGTGGAAGCTAGGGTGAAATCAATTGGTTTTTCGGGCAAGAAATTTACTTGCACAGTTTCATACCTTGACCAGAATCGCAAGCAACGTATTGGTAAAATATTTCAAGCTGATTGGATTTTGAGAAAAGCAGATAAGTACTTGCATTTTGGAAATTCAGGATAAACTTGTGTCAATTACTTAGTACACTAAACATTTAAATTGTGCGTTGCGAACTAAACTCAATTAATCTATCTCGCCACTAATTTTAAATGATAAGTAACAACTCCCGGTTCGCCCATTTTTTCAGGAGTATGGGTAGAGTTTATGAGTTTCTCGTGGGTAATTGAGTTTCCTTTAATTAGGAAACACCTTATTCCCGCAGGGTGGGAATGCTCGCCAAGACAAACAATTTGCTTTTCTAAATCTACTCTTATGTACGATATTGTGATTGGATTATTTATCAATAGATATGAATTTGGAATCTTAATTTAAGTCAATACCAACACCTTTACAACACCTCCGATTAAACTGAATCCTCTACTTATCCCGATCTGACTACATTTATTCATTACTTCTAAACGGGGATCTACGAAAAGTCAGCAAGTGCATAAGTTGATCTTGATTATAACTATGATGAATCAGAAATACATCATAAGGAGTTTATGTCAAGCTATGTCTGCTACCGAAAAAGAATCTCACTGTGTTGAGACCTTACACGGTCCTACCGTAAATAGGAAAGAATTACTATACCCCTAAGGAAATGATTTGAGTGCGAAAATATCAAATTAGTTCAAGGAAGATATCACATGACTATCAACAACCCAAACAGAAAAAAAATAAACAAGCACATTAGCAGAGTCAGCAAATGGCTGACAATTGTAGCAGTAGTTATCACGCTTGTACAAACCATAGTTCTTCCTGCCAATGCCGTAACCATAGCCCCAGGCAAGGAGATCGTAGGCCCAGCATCATGTCCCCAAATTGAGATCAGCACCACTGCAGGTGGTGATACTAAGGTTAGCACTACCGCAGGTTATGATAAGGATATGACAGGAGTATACGCAATAACACTTACCAATTCACCCACCCCATTAACCAATCGAAATTTTGTCCCATCTGATCGGGGAGCTATCGATAGTTATTTCCCTCCCGGTGCACAACAAGTAAAGGTAAAAAACATAGGAGAAGTTGAAATAGACCTGGGGTTCGTTTGCGACTGACCTCTGAGATGAGGAAAAGTTTTCAACTTCAATTCCTAGTATCACGGATGGGGTCAAAACCTGTTGGGAAGGATAAGATGGAGTGACTGGGCACGAGGACAAACAAGACTATAGCCGCCATTAAATTTAAATTCAAGAAGTGGCCTTTGACTCATATCTTGCACCTGTGAGTATTAACCCAGATAAATTCAAAATACGTGCCATAACGCTACCTAATTTTTATGACTTTATAATGACGCTATCGCGTCACGCTTTGCTAACGCTAAGTTAAGGGTTCTGGCTTTTTACTGAGTAATACATTTACATAAACTTTTGTTGGTGCAAGATGTAAGTTGAAGTAAGTCGCTCTCATAAAGTACCATGCAGACATCCATTTTCCGCTAAAAACAGATTTACAAACTTTTCTGAGTCTTGGTAACTTTTGGTGAAAGGAGTAGAAACGCGTTTTAAGGCAGTTAGCGTTGCGTTGCGTTAGCAATAGGCAGAGGGCAGAAGGCTTTTATGAGGAGGAAGAAAGAAGTAAGAAGTGAAAATCGTAGATTTTTGCTTATTTATCCTTATTTATCTTTATTTTTGACTTTATTTAAGGTTAGTTATCTTCTTAAACTGGTTTTGCATTATTTGATGCTAATTTATCAATATTTCCTAAATCTTGTAGACTTAGTTTTCCCATCACTGTATAAAAAATTGAAGCGAAGTGAATGACAGGGATATCAATGCCAGCACTAACTTCTGAGATAGTTGGACATATCAGAGATATTACTATTCTTTCTTCCTGAAATTCCCATATTTTAAGTAGGTTTTCACTGTTGTATTTAGAATAATTTACTTAAAGTAGGAAGTTATATCAGATACAACATATTGTAGTTCTATAAGAGACATCTCCAGAAATGAGATATCACCCCCGACTACACAAGGCTTTTATATTCTTTTTCAGAGATGTCTAAGGTATAAGCAAGGAGGATAAAATGATAATCTATTATGACACTATAGCGGAACAGTATAAGAAAGTTACAGAATTACCGTGTCGCCTTATTGAAGAATATACATACTTTAATCTGCTAGGGGATTTGACCGGTAAATCAATCCTCGATCTGGCATGTGGAGAAGGATTGTACAGTAGGAAGTTCCTGCACAAAGGGGCTAAAAAAATAGTGGGTGTGGACATTTCCGCAAAAATGATTGAACTGGCAAAACAACAAGAAAGCCAAAAACAAGAAGATATTGAGTATATTGTTGGTGATGTAATGGAGCTTGGCAAAATTGGCAGTTTTGATCTAGTAGTTGCTTCCTATCTACTAAACTATGCCCGAACTAAAGAAGAATTACTGAAAATGTGTCAGACTGTATACACCAACTTGAAACCTGGCGGTCGTTTTCTCACCATTAATAATAATTTACAACAATGCCCTGAATCTTATGGAATCTGTGAAAAATATGGGTATACAAAAAGTATTTCCGAAACACTTCAAGAAGGTACGCCCATTACTTTAACATTTAGAATACCTGGTGATAACAAAACAGTTAGCTTTGATAACTATTATCTCAGCAAAGAAACCTATGAATGGGCATTTCAAGTTGCTGGTTTTGAAGAGATTCACTTACATCAACCAATAGTATTTTCTGAAGGAATACAGGAATTTGATCTAGAATTTTGGCAAGACTTCCTTGAATATGCACCTATTGTTTGTATTGAATGCCTGAAGTAATATAACTAACCTGTGTGTTGCAAAGCAAAATCAACCAATTCATCTCGCCATTGCTTAACTCTCTCAACACCACTCCCAGGATTAACACAACCAAACTCCTCAACAGGATACCCATTTTGCGTTCCCCATTGCCAACAAATAGATCTAACAAACCCATCAACAACCTCATCACTCAACGAGTTAAAGTTGGTGGAGTTGTTCTGATGTAGCCACTGCCTAGCAAGCTCTAGAGGATAATCGAGTAGCGAGCAAATTTTCTTAACCCGTTCATTTTGGGAAACCTTATTTTGTACTAACTTTTGTGGTTTATTAGATGTTGATTTAGTAGAGGAAGAATGATTTCCGTCGTCGTCCTCATCTGCGGTAATGGAAAGCATTGCACAAATCGCATATCTCCTCGCATAGGTAATTGCAGCCCCAAGCTTCTGTGAATCAGTAGTTTCTGGAAGTGGGTAGTTACTTTGAATGAACTCCCCTGACTCATGATAAAGAAAAGTCTGCAACGTATACCCTTCCACTATCTGTACTATCGTCAGCCCTTGTTCTGCTAAAGCGCTCTCTGTCGCATCGAGAACACAATCCAAGGTTGCATATTTACTTTTAAAATACGGATTAACAGCATCCTTACTAATTTTCTTAAAATTTCTCTTAGCCTTGATGAGTGCAGGTATGATTTGTTGCATTGTCTTGAAGGGGATTAGGTGCAGAGTGCAGGGAGTGAAGAAAGCAGGGGGGCGGGGTGTAGGGCGCAGGAAGAATAAATTTTGAATGCTGCCTTGAGAAATCAAATCTCACTTAATGAAGAGAAGCAGCATTTTACACTGGTTGTTCCGATTAAGGTTACAATAATATATGGCTTTCTGTTGTTTAAAAAGCAGTTCTTAGCCCCAGCTATTACGTCTGGGGTTTAATTCTACGCGACCTGTAAGGCTAAGGATTCTGGAATAATCTCTAATTCTTCTGCATAGTGAGTGTTGAATTTTCCATCTTCCCAGGCTACCGAGATGAGTCCAGGGGTAAGACGAGTTACCACACCAGCCTTACTACAGTATGCAGAATAAAGGTCTACACCTCTCACCTTCTCCCCTATCTCAAAATCAAGAGGTCGAGATCCACGCCCTAATCTTTGATAAATCTCATCTCGAATTGATTCGGGCAACCAGTTGAGCTTGTCAAATTCTCCAGTCTTTTCTACGTGGTTTTCGTAAATATCAACAATTACCCCTGCATCATCCGCATCTTTTATATTGCTGGGGTTGCAACCAGAAATTTCCTCTAACTGCTCTACTGTCTTACAATCCGATATTTTACCTTTCAGGTTGACTACTTCTGTTGCAGGATCTCTTTCGTCTGGTTGTAATATGGATGCAGAATTTACTTTAGACAGGGCAGTTTCTTGAGAAGCATCTTCTTTGGAGACTGCATTACTTTCTCCAAGCTTCATTAATACTAAATTTGCAAAGGGTACCCAATCTAGATCTGACCTTTCACCTGTCCTTACAATGTAATCAACAAGCAAACTTTCAAGATTGTCGCAGAACTTAGTTTTAGAGTTTTCTTTACCACTAGCGCTTGCACATTTGATAAGTGCATCTATTCTCTGGGGACAACCTTGAGCGTATTCCCGAACTGTTTCCCACCTTACTTGCTGCAATTTCTTGGGACTGTTATGACTGGCGAAGAATTCAACTGCTGCTTGCTGTAAAATTTTCTGTGGTTCTAGTTGAGATATTTCTTGCTCTACCAATTTCTCAAATGTTGGTGAATTGATCCATTCAAAATCACTTCTGTCGCCTTTACTGCGTAATATATAATCTGCACACAATGAAGGTAACGCCTCTTTTACCTTCTTCCCAGTTTTACCAGAAAACCCAGATATCTCGGTCAACACTTCTGAATCTTTTAGAGCAAATAATCGGAAATCTTCCCAAGTCGTCTTTTTGTTAAAACCTGTCTTAAAGTTATTTGCACGTTCTTGGGCTGGTACTATCGGCTCAACTACTCCTACATCGCCTAACTCTAATGGTAATTCTGGATCTGTTTGTGGTGTTGTTGGAGAATTGAGGCTGATTTGTTCTTCCCCACCTCCGACATCAGCACTTTGGACAAATCGTAGTTGTCCCGTAAAGTATTCCTTATTCTCCCCGTCCGGCATCTGGCACAGGAAATGCCCGAACTTCTTATCTGAAGAGTAACCTATTATTTTGACTACTTCTTGTGTACCAATAACTTGAACAATATCGTTTACCTTCCAAGATGCTTGTGGTATGGCTTGTTCTGCCTTCTCTTCCACCATTGCAATAGCCTTGTCTTTCTGCCACTCGAGGCTCTGGTTCTCACTTTCTAACTCTGCAATTTTAGATTTTAGCTGTGCTATTCTTTGGTTCTCATCTTTATTTACTACCCAATCTAATTTCTGTTTCTTTAATGAGGCGTTCTCTTGGGAGTAAAAATTATTCTCTGTCGTTAACTTTTCAACAGTCGATCTTAAATCATTTATTTCCACTTGTAGATTTTCAGAATGCAAATTTAATTCTTGTTCACTGTTATCTAAGCTATCTGTTAATGCTTCTAATTCTTTTATTTTAGATTCTAATTTCTGTTTTTCAATCAACAATTCTTTGTTTGTTTGAACTGTCATTGAAAACTTTGATTTTAATTGCTCATATTCTTGGTCTAAACTAATTGGTGTATTTCCTAGTCCCCAAATTTCTGAAAGCGTATTCTTATAACTACTGAACCCTTTTTCCTTTAAGCCATTATCCACTAAGCTTTTACTCAATTCTCGCGATACTTCCAGATGTTCGACTGCCCTATCCTCAATCATTCTGCAAGCATCTATCTTATCCTTCATCTCTTGGATTACTTTTTCTGCTTCCTCTATCGCTGAAAAGTTTAATTCTAATAACATTTTGATTCCCCTTTTTTATTTGTAATTAATATGAATAAAATGCTATGAGCCAAAGCTAGAAGCCCTGGCTCAAAGTAAAGTTATACAGCGACTTCCACAGGAATAAATCCGCGCCGTTGCAATCCCTCCTTAATCGCTTTCATCTCATTCGTAAGTTCGTCAAAGTCAAAGCAGAAACCGCCATAAAGCATCCACCCTTTCAAGCGCTCCAATTCAGAGTAGCTGAAGTGGTACCGAAACATTTCGTATTTTTCATCAGGATGGGTAAAGAGCGTGACCGAAACATCACCGACATAACACTGTAAGTAGTCAGATTCAACTCCTTTACACATCATGAAATCCTTGGCATTTGGGAATTGACTCAAAACCAAGTCCTTAAAGCGTTTGGCTATTTCTATCGCTGGTTGCAATTTCTGTACATCGCCAAATCCACAAATTCCATCGATCTCAAAGTGAGCTAATCCCATAAAATAACCTCAAATATGTTTATCTGTGCAATTCTTACTTGTTGGTTAATGTTGCTAATAATCTCTCTATCTCTTCCAAATCCCCAGGAACGAATTTTGCACCAATCATTTCAGCAGTTTTTAGATTTTCTATGATTTCTTTGATAACGTAATTGCCTCGTGGTCCTTCAAAATGTTTGGCAAACCCTTCTCTAATCAACATCTTGTTTATCTCGTAAAGTAAAGTTAAATAGCCTTCTTTCGTTTCTTTGCCATTTTCTATCAAGGATGGAGCTACACCGTAATGCACTAAAAAACTTGCCTCTCCTTCCCTTAGACCAACTGAACATTCTTTACGACCAGTGGAAATTCCCGCTAATTCTGATGCTAGGTCATAACTTTTGTGGTGCAGAGATAAAGGATGACGATATTCTTCGATAAGTTCTATATCAAAGCTTTCCATAATTTAAACCTCAATGGTTAATATTTATCTGTCTATTCAAATTTGAGAAATTCACTAGTAGTCAATGCTTGAAATATTGCGAAATGGTTAAAAAACTTCCTCTTCTATATCTGCGATATTGTCCAAAGTCAAAGTTGCAACTATATATAAGGTGTATATGGCTAAGAAATAAGCGAACCAAGAGAGAAATATAATTGCTTGATGTCTACAATTTCCAAGATAGCTCGTAAGCACATCGATAGCAACACTTTTGAAATGAGAGGTACTTATCGAAAGTATTATTTTTGATTAGAAAAAATAATATCGAATGCACATCTTCAGTGTTACTATTGATTTATGCCAAGCAAATCTTATGTACATCGAAAGCACATTCGTGTTTAATTGAGAGGTAACAGATGTTTTTGCTTGAAATGGAGAGACAAAGAAAAACGAGGACATTCCGGATTGACGAAGTGGTAATCGATGGACTAAACAAGCTAGCTAAAAAAAGAGGTATTAGTGCTAATAGGTTGCTGGAAATTATTTTGTTTCAGGAATTAAAAGGAGAAGGAGTCATCAACAAAAGTACTGAATTATTAGGAGAAACGCGGGGAGGCGATCAAAAAAGTGAGGCAGCTAAGAGTAAACAGGAAACTGAAAACAAAGAAAGTTTGTAAAAAATAATAGTCATATCAATACGGTTGGTAAATTCTTATTTGTTAATTCTCGTAAGTGCTAAAAACCTCAATACACAATATGTAATGAGATTTTTGGTGAAAATTCTATGTCTTACTTTTTATTGAGTATTTTTACTTTAGCGACATTTATCGATTTTTGTATATACGAAGATAGTTAGATAGCAGATACAAACAGATAAGTGAAGAGAAACTATTAAGTGGAGTAAAAGAAGAATGATGCAAAGGAATTTAAAAATTTTCTTGTTACAAACTAAAATAATTCCCCGTCATGATGAGACGTCACCAATTTCATGGTAGATTGGTGACGTCTATAACTAAAATAAGGAGGTTAGCAGTATTAAAAATAATTAAAAGCCTAGAGCCGGTATTTTATCTAAAAGTGCGATCGATTTGGACTGGAGACCCGAAGACATCACACTCTAGAAAAATACGACCCGCTAGGAGATTCCATAACTGGAGTCCTTGAGAATTAAAACGCAAACAAAAGGAGGTGAGTGTAGAACAATTTTAGAAAGTAACTAACAATCACTAAATCACAAAAAAACTGTGATTCACAACTGTTGTGAGTCACTCATATCCACCTTTGTATCTTATCCTATCACAAAGGTATCATAACCGTGTGCTTTTTTGTCAAAAAAAATGATGAAAAGCTGCCACTTCAAGGTTTCTACCCTTTGTTAAAAGCTTAAAAATCTTGAATAATTACAAGCTAAGAACTTGAGAAGAAAGTTATCCCTCTGGTTCGACAACGTTGTTACATCTAAATCATTCCTGTATGAGGAATGGGCAAAATGCCACGTGTATCCCCAGAGGAACACAACAAAAAAACCAATTCGAATGTAACAACATCTCAACAATAAATACAAATGTTGGTGATACAAATTGCTAATCATTCGTGGCGCATGCTGCGCGTCTTCCTTAGCAATAGGTGTGTCAAATTGTATGCATCAATCAATTTAGTAACTGCATGCAATTATCTAGGAAGTAATGAGTGGAAGTAAATAAAAATTGAATTATTTACTTTCAGCACGCCAGCTTGCGTGACAAGCCTGCCTCCAATTCTTACTTATTACTCAATCAAGTTGAACCGGTGTGGATAACTCCAAACAAAAAAAATGGAGTACAACACACATGCATTTCTACCGCAGAATATTAAGATTACAGATCGCCTTTGCACTAAAAAACCTGAAGGCATTTGCACCTAAAAAACGGGAAACTTCCACCCCTCCAGAATGGATAAAAGCAAACCATTGGGAGGAATGGAATAGATCGGAAGTAGATCCAGGAATAATCTCTTTAAATATTGAATCGTTATTTGGTGAAGAAGTCTATGACAAGCTTTTAATCAGTCCTAAGATACAGCGGCGCAATGACTATAGGGTTTCTGACAAATACTTGAGGCGGTATCGTTCCCTGGAAGATGGTGGATTCTGGGTATCTGGAATAGATGTTTTGACCTGGGAAGATTCGCTCTGGGGGCAATTTAAAGGTGACAATCCCCGAGTAGATTTCGAGAATCCACAGAAAAAAATCAAATACGATGGACCGTGCGAAATGCCCACAGAGGTATTCGCCCTGAAAGTACCTCACCACATTTGGGTCAAAGTAGCACGGAATTTCAACGTCGAGCTACCAGAGAACTACAAAGAACTAGGCTATGGACAATTCTGGGTGTGGGTTTGGAATAACCCAAACATACCAATAGTAATAACCGAGGGCGCGAAAAAAGCAGGAGCATTGTTAAGTCGTGGTATTGTTGCTCTAGCGTTACCAGGAGTTAACTCAGGATACCGCCAATTAAGGGATGAGGAGGGTTTCCCAATTGGTAATCCTCGGTTAATTCCCCAGATCGAGAAGTTCGCGCAGAACGGGCGTGAATTTATCTTTGCATTTGACCAAGACAGCAAGGTGTCTACAATCCGGTCAGTCAACAACGCCCAGAAGAAAACAGCGAATCTACTAAAACTATTTGGATGCCAAGTCTCATTCTTGAAGTGGAACGGGGACAAGGGAAAAGGTATTGATGATTACTGCCATAATTGTGCTGAATATGACGACATCGACGAGTGTTTCTGGGAATTCTATGGAGATAGGCTCAGTTTTGAGTGTTGGGAAATGCTGCAAATGGTTCGCCTTACCTACAAAGCAAACAAGACAGTAAATAGAAGATATCTGCTCGATAGAAATAACCCAACAGAACTAACACCACCAGACAGCGCACAACTAGTCGGTATAAAAGCACCCAAAGGGGCAGGTAAGACAGAACTGATCAAAGAATATGTTCGTCCCTACCAATTGTCAGGTGAAATGCGGGTTTTGTTGATATCGCACCGAGTGCAACTTTCATTGCAGACAGCAGAAAGAATATATATTCCTTACATTACCGAACTGAAAGATTATGAGTTAGGGGATAGAGAAGGGATGGCTTTGTGTGTTGACTCCCTACATGAGGAATCTCAAGCTCACTTCAAATGGGAGCATTGGGGAAGAGTAGTAATCATCTTTGATGAAATTCAACAACTACTGTGGCATTTACTAAGTAGCCAAACCTGTGAGAAAGAGCGAGTAAAAATCATCAAAACCCTTCAGAATCTACTCAGACATGTAATTAAGTCCGGTGGTAAAATCATCATTGCAGATGCAGACTTAAACGACATCGCAATTGACTTTATAAGCGGATTAATTGGCTTCGACGTAGAGAAATATATCATAGTAAATGAATACAAATTCACTAATCCTTGGAATGTTTACAGCTTCCAAGATAAAAACCCAAAGCGATTATTCGCCAAAGCTGTAGAACTAATCAAAGAAGGGAAGAAAATATTCTTCTGTTTATCAGCTCAAAAATATAAATCAAAGTATTCATCGAAGAACTTAGAAAAGCTGATAAAAAAGTTTGAGAAAGAAATCAATAAAGAATTACCTGAGATACGTATACTTAGAATAGATTCAGAAGCAGTACAAAACCCAGAACATCCAGCATATCAATGTACTTCAAATCTCAATGAAGTGTTGAAAGATTACGATATAGTTCTATCAACACCGACCTTAGAAACAGGGGTATCAATTGATATTAAACATTTTGATGCAGTATTTGGAATATTCTCAGGAGTATCCACGGCAGATAGTGTAAGACAATTCCTTTCCAGATACCGTGAACCAGTACCAAGATACATTTGGGTAAAAGCAAAAGGAATTGGTTTTGTAGGTAATAAATCTAGCAATTACAAAGGATTAATTGTAAGCAGTAAGCAACTGGATAAATCAAATAGAAATAAACTAATCGATGCAGCATTAGAAGAAACAGTAAATGGTAACTTTGAGCCAATTTGTTTAACAACTTGGGCAAAATTAGGAGCAATAATTAATGCTGGGAAATGGCATTACCGAGATGAAGTAGAGAAAGGTTTAGCAGCAGAGGGACATAACATAATTCCCGAGTCAGAATGGGATATCAAGTTACCAGATACTTCAGAAGTAGACAAGGTTGACGAAGCAGTCAAAGACAACAAGAATGAGAATTATGAACAATATAACAATGATATCTCCGATGCATATTCACCAGACAATAACGAATTAGAGATACTATCAAAAAAACAAGCAAAAACAGAGAAAGAATTATTGTCTCTAAGAAAAGGCAATTTGGAACGCAAGTACAAAGTAGAAGTTACCCCTCAACTTGTGCAGAAAGACGATAATGGTTGGTACTCACAATTAATAGACTCTTCCGAAAATTTGCAACACGCTAGCCGTCTGGTTTTGGACAGTGTTAACTGTGAGCCAGAACTAACGTAATAATCAGATTTAGAGAAAGTTACTGATAGCAACTATCAACAAAAATATTGATAACTAATTCATAACCTCACCCATGTTTACAACTTTTATAAAGATGGTAGTATTAGTGCACCAATTCGTAGCCTAACTAATCCACAAATGGTAAGAATTACCTGCTCGTAAGTTCGAGAATTTAGTGGGAATTTTTTCCGTGCAATCTGGAATATTTTAACAACTCTAATTATGTGCTCAACAAAGATACGTTTACTAGAAAATTCCTTATTTTCTGCTTTTTGTTGTGCATTTAATTCTCCCTTACGTGGTTTCTTATAAGGAGTCTTTATATTCTCTCCTCCCTGATATGCTTTATCTCCTTCAAACATTTGATCGGAGTCAAACTTTTCTTGCTGCTCACAAAACAAACTAATATCACTTCTTGGTCCCTTTTTACCTACCTCTACATCTACAATGTCTTTGCCATACGGCAACACAATAAATTGATTCTTAAATGTGTGTTGCTTCTTCTTGCCTGAAAAATACTTTTTCTGTTCTTCATGGCTGGAGGGGCGTTCTCTTGGCTGTTCCATGCTGTCTACAATCAATTGAAATTCTCTCAATAACTCTATAGCAGTAGCATAATCACTATCATGTTTTTCAACTTCTTCAATAAGACTAGCAGGCAAAATATTTCGTAATATTTTTAGCCAGTAATGAAATGTATCATTTGCTTCTGTTTTAGATACACCAAAATGCAATCCTAAAACTTCAAATGTTGGCATTTGCCTCAAATAAAACAGGCATAAACATATCTCTTCTTTTACCTCCAGTTTTGGTTTACGACCTCCTCCTTTCTCATTTATACGTATTTTTTTACGTTCAATCTCAGCCTGAATTTTATTATGATGTATTTCAGCCTGGTTTAATAATTCTTGAAATTGCTCGTTGCTTATTCCCAGTATTTGTTTTGTGCGCTGTGGGTATTCTTGAATATAATGAAGTGGATTTTTCATTTTGGTAGACGGTGAAAACTCCGTTCTACCATTTTTTTGGCACCAAGTTAATATTCCGGACAGGTCTATTACCAATTACCCATCACCCAAAACTCAAAACCCCTGTATCTGCATTCAACTCAACCGGTACTCCTACAGGTAAAACTGCATTGCAACCATCATGACCAAAGGGTAAATCGGAGATAATTGGAATATTTAAATCGCCCAGGCGATCGCGCAATACTTCTTCCACACTAAAACTAGAACTCTTTGCTGGTGCTTCGCATTGGCTAAAACGACCAACAGCTATCCCGCTTACCTTTGCTAAAGCACCACTCATACGCCATTGGGTTAACATCCGGTCGATACGATAGGGTGCTTCGGTCACATCTTCGATTGCTAAAATTACCCCTTCTAAATTTGGTTGCATTGGGGTACCCAAAAGATGTGTCGCAACGGTAAGATTAGCTGGAAGCAAATTACCTTGGGCGATACCTCCATTCCAACCATTACCAGACAATGATTTGAGGGGACGACCTTCTACCCAGTCAAATAATCGATCTATTGACCATTGGGGTTCTTTTCCCAAAGTAATTAATACAGGACCGTGAACGCCAGAAATACCTTCTTTATAAAGACTCCATAATAAAGCGGTAATATCAGAAAACCCAATTAACCACTTTGCACTGGATACCTTCCCGTTTTTGGATATTGTATTTTTATTGTTTTTAAATGTTTTATCTTTTTGTGTTGAGCTGCTAAAACTCCAAGTCCAATTTTCCAGCAGACGGGTAGTACCAAAACCACCTCGAGCACAGAGAATACCTCGACATTCTGAATCTTCCCATGCTGCTGCTAAATGGTTGCGACGATGTTCGTCTTCACCTGCGAGATATCCCCAAGTACGATCTATTTCAGAAATTATTTCTACTCGATAACCGCGCGAACGCCAAATATCTACGCCCTTTTGGAAATCCCCAAATTCTCGCAAAGCACCACTAGGAGCAATCACCTGGAGTAAATCTCCTGGTTTGAGGGGAGATGGTACAGTCGCTAATTTTGATTTGAGAATTTGAGTTTGCATGGATAATTTGCTACTACTAAGTCTGGTACTAAATCTGATATTGGGTATTGGTATTGAAAAGTCAGCTATATAGCGCTGCGCGCAAGTAAAAAGTAAAAAGTCGTTAGTACAGCGTGTCCCTAGGACATAACAGACCGCGTCTATGGCGAGCAAAATTTACTATACATAGGTTTTAGGATTCATATATGTCCTAATCTAGCTACTTGGCGCTATATTAATTTTTATTAACGCGCCACCTTCACAGGTCTTAAAACTACAGTTTTTGAAACTACAGTTCCGTAAACATTACTAGGTTGGCGCGATGGGGAAGGTTATAAAAAGCAAGGAGAGATAATATAAAATTAGTGTTAGAAAAAAATCAATTATCTATTTGTATTTTCTTTTTACCGCTTTGTCAGTGGTAATCAGTACAAACCAGTAAAAAGAAAATACTTAATATACAAAAAATTAATAAATTTAACCTCTTGTATCCAAAATCTTTAAGAACCATTCTTCGAAGCGTAAACCCAATGCTTCTAAAGAAAATTCGGTTTCTGCTTGTTGACGACAAGTATAACGGTTTATCTTATCTAAAGACAAAACAGCATCTACTAAGCCTTGGACGCTATCTGGCTCCACCAAAAATCCGGTTTGACCATCTCGAATAATTTCTGCAGGACCACCGCGAGCATAGGAAATTACCGGTACTCCACAAGCAAGAGCTTCGATCGCAACGTTACCAAAGGCTTCTACCCAGCGGGGTGTCATTAATAATGCTTTACATTCTCTAACGACCTTTTGCATTTCTGTGGTTGGTAAAAAACCCAAATATTCTGCTCTTGCATTTGGATAATCTTGACGGATTTTTTCCCAGTATGCTTCATCCTGCATTTTACCCAAAATATAAAGCGGAAGATTGGTTTTTTGAGCAGTTGCGATCGCATCTTCTAAAGCTTTTTCTGGAGAAATACGACCCAACCAAACTAATTGCTCTTTGGGTTGGGGACAAAATTCATATAACGACAAGTCAATTCCACTACTCAAATGGTACAAGGGTGGCGTTAATTCGGGAAAAGTTGCGGCTTGAGAAGGAGTATAAAAACCAATTGTACCGGGAAATTGCTTAGCTACTTGCTGTATAATAAAATCTAGTGCATCAGATAGAGAACCCATACTAACAAAATGAGCGATGGGTGTTTGGAAAAACGGCGTTAGGTAGAACGGTAACCAATCATAAGCTAAGTTCACAATCAAGTCATATTCACTTTGAACTTGACGTGCATATTCCCACATATTCCCCAAAAGAGGATTTTCTGGCATATTTACGGGGGTGTTACGTTCTTGGGATTGGGCGATTACTTGTAAGTTTCCCGAAATTTCTGCAATTGGTAGATCGTCCCATGTAGAACCTTGTGGGGCGAGAATTTGTAGTTGATGACCTTGACGGATCAATTGTTTGGCGATGTTATACAAACTTAGTTCAACACCACCACCAAGTCCAGTACCAAGGGGTCCAACAGGAGTAGAGACAAATAATAATTTCAAAGCTTTTTTGAAAGCAGATATCTAAAATCATAATTAATCATAGATCGCAAAACAACTTTCATGAAGAATACTTCTCAATTTATATGGACTGTTTTCTTCGTACTGGTAGTACCTTTGACTATTTACACGGTCTACTCAGGTTTCATCGTTGGTGAAATGCAGTTACCTGGGGGGTTCAAGTTTGTTTTCCGCGAGAAACCTAAAGGTATAGCAGGTAAGAAGCTAGATAACTTATCCCAAGCAGAATTAGAGAAACGACAGGAATAGTTAGAAAAGCGTTTTAAAGAATTAGAGCAAAAGCAGGGAAATTTCAATCAAGGGAACATATCTCCACAAACCCAAAGCATCAACATAACTGGTACTTGGTATAGTCCCAATGGACTTTCGTATCGGATTGAGCAAAGGGGTAATTTGGTTGCGCTCCAAGAAGTTAACCCATTTTATGGAGTCACAGCAGTTGGACAGGGACAAATTCAAGGTCAATCAGTTTTGATTAACTATCAAACCGCAGCTAATACCCAAGGTGTGGCGAATTTGACAATATCACCTGAAGGGCGATCGCTAAATGGTTTTTTTAGAGATAATTATTCGGGATATACAATACCTATGACTTTAAGTCGATAAAAAACTAGTATCGCTGTGCGGAAGTAATAAGTAATAAGTAATAAGTAATAAGTAATAAGTAATAAGTATTATATTATCTGGCTATTAGATTTTATAAATGGTTTTTTATTTCTACCGACCTTTGCTAGTCACATATCTAATTACAGATAAGTTCAATTTTGTTATTTAATCAGGACTTACACATGGACAACGTAATTACAGTCATTGCGACGTAAGGAAGTAATCCCTGTTACTAAATAATATAACGCTTAAAATTCCAATAAAAGTTCCGGCTGTTCCAATACGGATAAATGTGTATTTTTTAGGAATTTAAAAATCATACAGAATTTTTTTTATCATAAATTCCCATTATATTTATCTAGTGATATTTAGAGTAAATCAAAAAATACAGAAAAATTATATTTATCAAGTCATTTTTACCACTTGTAACTAAAATTTTTCTACTAGTTTCCCTTCGCAAAAATCGGAAACTGGAAAGTAAGTTTACATAACTAAATATTTAGCACTAAAGATTTGACACTACAAGATTTTTATTGATAGTGCGAAGCGAAAACTTTTCAATGCACCCCCCATCTAAATAATGTTATTGATGGGGAACATGCAAACGGTTCTACTTAATTTTCAATTGCTACACCTAAATCTTTTAAACCTTCAAATAGTTCCTTTGCTATTTCGGGGTCTTGTTGTTTGTAAAGGGTTATAGCATTTTGAAACGCAACTTTACTATCTTTTATATAACCTGATTTGAGAAGTAGAACCCCCAAGTTTTGATATGCTTGCGCGTAGTCGGGTTGCAGCAAAATAGCTCGACGATAAGCCTTAATTGCTTCTGCTAATGCACCCATTGCTTTGAGCGTTGTTCCTAAATTAAAGTATCCGGTAGCAAAATTGGGATCTAGTTTTACTGCTGTTTCATAAGCAGCTTTGGCTCCGGTTAAATTCCCTGTTTCTTTGAACAAGTTACCCAAGTTATTATATGCTCCCAACTTGAGCATGGGGTCGATGAGTAATTTAATTGCTGAGTTATATTGGGAAATTGCTTTATTAATATCATCAGTTCTGGTGTAAGCAATTCCCAGATGATAGTGGAGTTCGTACAAAACCTGTTCGTCTGCATCTTTCGCAGATAATCCCCGACGCAGTAATTCAATTCCCTGAGGTAATTTTCCAATTTCGACGTACAAAGCACCTAATTTGCTGCAAACATAAGGTTCATCAGGATGCTGAGCCAAAAATGCTTCCATGGCTTTTTGTGCTCGTTCATATTTATTATGTTTTGCGATCGCAGTTTGTTGGTATCCTGTATGGAAAATGGCAGTTCCTGGCAATCGTCCAATTTGCCACTCTGGTTCTCGAGCGATAATCTCTGTGATGCTATCGTCTACTAAAGCATGATATGGACGGTCAAAACGAATTCCTGGATGATTCCTAAATAAACGGGAAACCAAAGAGTAAGGAGATTGCTTTGCACCTATTTCCTGACGTAGAAGATTTATGAGTAAGTACTCTTCCATTTTTAGTACCTCCCGCAAAGACGGGATAACCTCTGGATTTAGGGTTTCGTCTGCATCTAAAATTAAAACCCAATCGCCGGTAACGTATTTTAAAGCTTCATTTCGAGCCGCACTAAAATCATTACACCATTCGTATTTATAAATCTTGGCTCCTAATTTTTTGGCGATTTGTGGCGTTTTATCGGTTGAACCTGTGTCCAACACTATGACTTCATCAACAACATTTTTAACGCTTTTTAAGCATCTGGGTAATGCTTGTGCTTCGTTTTTGACAATCATGCACAGGCTGAGTGTCATAGTTTTAATTCTTCTTATATAAAGGTAAATCTTAGTTACTTTATATTTTGTCAGTCAAAATCGCAATCGGGTAGAAGAATTATTATCTGTTTGTGTAGGGTAGGCAAATTATTATAATTTGAAGTTTTCATGAGGGATTATGTACATTTTCCCACCTTACAAGCTATCTTTCAATTCCCTGTAGCGCTTCGTTTAATCCGTAAACTCCCATTTGAGACATATTATCAATTAAATCAAGACAACGCGATCGCAACGCGCGGGGCGATCGCAATTTTTCGTTTTTAGTTTGACTGTACAATCGTACAATTAGTTTACTTACTTCGTTTGCGAAGACTGTACGATTACGAACTTCAGGATTGTCTGATTGTAGGTTTTGGAGGAAGCGATCGCACACTCGAAAGGTTACATCTGGAAGTTTTGCACTTGTTTTTTCCAGCGCACGCAATAAGTCTCTACTGTTGTTCGTAAATGCAGGACTATCAACAAATGCTTCAATTAAGCTGACATACTCACCGAGTTGTTCTTCTTCAAACAAAAGGAAGCATTTAGCCGCTTGGGAACGAATTGCTACATTAGAATCATGAAAAAGTTGAATCAAAGCATTTTCGCAAAATTCTCGAAAACGCGCTTCCCTTAGATATTTTATAAATATTTCAGAAGCAGCTGCCCGATGAGTTTCTGTCCCAGACAAGCAAAGTTCAGCAAGCCAACGCGCTTCTTCAATAAATAAAGATAATAAGCAAGCTTGTTGAACTCCGATCTTTACTACTTCTGATAACTCAGACATTATCATACGTTCGAGAATGGGGAGCAATGCTTCGAAATGAGTTTGCGATCCATAGTATAAGAAGGACTCAACGGTTTGTGTTCCCAATAATGCGTCTTCTTCAGTTTTACAAAGTTCTTGGAACAAGCTGACAGCCAAATTTCGATCGTAATTCAACATCGCTGTTAGTACCTTTGCAGCACATGACCTCACAGCAATGCAAGGGTCTTTAACTATTTGTTGTAAAGCTTCTTGGAAATAGGAGGCACGATTTTTGTCAGCAAAAATAAGTTTTGCGATCGCGCTTACTGCACTGCCTCGTGCTGAATTAATTCCTTTAGAAAGGATATTATGACTTTGATTGGTACGCTGTAATTCTGCTACTGGGTCAGGGTCATTTAACGCATACCAAATCACAATATCAAAAGCTTCTTGATACCAAGTTAATTTCGATAATTTTTGAAATAACCAACAAATCCGACGCCCACAAGGACGATTGGGTAATTGATGACAACGCTGACATACTCTAAGGGCAGTTTCAGCATCTAGTCCAACTTCAGCAATACCACATAAAACTGCATCAAAATAGTGCGGGTGTGTACGATCAGGAAATTCCCAGACTAATTTAGCGAAACGCTCTGGTTCAGCTTTAACTTGTTTTTCAAGAATGCGTGACAACTCACCTGAACCGCCTAAAAATTCCCCATCCCTTCGAAACAAAAAATTTGGTTCATTTTGGTTATAACAAGCAATAGCGTTTAGCCATTGCTCATCCGTCATTTTTTCTGCTGCATTTTCAGGTATGGGAGAGCCAACTATAGAAGCCATTAAATCTGATGACTCAACGTTTTCTAGTCTTTCAAGTGAGTGTGAATCTTGAAATTTGCGTTCCCACTCCTGCAATCGACGATTAGCTAGTTCTGTGCGTCGAGAAGGAACAATAGCTTTTAATAAAACCAGTTGTGGATAACCTCGATCGCTAAGACCGATGATAGTTTTTTCCACATCTGTGCAGTAGTCAAGAATCACTGCTTGTAACTTTATTATCTGCTCTTCTGAACAAAAGGTTGTAGTTACTTTTAGCAGTTGATAAGTAGCCCAATAGTATTCATCATAAATTACTCCGTGAATACCTAAAGCTCCTCCTGTTTTGAGTCGTGCTGGCTGCTCACAAAGGTAATCAATGGCTTCATCTGCAAATCTTTCGGGATTTGCAGTATAAGAACGAACTAACAAGTACTGTATTGTTTCAAAATTGGAATGACGTAGATATTGTTCGGAAATCTTAGCAAAATCTTCAGGATTATTAGCAGCTAAATTCGACAGTGCTGCTTCCATTTTATTTAGTAACAACTTATCAATCTTATAGGCATCGCCATAGATGCGAAATCTCCAAACTGCATCTTGCCAAGGTGGATTACCTTGCTTTATTGCTGTTAACTCCATAACCCAAAGCATAAAAGGGAGCACATTTTCGATAAATGCTTTAGGCGCGTTGCTGGCACTTTCATTTATAGCTTCTTCATAACAAACACTGTAGGGAAAAGCATCAGAATTACTGTCAAAAGGGTTAGGTCGTTCGGCTGCGAGGCTAATATTCAGCCGTCTATTTAAGTAGCAACCAATTGCTTCACAAGCCCACTCCGGATTTTGCTTTGGTAAATTATATATGTGACTCCAAAAGTCCCTGTTGTGAGTGCTTCTATCATCTACCTGGTCGTCAAGTATACCTGTATCAATTAAGCGTAGAAATAAATCAAAAAAACGTCGTCCAGTACCAAATTCTGCAAACCCGATTAGATATACAAATCTTTTAGACCAAGCATCTGAAATACCAACAAAAGGTTCTAACAACTCAGCTACTCGGTCTGGAACCTGCTTTTGCATAAATGACAGCAGTCTTACAGTTCTGTCAATGCGTTCCTCCCTTTCATCCCTTAGCCACTGTTTGATTATTCCCAGTTCATCTAGCAATTCAAACCAGTGAATAGAATTATTTAACCCATCTTCCGCACTCTAACTGTCACACACCAAGGGGATGAGATTTTGTAGTACATATTTATTAAACAAGACTTAGATATTCATGAGACTAATGGGAAGTTATCTCATTAAACTTGGGAACTATCAAAAAGTATTTTGAGTTGAAGTCTTTGATGAGGCTAAAAAGATTCTTAAAAAAAGTAAGAAAATATTTTTGCTCGAAATAATAATGTGAGAATTTAAACAGAATTGTGTTGTAAAATTCTGTTTTTATGTTTGATATAAAARATGTTGAAATACAAAATATAGACCATTTAGGGATAGTAGCAGGAATCGTAGATTCCATTGGATTAGTAGAAATAATTAATGATTTATTAGGGTCAAAACCAGGAGAAAAAGTCAGTGCAGGACATGTTGTCAAAGCAATGATTTTAAACGGATTAGGATTTGTGTCTAAACCGTTATATATGTTCCCGAAGTTTTTTGAGCAAATAGCTTGTGAACATTTAATAGGAGAAGCAGTAAAACCAGAATATCTAAATGATGATAAGTTGGGTAGAGTGATGGATAAATTATTTATAAAAGGGCTTGACGCAGTATTTTTGGCAATTTCATTAAATGCAGTAAATAAATTTAATGTATCTTTGCGTTCATCACATCTAGACTCATCATCAATACATGTGCATGGGGAATATAATTCAAATTTACCAGAAGTAATATTTGAGGATAAAAAAGCTGAGAATTATCCAGAAAAAACACAGGTAAAATCAGTACAACCAATAAATATAACCTATGGTTATTCTCGCGACCATAGACCAGACTTAAAGCAATTCATCATAGAATTGATATGCTCTGGAGATGGAGATATACCAGTATATTTTAAGTCAGCATCTGGAAATCAAGTAGATTCTTCACGCTTYGGCTCAATAGCAATTAATTATAAAAAKCAGATACAAGTTGATAGTTTAATAGTGGCAGACTCTGCATTATATACARAACYAAATATAAAACTAATGTCTAATATTAGGTGGTTATGTAGAGTACCATTGACTATTAAATTAGCAAAAGAATTGGTATCAACTTTACCAGAATCAGAATTTGTTGAGAGTAGAATAGATGGATATTCATATGTTGAAAAAGAAGTAACTTATGGAGAAATAAAGCAGAGATGGTTAGTAGTACAAAGCAAAGCTAGAAGAAAATCGGATTTAGACAAGTTATCAAAAAAAATTATTAAAGTATCAGAAAAGACTAAAAGAGAATTAAAGCAATTATCACAAGATACATTTGCATGTGAATCAGATGCTGTGAAAGCATTATCCAAACTATCAAAAAAATTCAAATATCATCGCATTGATAAAACTGAAGTTATTAAAKTGGASCTAGRGCAAGTCAATGAAAAGCAAGAAAGCTGCTATAAAATACTAGCGACTTATATAGAAGATGAAGATAAAATCAAAAAGGAAATATGTAGTGCAGGTAGATTTATCATTGCAACAAATCTTTTAGAATCAAAAGAACTTAGCAATGATTCTATGATTAGTGAATATAAAGCACAACAATCATGCGAGCGAGGATTTGGTTTTCTCAAAGACCCTTTGTTTTTTGCAGACAGTATTTTTCTAAAAAGCCCTGAAAGAATAGAATCTCTAGCAATGATAATGGGTTTATGTTTGCTGGTATATACCATTGCTCAAAGAGAAATACGAGCAGCTTTATYCAAGTCAAAATCAACTCTCAAAAACCAGTTAGGTAAATCAACAGACCGCCCCACTTTGAGATGGATATTTCAATGCTTTCAATCAATCCATGTTGTTAGCTTTAACAATCAAAAACAAGTCTCTAATTGGAGCCAAGATAGAAATTTTATTCTAAAATTATTACCTAAAGATTGTCATCATTACTATAGCTTAGTTACATAATTTTAAGAGATATACTATTAATTAATAATTATTTTTACTTTTTTGAACTATTCTCGTATCTTCGTTAATAGTTCTAAATCGTCATATCTAATTTTATTTTTCAAATATCTTTGCATCAGGTTTATTAGTGAAAAACATAAAATAGCATAGAGATTTATCTATCAAAATCAACCAAAAATATTTTTGATTCTTATTGCCACTTATTGAGAATAGATTTGATGTAGTTTTATCAAGACATTTATAAGCTTGAAGAAATTTTTAGTGGTAAAAAGTACTTTTTTACTCTTCCATTATTGATTTATTTAAGTAATTACCGATTGTGACAGTTAGAGTGCGGAAGATGGGATTTAATACAATCCAAACTTCCTGTGTAAGAGGATTGATTTCGTCACACATCAACTCAGAGATAATCTCCCATTCCTCTTGTGTGGGGTCATTCAATGTTGCTAGTAAAGCGAATACTACCTTTTTTAAATGGAAGCGAATGTCTGGACTAGTAAGCAGTTCTCGAAGATTTTCAAGGTAGTAATCGAAATCTTCTTCTCGTTGGTGGATTAGAATTTGTCTAACTTGAGCGCGACGAAAAAGATGTTGCTCGCTGCTTCGTAAAAACTGTAATAATTCCTGACCACGAGACGCAAAGCGACGTGCAAAAGCATAGTCAAAAAAACTTTCGTGACAAAATGAAATACGCTTGTCTTGCCAAATTAAAATATGTTCGGAAGCCATCGCGTTTGCATCATCCGCAAAGTCATCAACAACCCTTTCTGGAGCAGATAAAGTTTGTTTTTGCTGACTGCTCATATAGTCGCATAAACTATCAATAACCTGCGTCCATCGAACTGAAGGACCAAGGCGTTCCCGTAATTTGCGTTGCTTGTATTTCCAAAAACGATCGTATAGTTCCTTTGCTGTTTGAAAGCTTAAAGCATCTTCTACCGTAGAATCTTCTGCTATTTGTGCTAACAAACTCAAATGCAAGGGTATTGATAATAAGTCAAGCAGCTTTTTAGTTAATTGCGCTGTATCTAAACCTATATTGACAACAATATTTCTGACTGTGGAGTGAGAAAGACGATTAATAGCGATCGCTTTAGCAATACCACTTTTCTCATCAATAAAACGCTTTAATCTATCGTCATTATCTAAATCAAACTTGCGGCAAGCTAATAATAAACGAATATTAGGATGAGCTTGAGCTTGCTTAATAATCTCACAAATACAATCAAAAAATTGAGGATTACGACCGGATGCTAAACTCACAGCATCAAGTTGGTCAATAACAAGCACGCAATCTCGATTTTGTGCAATATTAGCTAAAACAATTGCAGGAGAAGCTGGTAAATCTAACTGCTGACCTACATTATTAGGTAATAGCGCTGGTTCTAGACGATCGACGCGAAAAGCAAGTATAGGAAAACCTTGATTTTGTAACTTTTCTAGAACTTGTAGCGTGACACCACTTTTACCAACTCCTGCTTCACCTACCAGTAAAATACTCTGCTTTTCTTCAGTTAGTTTCTCAAAAGCAATTTGAGCCTCATCTCGAGGAATAATACCACCTGCAATAGCTTGAGTATCGCACAACGAATAAATATAAGAGTTGTTTACAGAATCAACTACAGCTAACACATGAGGATCTTTTCCCCATTCGCGACGACGGTACTTTCGTTCTCGTAGCAAATAATCCCAAATATCATGTGTCGTCAATTCACAATGAATCCTCTCCAGCACTAATTCAGCGAGTTCGAGCCGGATAGTTTTTGGATCGCCCTCCACTAAAGTTGCTAGTCGATTATCAACAGTATCAACCAGAAAAACTTCACCTACTGTTTCAACACGAACTCGCTTCAAAGCTTCAAAAGCGTCGATATCAGAACAATTTCCCCACTTTTGACGAAGTGTATCGAAATGACCTGATAATGTGTTGTTAAGATAATCATCTTCAAATTCTGTCCAGGATGTCGCATCTCTTGCACGATTCGCTAACTCTTGGAACTCGTCCGCATCTTGAGTCGAAACAAATACACAGTAAACATCAGGATTACTAAGACTCTTCCAAAAATCTGATAAAACTTGAACTTTCCCATCTTCCAAGGCTTTCAGCGTCCAACGCCCGCGTCCACTTTTTTGACACTTAACTTGATGGCACTCTAAGTTACCATTTTTACGAACAAAAAACTCAAAAGAATCCTCACCCGGTTTTTCTAAGCGGATAGAATCAGCTTTCTCATCCATGACATCAATCATGCAATATACAGTCCACCGACCTTCGTATCGGTTGCCAATTTTATCTGCTGCTCCACCAGGTAAAGGCATAAAATATCAGTATATTTAGAAGCTATTTCTTGATGATATCTAACATAAGAGAAAAGATGAAAGTACTTTAAGTGACAAATAAGTCTAATTACGCGTAGCGCCAAATTATTACGAAGCGGTTTCCTTTTCACATTCCTCCACTTCACATATTGCATCTTCTGGCAAAGCTTTGGCGAAAATAACTCTAATCATTCCAGGAAAATAATCATCTATGGTAGATAGATTTGCATAAACCATTCTTTTGATAATGGGAAAATCTAATTCATTATCTGCCAGATAAATACTGGTTTTATAGCGAATTTCCCCATCTCTAAAATCCATTTCAAAATTACCTAAATTCATTCCATAATTCGCCCGAGTGAAGAACTCCGCCATTTCGGTGTATTTATTTTCAGGTACTTTCACTGGAGATATGGAATAAAATTTAAAATTTCTCTTTTCTTCATTAATAATTATGTAGCAGTTGTAATTACTATTGTCCAAATCTACTGCTACTTTAAAAGCTCTACCTTCTTCTACTTCTGTATAGTTCCAATCATCTTGTACGAAGAAGTTAATAACTGATGTATATAAACTTTCCATTAATATTTTCCTAATAGACTCTTCCGAAAATTTGCAACACGCTAGCCGTCTGGTTTTGGACAGTGTTAACTGTGAGCCAGAACTAACGTAATAATCA